>JANPIW010000605.1:0-15124 GCA_031425215.1 Verrucomicrobiaceae bacterium
TTCCAGGAGGACCGCGCCTATCCCTATGCCTACACCTACCGCGACTGGGTGGTGAAGGCACTCAATGACGACATGCCGTATTACAAGTTCGTCACGATGCAGCTCGCGGCGGACAAGGTGCAGCAGGGAGCGGACCCCAACCTCGCCGCCCTCGGCTTCCTCACCATCAACGATTCCTTCATCGGCGACCGCCTGCTCCAGGTCGATGACCGCATCGACGTCGTCACCCGCGGCCTCATGGGCATCACCATCGGCTGCGCGCGTTGTCACGATCACAAATACGATCCCATCAAGAGCCGCGATTACTACGCGCTCTACTCCGTCTTCAACAGCAGCGATGAGCCGGAGGTCCTGCCCGTCATTGCAAAACCGAGCGATGCCGCGGCGGTGAGAGCCTTCGACGACAAGGTCGCTGTGGTGGAGCAAAAGAAGAAAGCCTTCCGCGAAGAAGTGTTCTCCGACGTGCGCAAGCCCGAGCGCCTGCGCGAATATCTCACCTTCACCGCCAGCACCATGAACGAATCCCGCGACGCGCTGCGCGGCAAAGCAGGCAAGGCCATGCTGCGCGACAAGATCGCCTCCGACTGGCGCGACTTTCTGAACGCCTACGCGCTCGGCGCAAATCCGAGCAAAGCCATGCTGCCGTGGAAAGAATTCGCCGCGCTGCCGCAGGGAGAATTCGCCGCGCGCGCTGCTGAGATCGTGAAGCGCTTCACCGCGCCCGACAGCAAAGTGAACGCCGTCGTGCGCAACGAGTTGGTGAAGCGTCCCGCGCCCAAAAGCATGCGCGACGTGGCCGCGATGTATGCCGACATTTTCTCCACCTGCCTCGCCGGCACGCAGCCCGATACGCCGGAGTGGCGCGAGGTGCGCGAGCTTCTCTTCAGCAAACAATCACCGATGTCGGTGCCGCAGGAAAAAGCGGATGAGTTTTTCACGCGCAAAGACCGCGAGCAGTTCACAAAGTTCGAGAACGAAATCAAAAGCCTCGAAGTCAGTGAACCCGGCGCGCCGCTGCGCGCGATGGTGATGGTGGACAAGCCGCAGCCCTCCGACGTGCGCGTTTTTGTGCGCGGCAATCCCGCGCGTCAGGGTGATCCCGCGCCGCGCGGCTATCCCGAGTTTCTCGGCGGACAAAAATTCACAGACGGCAGCGGTCGCCTCGAACTGGCGCGTCTCATCGCCAGCAAGGACAACCCGCTCACCGCGCGCGTCATCGTGAATCGCGTCTGGATGCTGCACTTCGGCAAACCGCTCGTGAGCCAGCCGAGTGACTTCGGAGTGCAGACCGCGAAGCCCGAGCAAGCCGAGCTGCTCGACCACCTCGCGGCCACGTTCATGGAGGAAGGCTGGAGCCTGAAGAAACTCCACGCGCGCATCCTCACCTCGCGCACCTGGCAGCAGAGTTGCGAGAGCACGCAGGAGAAGAATTTGAAGGACCCCGAGAACGCGCTGCTCAGTCGCATGAACCGTCAGCGTGTCGATTACGAAACGATGCGCGACGCGATGCTCGCGGCCGCTGGCACGCTCGATCACAACAAAGCCGGCGGTCACTCCACGCCGCTCACCGCGCCCGAGGCCGCCACGCGCCGCAGCGTTTATCTTTTCGTCGATCGCTACGAGCAGCCCACCGTGCCGGCGATGTTTGATTTCGCCAATCCCGACACACACAGCCCGCAGCGATTCGTGACCACCGTGCCGCAGCAGTCGCTTTTCCTCATGAACAGCCCTTTCATGCGTGATCAGTCCACGCGCGTCTCCGATGCGGCGCAGACAGTCAGCGCGCTCTACCGCCGCACACTCGCGCGCGATGCCAGCCCCCGTGAGATGGAGCTTGCCACGCGCTTTCTCAAAGACGCTGGCAGTCTCGCGCAGGAGACGCCATTCCAGTGGAGCTACGGCACCATGCGCTTCTCAAAGAATACCGAGACTGGCGAGACGAGCTTCACCGACTGGCAGCCATTCAAAGTGCTGACGGAAAAGCACGGCGGAAAAACGTGGTCACACACTAGCACCATCCCCGACAAGCAATGGTCCTACGCAATGTGGAGCGCCACTGGCGGCCATGCCGGACCCGACGACATTGCCCCCTCACTCCGCTGGACCGCGACAGCGGACGACACCATCCGCGTTTTCGGCAAGCTCAAGAAGGAAAGCAAAGAAGGCAACGGAGTGCGCGGCTGGATCATCAGTAGCACTCGCGGCGTGATCCAAGACGTGCTCGTGAAACCAGCCACCGAGGAACCCGTCGGCCTCGGCAGATACGAGGTGAAAAAAGGCGAGACACTCACCTTCGCCGTCGGCAGCGACGGCAATACGAACAATGACAGCTTCAACTGGGTGCCGGAGATTCATCACCTCAACACCGACGGCAGCACCACCCCGCTGACGAACGCCGCCAAAGACTTCTGCGACGCTACCGGCTGGCCTCTCAACCGCCCCAAACCACAAAGCGCCTTGTCGCAGCTCGCGCAGGTGCTGCTCATATCGAATGAGTTTCAGTTTGTGGATTGAAAACCTGAAAGCATTTTATCCCGCACAACCCAACCAAGGAGTCCGCCATGTCTGTTGTTCAAATCCGTGAAGCCATCGACAAACTGACCTTTCCAGAGAGGGTCGAGATTTCTGAGTGGTTGCTGGCGACAACCACCGCCCCCGAGGATGATGATGAACTTGATGAGGTCATCGCTTTGGCGGAACAGCGTTGTGAGGAAATGCGCACCGGCAAGGCAAAGGGTGTGCCTTGGGAGGAAGTTCGGCAGATGCTCGACAAGGTTTGCCAGGCATGAAGGTCAGTTTCCATGAGCTTGCGGTTCGAGACCTGCTTGAAGCACAGTATTACTATTCGAGCGTCAGCCCGTCGCTTTCCCGAGCTTTCCGCCGCGAGATTGATTCACTGGTCGAGACCGCAGCCAAGAATCCTGAGCACTTTCATTTTCTCTCATCGAGTCACGCTTCCGTCGTGCCAACATGAAACGCTTCCCCTACAATTTGATCTACGATGTCTTGAGGGACTGCGATGAAGTTAAAATCGTCTGCGTTCGTCACGACAAACGCCACCCATCCTTCGACTTAAACCGTCGTTGGGACTGAACCCCAAACTATTGCAATCATGTCCCACCACCCCATCAATCCCGAACATCTCTTCCTCACACGCCGCCAGCTTCTATGCCGCGCGGGCATGGGCTTTGGCGCGCTGGCGCTTGGGGAGATGCTGGCTTCGACAAGCGCGCAAGCTACGGCGAATCCCTTCGCGGTGCGTCGCTCGCATTTCGAGCCGAAGGCGAAGCGTGTCGTGCATCTGTTCATGAACGGCGGGCCGTCACAGGTGGACACATTTGATCCGAAGCCGATGCTCGACAAATACGACGGCAAGGCGTTGCCGAATTTGCTCAAGACCGAACGGCCCACGGGCGCTGGATTCAAATCGCCCTTCAAATTTTCCAAGCACGGTCAGTCCGGCATCGAGATCAGCGAGCTTTATCCGCATCTCGCCAAACACGCCGACGACCTCTGCATCATCCGCTCCATGCATGCCGATGTGCCAAACCACGAGCCGTCGCTCGGCCTGATGAATTGCGGCGAGTCACGCCTGAACCGCCCCAGCCTCGGCTCTTGGCTGACTTACGGTCTCGGCTCCGAAAACGAAAACCTCCCCGGCTACATCTCCATGTGCCCCGGCGGGATGCCGATCCGCCGCGCGAAAAACTGGCAGGCCGCGTTTCTGCCCAGCATTTATCAGGGCACTTACATCGACACCGAGGAGACTACGGTGGACAAGCTCGTCGAGTTCGTGCGCAATCCGTCGCTCGATCTCAAACAGCAGCGCCGTCAGCTCGATCTGCTCGTGGAGCTGAACCAGCAGCACTTCATCGAGCGGCAAAAAGACGCGCAGCTCGAAGCGCGCATCCAGAGCTACGAGCTGGCCTTTCGCATGCAGATGGAGGCCGCCGATGCCTTCGACATCTCGAAGGAACCCGAATGGGTGCGCCAGATGTATGGCGTGACCGATGGAAAGAAAGGCGCGTTCGCCCGCCAGTGCCTCATTGCGCGCCGCCTCCTCGAGCGCGGCGTGCGCGCGCTCCAGCTCTGGACGGGCGAGGGCCAGCCGTGGGATCACCACGACGAGATTCTCGATCACCGCAAGCTCACTGAGTTGACCGACAAACCCATCGCCGCTTTCCTTAGCGATCTGAAAATGCGCGGCCTCTTCGACGACACGCTCGTGATGTGGGGCGGCGAGTTCGGCCGCACGCCGGTGGTCGAGCTGCCATCGCCCGGCAACAACAACGGCAAACAGCACGGCCGCGACCACAACCATCACGGCTTCACCATGTGGCTCGCCGGCGGCGGCTCGCGCGGTGGGTATGTGCATGGCGCGACGGATGAGTTCGGATTCCAGGCCGTTGAGAAACCCGTCCACGTCCACGACCTGCACGCCACCCTGCTGCGACTCCTCGGCTTTGATCACGAAAAATTCACCTACCGCTACGCCGGCCTCGATTATCGCCTCACGGGCGTGAACGAATGCAGCGTGGTGCCCGAGCTGATCGCGTGAAGGGACACGACGCTTGTTGGTGTATAGATTGGGCTGACAACCAGCCAACGCGACATTGACGTGGGGTGATGAGTCCTATGTTGGGCGGCTCGCATGGGTTTCAACGTGTCATCACTCGACTCCGCAATAGCCGCGCTGAGCGGGTATCCCTCCGCAGTGATTTCACCTCCCAAAGGATCCGAGTGGGGACACCGGGCAGTAGTCGCCGACCCTGACGGTCACCGTATCGAGCTTCTCTAGCAATGACTGCGCGTCCGCGGAGCGAATGCCGGCATCACATCGCTTGACGCGGGATGATGATGCTTATCTTGGGAAAAATTGTGCACATCGCATGTGTCTCAATCAACCTTCACGCCGCGCCAGCCATGAGCATCCGAAGAGTCATCCCCAACATCAAGTGCGACCTATTCGATGAGAGTCGCGAGTTTTACACCAAGTGTCTGGGCTTTGAGGTGGTCATGGACATGGGGTGGATATTGATGCTTGCCTCGCCGGACAATCCGACGGCACAGCTCACGCTCCTGGGGGATGCAGGTTCGGGCGTGCCGCATCCCAGCGTCTCCATCGAGGTGGACGACGTTGATGCCGTCCACGCCAAGGCGGTGGCGCGTGGAGCGCAGATCGTCTATCCGCTGACTGACGAGCCGTGGGGTGTCCGTCGCTTTTATGTGGTGGATCAAAATGGCGCGGTCATCAACGTGATGAGCCACAGCAAGTGATGCGATGTGTCGGCTGATCAGGTGACCACGCAAACGACGCGCAGCCCACTCGCCTGAAGGCTTGACTCCGACATGCCTCACAACCGACGCAGCCCATCCTCGGTCATGGGACAGGGGATGGCTTCGTCGATGTCGTTGATGCGTTGCAGGGTCTCGGCGCTGAGAGTGAGATCGGCGGCGAGGAGGCTTTCGTTGAGTTGCGCGACGGTCGTGGCCCCGATGATGGTGGATGCGACGAAATCGTGCTGTTTGCTCCAGGCGACGGCGAGCGCGGTGACGGTGATGCCGAGGTCACGGGCGATGGCTTGCAGGCGCGCGGTTGTTTCGAGCGTGCGCTCATTGAGGAAGCGGGAAGCCATGCGCTTCTGGCGGGGGCCGCCGTTTTGCATGTAGTCGGAGAAGCGCGCGCCTGTGGGGAACTGGCCGCCGTTGTATTTGCCGGTGAGCACACCGCCGCCGAGCGGCGAGAACGGCAGCAGGCTGACGCCTTCTTTGCGGCAGACTTGCGCCAGCTCGCTCTCGCAGCGGCGATTGATGAGGGAGAAATTATTCTGCACGCTGTCGAATCTGGCGAGGCCGGTTTTCTCGGACACGGCGAGGTTCTTCATGAGACCCCAGCAGGTTTCGTTGCTGGCGCCGATGGCGCGGACTTTGCCTTGAGTGATCAGCTCGGTGAGCGCGCCGAGTGTCTCTTCCTGTCTCATGCCGTGATCGGGCCAGTGCGTCTGGTAAAGGTCGATGTAGTCTGTCTGCAATCGCTTGAGGCTGTCGTCGCAGGCTTTGAAAATCTGCCGCCTGTCCAGCATGGTGAAGCCGCCACGGATAGGCGGGCGAAACCATCCGTGGCCGGGACCAGTGACTTTGCTGGCGATGATGATCTCGTGCCGCGTGCGACCTTTGAGCCACTTGCCGACGATCTGCTCCGTCACGCCGAACAGCTCGGCGCTCGGCGGCACGGGATACATCTCGGCGGTGTCGAAGAAGTCGATGCCCGCGTCGATGGCGCGATCCATGATGGCGAAGGAGGTTTTCTCATCAGCCTGGAGGCCGAAGGTCATGGTGCCCATGCAAATGTCGGTGACGACGATGCCTGAGGTGCCGAGGCGTTTGCGGTTCATGGGCGGAAGGGTTGGTTGACTCTGCCGATGCAAAGCAAACGGGCTTACAATGGCCTTTTCCCCGCACCACTCGAGCCGGTGCTGTTGATCTTGTTGTTCTCGCGCTGCAGCGCCCGCTCCTCGGGCGTGAGCAGCTTCTCAGTCTCCCGCTGTCTCCAGGTGAGGCCCCATACAAAGCAGGACACGTCCGCCACCAGGATGATCATGGCGATGACGATGCCGTATTTTTTGAGGCTCTCGTCGATGACCTTGTTCTTGTTCACGGAAAATTCACCACTCTTGCTAAAGAATGATTGAAACAGCCGCCGCCATCCGCGCGGCTCGCGCGCCACACTAAACGACCAGATGAAAAGGGCGGTCAGCACGATGCAGGCTATCTGAAATTGCAGGGGCATTTGTCCAAAATTTTACGATTGAAGCGCATCATAGTGACCGCAGTAGGGTGTGCAAGAAACGCTTTCAGGCTGCGGAAAATTCATCGTTTCCTGGTGTGGTTCCAGTATTCACCCGCCGCGCCTTGCCGTTCGCGGCGAGGTGCGTGAGAAGATGAAACACATCCTCCGCGTCCGCCCCCAGCCTCGCGGCGAGGCTGCCGGCGGTGTCCGTGCGATCCGCAGAAAGCGCGCCATGCACTTCTTTGAGCCTCGCGAGAAATGCCTCGGCAGCCACTTTCCCCGCCTCGACTCCGGGCTGATGGTAAGCGTTCACATTCACCAGCGTGGCATAAAACCCGACGGCGCGCTCGAACAGCGCGATCAACATGCCGAGATGAAACGCGTCCAGTTCCGTGATGCTGAGCGTGATGGACTCCCGCCCGCTGCCTGCGAGCGCCTGGCGTGTGCCGCGCAGGAAGCCCTGGAGGTAATCTCCGCTCGTCACGCCGGGATCGGTTTCCATAGCAGCGCCATCGCGCGCTTTCCGCACCTCGATGAAGGTGGCAAAGAAATTGTTCACGCCGTCGCGGAGCTGCTGCACGTAGGCGTGCTGGTCGGTGGAGCCTTTGTTGCCATAGACGGCGATGCCTTGATTCACGACCTTGCCGTCGAGATCGTGCTCTTTGCCGAGAGACTCCATGACGAGCTGCTGGAGGTATTTGCTGAACAGCACGAGCCTGTCCTTGTAAGGCAGCACCACCATGTCCTTCGCCCCCCTGCCCTGCCCAGCGTGGTGCCACATCAGCGCGAGCAGCATCGCGGCGTTTTGTTTCACGGGCAGCGCGCGCGTTTTCTCATCCATCGCCGCGGCGCCTGCGAGGAATTGGCGCACATCAACGCCCTGCAACGCGGCGGCGAGAGTGCCCACCGCGCTCATCAATGACGTGCGCCCGCCCACCCAGTCCCACATCGGAAAGCGCGCCAGCCATCCATGCGCGGCGGCGTGCTTGTCCAGCGCGCTGCCAGCGCCAGTGATGGCGACGGCGTGTTTGGAGAAATCAAGCTCGCGCACTTTGAATGCGGCTTCCGCTTCGAGCATGCCGTTGCGCGTCTCCTTGGTGCCGCCAGATTTGGAGATCACGAGCACCAGCGTCGTGGCCAGCTCCACGCCGATGCGCTCCAGCACGCGGTCCATGCCATCGGGATCGGTGTTGTCGAAAAAATCAACCACCAGCGGCGGACGCGCCGGAGCGAGCGCGTCGGCCACGAGCTGAGGCCCGAGCGCCGATCCGCCGATGCCCACGACGAGCACGCGTGTGAACCTGCGTCCGCGCGCCGTCACAATTTTCCCCGCGATGACATCCGCCGCAAAGCCGAGCGTCGCATCGAGCGTGCCGGTGATCTCCGCGCGCATCTCCGGCGTGGGCGCCAGCTCCGGTTTGCGCAGCCAGTAGTGGCCCACCATGCGCTTCTCATCAGGGTTTGCGATCGCGCCGGCTTCCAGCGCTTGCATCGCCTCGTGCGCCTTCGCGATTCCTGCTGAGAGCTCGTCGAAAAAATCATCCGCAAAATTCATCCGCGAGATGTCGATGGAGAAACCGAGATCGTCGTAACGGACGAAAAGACGTTGGAAGCGATCCCAAAGACTGGTAGATGAACTCATGAATGCGGCGGCTTGAAAAAGGACGCGCATCAAACGCCACTTGCCCGGAGCCGCAACTAGTTTGGCGGACGGATTCCCCTTAGGCGCGGCACCCTACGCGCACTTGGGGCACAGACCAAAAAACATCAGCTCGTGGTAAAGCTGCGTGAACTTCGATTTCTTCGCGATGCGCTCCTCCAGTTCCTCGACCGGGCACTCGATGTCCAGTCTCGCGATCTTCCCGCACTCGGTGCAGACAAGGTAGTCATTGTGCTCGCCGGGAAAAATCATCGTGTAATACGCAGCCCGGTCATGCAGGCCGAGGCGGCGGATAATCGCGAGCTTCTCCAGTTTCGTGAGCAATCTGTAAACCGTGGCCTGGTCCGCTTTGCTAGAGAGATGGCGCGACTTTGCGATGTCTGCCAGCGTCAACGGCACTGCGGCTGCGATCAGGAGGCGCAGCACGTCCTCCAGCGCGGGGGTCATGCGCAGCCCGCGCTCCCGCGCGCGATCCAACGCCTGGCAGAGCAGGCATTCGGGATCGCGGCTGTCACGCGTGTGGTGGTGTTTCACTGCCATGAGCGCAGACTAGAACAATCATGCGACACAGGCAATGCACGAAACGCAAAGATTTTGCATTTGCAGCTTGTCTTGTCGCAAGCTGTTTGCAATAGTCGCGTCCGTTCATGCAATCGATCCCCAGAGTTCCCCGCTTCGCCATCCCTCTGCTTGCTCTTGCCGTCAGCCTCATTCCCGCAAATGCAGCGGACTGGCTTACCGGCGAGGATGCGAGCCTGGGAGGCATTTTGTTTCCGCACGTTCACTTTCAGTCCGTGTATGGCGGCACGACGGCTGACGAGCTGCCGAAGATCGGGCATCACGATCCGCGCGAGGATGGGTGGACCATCCAGGGTTTTGAGTTCGGAGCGTCTGCGCTAGTGAACGATTACGTGGAGGGCTTTGGCACCTGGCATCTCTATTACGACAACGAGACGGAGGAATGGGCGGACCAGTTCGAGGAGTGGTTTGGCAGGATCAAAAACCTGCCCGGCGACTTCGAGATTCGCGGAGGTCGTTACCTGAATCGGTTTGGGTTTCACAACAGCTCGCACATGCATGGCTGGGACTATGTGGACAGCAGTCTCGTGAACGGTCGCTTCCTCGGCGACGACGGGCTTTACACCATCGGCGGCGAGGTGAGCTGGAAGTTGCCGGTGTCGTGGACTTCGATGCTGAGCATCAGCGTCGGCGTGCCGCCGGAGGCTGAAGAGCACCATCACGAGGAGGAGGGTGTGGAGCCTGAGTTCGAAGCGGGCGGCGCGCTGTTTGATGATGTTTTTGTCGTGGCGAACTGGACGAACAACTTCGATTACGACGACTTCCATCAGTTCCGCGCTGGTGCTTCTGGCGCATGGGGAGACAACAAATGGGGCCGGACTTCGCAGATTTACGGCGCGCACTTTGAGTACCAGTGGCGCGAGAAAGGCTACGAGGCCGGTGGCAAATACCTCCGCTGGCGCACGGAGGCGATGCTGCGCAGCTTTGATGCGCTGAGCGGGCATCTGCCCGGTGATGAGGAGCTTGAAGACGAGCATGAGAAGCGCCCGCACGAAGGAAGGCTCGATGAGTTCGGCATTTACTCTGCGGTCGCATACGGATTCGGCAACGGCATGGAACTGGGCTTGCGTGGTGAATTCGTCTCCGGCATCGCGCGTGCCGGACTCGATGAACGCATCCGCGTCTCACCTGCCGCGACTTATTTCCTGAATAAACAGCGCACGATGTATCTGCGCGCGCAATACAACTTTGATCACTCCAACGACTTTGGAGACGAACACAGCGTCTGGGGCCAGATCGGTTTCAATTGGGGCGGCGCGGAAGTGCGCTGAGAGAAAAACCAAATCACTCCTGTTAATCCTGCCAATCCTGCAATCCTGTCACAAATGAAACGCTTCATCCCCCTTCTCTGCGCCATCGCCACCGCCGCATCCGCCGAGATCAAAGTGGCCTCGCTGCATCCGCTCATCGGCAACCTCGTGCGTGATGTCGGCGGCAAGAACGTCACCGTCGTGGATCTGGTCAAGCCGGGAGCGGACATCCACCATTTTGAGCCGTCGGCGAAGGACATCGCCGCGATGAAAGGCACACGGCTGATTTTCGCCTCGGGTAAAAACATCGAGACCTACCTCGACAGCCTGCGCGACAGTGTGGGCGCGGGAGTGAAGGTCGTGGAGGTGGGCAAGCCGGTGCCGTCGGTGAAGCTGGAAAAGGGCCACGAAATGTTTCTCTGCTGCCCTGAGCACGCGCATGGTGGCATCGACCCGCACTGGTGGCACGGCCCGAGCGGGATGCAGCGCGCGGTGCGCTTCATCGGCGATGAACTGGCTGCGGCTGATCCTGCGAATGCGGAGACTTACAGAACGAACGCCGGGGCCGAGGAGAAGAAGATCGCCGGCTATCGCGCATGGGCGCAGCAGCAGATCGCGCAGATTCCAAAGTCGCAACGCAAGCTGGTGACGGCGCACGCGGCGTTTGGATATTTCTGCAAGGAGTTTGGCTTCAAGAGTCTGCCGCTGCTGGGTCTTTCGCGCGAGGATGAGGCGAGTCCGAAGTACATCGTCGAGGCGGTGAAGATCATCCGCGAACAGGGCATCAAGGCGATCTTTGCGGAGGACCAGGCGAACCCGAAGATCATCGAGCAGATCGTGCGCGAGACGGGAGTGAAGCTCGGGGAGCCGCTCATCGCGGACGGAACCGCGCCTGGGTTCACGCGCTATGAGGCGATGCTGCGACACAATGTGGAGGCGGTGGTGAAGGCGTTGAAGTGATGCGCGGCTACCCTCCCATTCATTTGCTGCTGCTGATGCTCGCCTTTGGCGCGCTGGCGGTGCCGTTGGTGAATCTGACGACGGCACGGACGGCGACCGCTTCTGCGCCAAGAGTGGAGCAAGCTCCCAACTCACACGAAAGTCGTTTGAGACTTCGCTTCGCGCACCAACCAAAGACTGTGAGCCTTAAAGTGAGCGACAAAGATTTGCTCGCGGGTGTGCAGCCAAGAGATTCGCTCTTCGAGGCCAAGGCAGAGCTTTCCATTCCAGTCGATGGCATCGAGTTCATCCTCACTGCTGAATGGCCCGAGGGCACGGCTGACACGGCGCTCACGCTTGAGATCGAGCCCGACGGTCTTGATGGCAAAACTGAAACGCGCTGGAGCAGCGGCGGCGCACTGACGGAGGTGATTTCATTCCAATGGAAGCAGTAGCGCACCAGCATCATCCTGGCTGCGGCCACGTCCATGTCTGCTGGGGCGGCGGCGAGGATCACGCGCATCATCACCGGCTGGAGGTTTCCCATCTCACCGTCAGCTACCGCGAGGTGCTGGCGCTGGAGGACATTCATTTTTCCACCGAGTGCGGTCGCAGCATCGCGCTCATCGGCCCGAACGGCGCGGGGAAGAGCACGCTCTTGAAAGCACTCGCGCATCTGCTCACGCCGGATCGCGGGCAGGTGCTCTGGAAGGGGCTGCGCATGGAGAAGAGCAGCCACGAGATCGCTTATCTTCCGCAGCGCGGGGATGTGGACTGGAATTTTCCGATCACGGTGCGCGGCCTCGTCGAGATGGGACGCTATCCGAACCTCGGACTTTGGAAACCGTACTCGCGACATGATGGTGAGATTGTCGAGCGCGCGCTAGCTGCGATGGAGCTTCTTGATTTGCAAAAGCGGCAGATCAGCGCTCTGAGCGGCGGGCAGCAGCAGCGCACGTTCATCGCGCGGGCGCTGGCACAGGAGGCGCATGTGCTGCTGCTGGACGAGCCTTTCACGGGCCTGGACAAACCTTCGCAGCAATCGCTGCATCGTTTGTTTCGCGAGCTGACCAGGGAAGGGCGGCTGCTCATCGCGAGCCATCACGACCTGCCAAGCGTGCCGGAGATTTTTGATGACATCCTGTTGCTAAAGCGGAGGCAGATCGCGTTTGGGACGGTGAAGGAGCAGTTTAATGAAGCGACGATCAAGGAGGCATACGAGAGCTGAGCCATGTCCACCTTCACCGACTTCCTCTCCGAACCAATCGCCAAGCGCGCCTTGCTTGCTTGCGCGCTGCTGGGATTCTCAAACGGCTTCATGAGCGCGTTTGTCGTGCTGCGAAAATCAGCGCTGAAGATGGGCACGCTCTCGCATGGGTTGCTGCCGGGCATCGCGCTGGCGGTGCTGCTGGTCGGCCTCACGGCTTGGAGCGCGCTGGCTGGCGCTCTGTTTGCCGCATTGTTCATCGGCCTCGGCTCCATCTTCATGTCGCGCACTTCGCGGTTGGATCAGGATACTTCGATGGCGATTCTCTACACGACGGCGTTTGCTGGCGGACTCATCCTGCTCCAACACGTCGCCACGCGGCAGAAGCTGGATGAGTGGCTCTTCGGCAGCATCGCGGGGATGTCAGACGCGGATTTGTGGATCGCCTTTGGCACCAGCGTCATTGCGGTGCTCACGCTCACGGCGTTGCAGAGGCCGCTGCTGATTTATCTCTTCGAGCCGAATGTGGCGGCGAGCCTTGGCGTGCCGGTGCGGCTGCTGAACTACTCGCTCTTCGGAATCATGATCCTGCTGCTGTTGTCTTCGTTGCAGGCTGTCGGCTGCATTCTGAGCGTGGGGCTGATGGTCACGCCGGGTGCGGCGGCGTACTTGTTGTCGGATAATCCGCGCCTGATCTTCCTCGGCGGCGGCGTCATCGGCGCGGTGGGTTCAGTGGCGGCGTTCTTTCTCAGCTACCCGCTCGGCTGGAGCATCGGCTCCACCATCGTGCTGGTCCTTGGTTTGATTTTCCTCGTGGCCTACATCTTCAGCCCGCGCTACGGCGTGCTGGCGCATCTGAAGCGGAAATGAAGATGGCCGACGATTCGTCGGCCATCCATTGTGACTTTTGCCGGCTAGCGTGATGCGGAACCGGGTTATTTTCTGCGGCGGCGCAGGAGGATGCCGAGGAGGCCGAACATGAGGAACAGCGCGCGGCTAGGCTCAGGAACAAAGGCAATGATGGTGACTGAGCCGTTGGTGGTGAAGCTCGACGTGTCCCACATGAGGGCGGGGACGAGAGAAGGCAGGATGAGGTCGGTGCCCACGTTGAAGCCGCCAGGGTTGATGGAGTTCCAGTTCGAGAAGAGGCTCCAAGTATTGCCAACGAAGGGTGAGTATCCGAGGTTGAAACCGGTGACTGTGACCGTTCCGCCGAGCGAAAGGAGGCTGGTGGGTGTGCCGGAACTAAGCACCTGATCGTAAGTGAGTGTGGGGTCGCCGATGGAGAGGAGTGTCTGGGAGGTGGCACCGAGGGCGAGATTGCCCTGGATGCTGAGCACTCCGAGATTGGCACCCTGGCTGCTGCCGGGGCTGATGATGCCGTTGTTGGTATGAGTGACGGCGAGGCCGGTGACGGTGCCGACCCCGGTGAGGATGCCAGCGTTGACCGTGGTGGCTCCGCTACCCGTGGTGCCGGTGGCGCCAAGTTCGAGGATGGTGTCGATGGTGGTGGTGCCGAGGTAAGTGTTCGCGGCGGTGAGAAGGACAGCGCCGGAACCGACGAGGTTGAGTGACCCTGCACCGTCAATGGAATTGGAGACGGTCAGTGTGTCGCCAATGTTGGAAACGGAAAGGGTGCCACCTGATGCGCCAAGGTTGATACCGCGATTGGTGTCATTGATGTTGACGTTGGCGGAGGCATTGAGCGTGCCACCGTTGAGTTCGAGCTGGTTGGAGGTGGGGCCGCCGGGGGCGGTGCCGAGGGCGGTTTCGCTGGAGATGGAAAGAGTGCCCTGGCTGACGATGGTGCGACCCGTGTAGGTGTTGGCGGTGGAGCCGAGGTCCAGGGTGCCGGCGCCGGACTTGGAAAGGTTGCCCGCTCCTGTTATGACGTTGCTGAGGGTGAGAGTAGTGGCCGTATCGGTGCTGACCGTGCCGCCTGCCGCGCCGAGGGTAACGCCGCGATTGCTGTCATCAATGGCCATGGTGGCGCTGGTGTTCAGCGTGCCGCCGTCGAGGGTGAGGTGACCGGCGGTGAAGACGCCGGGATTTGCACCGAGGTTGGCTTCATCGCTGATGCGGACGGTGCCGGCGCTGATGGTGGTGGCACCTGCGTAGGTGTTGGTGCCGGAGAGTTCGATGGTGCCGAGGCCGGTCTTGGTGATGCCGCCGCCGCCGGTGGAGACGATCTTGGCGGAGATGGTCATATCGACGGGTGAGCCAGCTGCGTCACCGATGTTGAAGGTGCGGGTGGAGCCGTTGAGATCGAGTTCGCCTGCGTTCGCGCCAGCGCCAGTGGAGGCGATGAGTCCGGTGGAGGTGCCGGTGCCGGAGAAGATGAGGTCGATGGTGCTGCCTGCGCGGAAGCGGGCGCGACCGGCGGTGGCGTTGTCGGAGTTGAGGTTGAGGGTCGGCGTGTTGTTGCTGCCAGAGAACTCAAGGGGGCCGGAGGTGCTGACGGTGCCGATAGTGAGCTGGCCCGCGCCGCCACCACCGGTGCCGGTGACGTTGTTGGTGCCGCCGGAGATGTCGAGGAAGCCGAAGGTGGTGTTGCCGCTGATGGTGTTGGTGCCGCCGGACCAGATCGGGTCTTCGATGGTGACGGAACCGGTGCCGTAGTTCACGCTGCCGCCGGAGACGTTGAGGTTGTAGAGGGTCTCGTCGAAGTTGTTAAAGTTGAGTGTGCCGGAGGTGACGTT
>JANPIW010000606.1:0-1629 GCA_031425215.1 Verrucomicrobiaceae bacterium
TGGCATTGGTCGCCGCGACGGCCTTCTTCTTCCTGGAAATCCAGCGGGTTTCCGCGAAGTGGAAAACTTCTCTTACGGTCTCCGGTTTGGTCACCCTTGTGGCAGCGTCCCACTACTTCTACATGCGCGACGTTTGGGTCAGCACAGGTCAAACTCCTACCGTTTTCCGCTACATTGATTGGCTCATCACTGTGCCGCTGCTCATGGTAGAATTTTACCTGATTCTTTCGGCCATTACAAAGGTTCCGAGTGGGGTGTTTTGGCGTCTGATGATAGGGACGTTTGTGATGCTCATCGGCGGATATCTTGGAGAGGCTGGCTATATGAATGTCTGGCCGGCGTTTCTCATCGGAATGGCTGGATGGGCCTACATTCTTTGGGAGATCTTTCGCGGCGAAGCAGGGAAGATCAATGCGGCTTCCGCTCCTCCTTCTGTGCAAAAGGCCTTCAACTTAATGCGGTGGATCGTGGTGGTGGGCTGGTCAATCTATCCGATCGGCTACTTCCTGGGTTACCTCACCGGCGCGAGTCCCGCGGACAGCATGAAGCTTCTCAACATTACCTACAACCTTGCGGACGTGGTGAACAAGATTGCCTTCGGCGTCATCATCTGGACCGCAGCTGTGAGCGAGACAGACAAGGCCGCAGCAACTACTAATCGCTAATGCGCGCCCTTTTCGGGGTGTTGAAGCGAATGAAGCTTCAACGCCCGGGCCGACTTCGCTGTGAGTTACCAAGAGGTCACTTTCGCTTGCCAGAGGACTTCGAGCTCATAGGCGAAATCAATTTTACCTTATCCTATGAGCACACCCATTCCCGTCGTCTGTGGCACACCACCCGAGGCCTCGGAGACTTTGGTTGGTGAGGCGGAAGAACTGATGCTGCGCTTGGTTAGGGGGGAAGAAGGTGAGGACATTGGGTTTGCCCCCGCTACGGTGACTGCCGCCACCAGCCACCTTGCCTCAGGTGGTCACCGGGTTCGGGCTCGTCTGGCGCTTCACGCAGGCGCGGCACTTGGCCTGCCCTCAGGCGATACCGTCGCGCTCGCAGCAACCGCCGAGCTTTTGCACAACGCGTCGCTCGTGCATGACGATCTGCAGGACCGCGGGGAGCTCCGACGGGGCACCCAGACAGTCTGGGCTGCCTATGGAGACGAGGTGGCGATCTGCGCTGGAGATTTGCTGCTCTCCGCTGCTTACGGAGCGCTCGCCACGGTCCGCGATTCATGTCTCCTGCCGGAACTGATCGCGCTGGTGCATGCGCGCACTGCCATGGTGATCCGTGGGCAATCCTCCGAACTCTCCGCCAGGGGACAGCAAATCGATGATATGGCGATGTATGAAAAGATCGTCATCGGGAAATCCGGCGCGCTGCTCAGCCTGCCGCTGGAGATGGCCTTTGCGGCGTCCGGAAAGAGAGAGTGGATGGTCGAAGCGCGGCGCGCGGCGGAGGCCTTTGGCATTAGCTATCAGATCGTGGATGACATGGAGGATGTCGAAAGTGACGCGGGCGGCGACGCCGGGCCGCGCGCGGTCAATGCCCTCTTGGTTTTGAAAGCCGCGGGCTACGGAGCGAACGCGACCGCGGTGGCGCGGAAGATCGGTCTGCGGCATCTTCGCACCGCGGTGG
>JANPIW010000607.1:0-4700 GCA_031425215.1 Verrucomicrobiaceae bacterium
GCGATGAGCAACTGGCAGAGCCGCGACATGCAACCGGTCAAGCCGCTGGGCGACGCAGCGAGGCTCCTGCCTGCGGAAGGCGGCGAGCGCGAGTACATCGGCTACAGAGTCGCAAAGGATGGAGTGCCGACGTTCTTGTACCGGATGAATGGAACAGAAGTGGAGGACACTCTGAGACCGGCAAGCGATGGTAAGAATTTCCAACGCACAACCAAGATGAAGGGTGAAACTAAAACGGAGGTGCTGTCATGGTGACGCGCTTGGTGCTCGCAGCGATGCTCCTGTTTTCCGCGACGGCAGGCGCGCAACAGAGCGAGTATTACCGCACCGTGACGTACGAGGTGCCCAAGGGGCTGAACCTCGAGGTCAGCGGACTGGTGGCGCTGCCGGATGGCAGGCTGGCAGTCTCAATCAGGCGCGGAGAGGTGTGGATCATCGAACATCCGACGGCCGAGCCAGCGACCGTGAAGAATCTGGGCTACACGCTTTTCGCCAGCGGAATGCATGAGCTGCTGGGCCTCGCGTTTCATGAGGGAGACATTTATGTCACGCAGCGCGGCGAGGTGACTCGGCTGCGCGACACGGATCGTGATGGCATGGCGGATGAGTACATCGCGGTGTCGCAGGGCTGGGGTGTATCTGGCGCATATCATGAGTATGCGTATGGCCCGGTGTTTGATCGCGAGGGTAACATGCACAACACGTTGAACTCCTCGATGGGCAAGAAATGGCCTGGCGCGGGCGCGGATGCGGAGAGTCCGCTGTGGCGCGGCTGGTCTGTGATCACACCCAAGGGTGGCGGCATTGCGAAAGGATTTAGCGCGGGTTTCCGAAGTCCGTGCGGCATCGGACTGAATGCGGATGGTGACTTGTTTGCGACTGATCAGCAGGGAAACTGGTTCGGCACAAACCCGCTGATGCACATTCGCAAAGGAGCATTTTTCGGCCATGCGGACGCACTCGCTGACATGAAGCGGGTGGACTCCCCGGTGAAGCATCCGGGCAAATTGAAGGAAGGCATCACGGTGGCGGAGGCCATGAAAGAGTTGCCTGGATATTGCCCGCCTGCGATTTGGTTTCCGTATGTGAAAATGGGCCAAAGTCCGACTGGGCTGCACTGCGACACGACCGGCGGAAAGTTCGGGCCGTTCGCGGATCAGATGTTTGTGGGCGAGTTTGTTTTATCGGGAGTGAACCGCGCATTTCTCGAGAAAGTCGGCGGTGAGTACCAAGGCGCCTGTTTCCGATTCATCGACGGCCTTCAATGCGCGGCGCTCGGTGTGAATTTTCTCCACGATGGCTCGATGATCGTGGGCGAGTCGAATCGCGGCTGGAATAGCATGGGCAACAGGCCGTTTGGTTTGCAGCGCATCGTGTGGACGGGCAGGACGCCATTCGAGATAGCGAAGATGGAGGCGATCAAAGGCGGGTTTCGTTTCACGTTCACGGAGAAGGTCGGAACGCCTGCTGTGAGCGCCTCCGACTTCGTGACGATGAGCTATACCTACTTGTATCACTCGAAGTACGGCAGCGACGAGGTGGAGAAGAGGACTCTTACAATCACGAGCGCGAAGCTGAGCGGCGACGCGATGTCGCTGGAGGTGATGTGCGAGGGCTTGCGCGAGGGATTTGTCCACGAGTTCACGCTGCCGGCGTTGCGTTCAGCATCTGGAAAACCCCTCTGGCACCGGGATGCGTACTACACGCTAAACCGGTTGCCTTGAGTGCCCGAAAATATTTTTGTGGAAACAAAAAAAGTTTCAACGCCGCCAAACTGGGCCTGTCTCATATTGCATACAGTGATGGATGGGTAACACCTCCATGTGCTGGTCTTGAGAGTGATTGGTTGTTGTCACCGAAAACCCCGTGAAAGCGGGAATGTGTTGAGGTTGATGCCAACAAAAGGAGCCGGGCGGAATCGGGAGCCGCTCGGCTCCAACTTTTTTAGCGGGCTACCGCCAGATTCAATCGCCCGAAGGCAGCGTGTGCGTGACGGCAATCCAGGCTGAGTCACCGAGCCACCCACGAGCGAGTTTTGCGAGATCCTCGGATGCTGCCGCCGTGTGGGTGATGGCGAAAATGGTGGATCCAGACCCGGACATGAGGGCAGCCGTGGTATCTGCGAACTCCAAGAGCTTGGATTTGATCGCGGGCAGGAGCAGGTTCTTCTCAAAGACCGGGCGCTCCAGATCATTGAACATCGTTCCCCATGCGCAGATTTGCGGTGCGTAGAGAACGCCCGCCAGCTCGCGCGAATCCGTCCATCGCTTGTAGGCCCAGGGCGTGGGGATCGGAAACGGCGGCTTGATGAGCACGACAGGCAATCGGAACGGAAACCCGGCAGGGGCGACGATTTCACCGCGCCCGGTGCCGTCCGCCGCCGTTTTGTCGAGAAGAAAAAAAGGCACATCGGAGCCAATGCTCGCAGCTATTTCGAGAAGTTTATCTTGGGAAAGCGGGCTGCCTGAAATCGCGTTAAACGCCTTGAGCGCAGTTGCCGCGTTGCTGCTGCCACCACCCAGGCCAGCGCCAGACGGGATGCGTTTCTCCAGATGCACCCGCCAGCCAGCTCTCACTCCACTTGCCTCCTCGAATCCGCGCAGCGCTCGCATGACGAGGTTTGATTCGTCCGTCGGCACGAATGGATCCGAGCACGAGAGCATGGTTTTTTCCTCCGCGTACACTCGCTCGATTTCGATGGTGTCCGCGAGAGCGAGCTTGCAAAATCGGGTCCTTACCTCGTGGAACCCGTCGAGGCGTTTTCCATGGATTTGCAGCCACAGATTGATCTTGGCGGGAGAGATGATCTGCATTCGATGTGGCATTGCGAGTTCTTTTCAGGAGCGAATCGAACGATTCCTGGCGAGCAGAGCGAGCATGCGACCGGTCTGGCCTTTCTCCATGCGATACGAGTAGAAGCGGCTCAGGTCGGACGAGGTGCAGATGCCGCTGTCGTGAAGGTTGCGGGGGAGAATGCCTGCGGCCAGGGCGTTCTCGCGTATCGTTGCCGCAAAGTCGATTTCGTACGATGGTGGACGAATACAAGGGCTGAGCTGGACGACGATGTTCTCACTGCGCGACCCATAGGTCCGTTGCATCTGCTTGATGGCCTCAACAACGATTCCTCCCTCGCTTCCTTTTTTCCCAGAGTGCACGATGCCAAATGAGCCTGTGACCGGATCAGCCAGAAATACCGCGCAACAATCCGCGACATAAATCCCGATCACAAGATTCTCAGCGTCGCTCACCAAGCCGTCTGCGGCGGGGACCGGTTCATTCGAACTGTCGTGCGAAACGGTCGCGACAGTGCAGCCGTGAACCTGCTGCGCCGTGCGCAAGACCGGAGCGTCAATGCCCAACGCTTTCACATGCTCGTGATGCCAGGCCCAAAGCCGGGAGACGACCACCTCGCGCTCCGCCTTCACGTCAATTTCGGAATATCGAAGCGTAAACCGGTGCCGAAATGCCGGCAGCGCGTCCAGTGCGGAAAACGACATCCAATCTCGATCAATCATGAAGCACCGATGACACCGCAGGGGATTGTTTGCACCAAAAAACAAACGGCGGCTTCCATTTCGGGAGCCGCCGATGTTTGGCGATCAGGATCACAAGCAGGGAGAAAAATCAGCGAAGAACTGTGGATTCATCCAACTTCCGGTAGTTTGACATGAAGGAAGCCGCATCTGGTGACGCGGCCTCAGCCATCGCGTCGGCGATTCGACTCTGCAATTCGTCGCGAAGTTTGCTGACCAGTTCGAGGCCCTTCGGGGTGACGCGCACAAGAACTTTGCGTCGATCATCGAGCGCATGAGTCCGCTCCATGTAACCGAGCTTTTCAAGCCGATCCACCAGCCCGGTGGCAGCGGCGGTGGAGTGACCCATTTTTCGTGCGATGTCCGTCATCGTCAGCTCCTTTGATGTGGCGAGGTAGCTCATCAAAAAGAACTGAGCGAAGGAGATGTTGTCGCGGTTCAGATCCTTTGAGAGGTTCAAGAGAAACTCCCTCTGGCTGAACATGATGAAGTCCGCCAATTTGGCGTGATCCTTCACCAGTGGTGATTTTGTTCCGTTGTGCATAGACATGAGTCGAATTGAAGGTGATTAATAAATTCCAGAGTTATGTGAGATTATAACCCTTCCATTGCTAACGACAAGACAAATTCCATATATTTCATAACTAAACCCATCCTGACACTCGCGATTTCGACAATATGAAAGTCAGTTTTGCTCAAATATCAAGCTTTTATTTTGTGAAGGTGTTTGAAAAACAGGTCGAAAACACCCAAATCAGGCAAAACTTCTGTCAAATGAAGGCCCTGGCGACAAGACACCCGGCTGTAAGTGCAGGAATGAAGCGGCCCCCTTGTTGGTGCTTTGCATCTTTAAAAGGGAGTTCTTCCGAGGAATTGGCACGAACCTGCACATGAATGAAAGGTGAGGCACACCTCGCCCAAGAGGAGTCCCGGACTGCCCTTCACCCTCCCACATCTCGACAAACAACGACGAATCGTCCGGCTGGGCGTATCGGGTGTGCAGCGTTGATACCACATTCTCCGGAAGGCAGTTTTATGAGGTCGTGAATCCGCATCCCATGACGGGCCTACGCCTTGGGGATCACGGCGAGCATGAGGAGCACTTTGGAGATTTTGATGCCCATGCGGATGGCGATGGCATCGGGTGTCTTGCCTCTGGCGGAGAGC
>JANPIW010000608.1:0-2621 GCA_031425215.1 Verrucomicrobiaceae bacterium
AGCGCCGTGGACGCGGCGGTGTAGGGATACACTTCCGTCGTGAGATCCATGCCGGCGGCCTTGCTGGTATCAATCAGCTTCAAGACCTCCGGCACATCCGTGATGCCGCTGCTGCCGACATGCACGATGTGCAGCGCCGCGCCGGTTTTCCTGGCCGTGTCGATGGCCTCGCGGATCGCGGCGATGCCAAAGGCACGCGTATGCACAAACGCGGGCACCTGGCGCTGCGCCGCGATGCGAAACATCGCCTGGATCTCACTCGGGTCCGCCGCGGGCGTGTAGTTGATGCCGAAGCCGATGCCCAGCGCGCCTTCATCGAGTCCGCGACGGATCGCCTCGTCCATGAGTTTCAGCTCAGCCTCGCCGGCGATCTTGTTCGCCCCTGCGGGCGATGCGCCGAGACCGGAAACACGGGCGCGATTCACCGCCCAGTGGCCGATGCGAAGCTCGGGATGAAACGCGGCAAAGCGCACCGTGATGTGGCCCACAGCGGCGCCGAAATTCAGCGGCGCCTTGCCCTCCATGGAGCGATACCAATCACTCACCGGGTAAACGCCGACTTCCATGTCCAGCACCGTCGTGACTCCATCACGCGCCTGGATCTGCATGTCGCCGGTGGTCTGGCCGTGCGCATGGATGTCGATGAAGCCGGGTGAGACCACGTGCCCTGCCACATCTATGATCTGATCACCGGCAAGCGGCGTCTTGGAGACCGCGCTGATTTTACCGCCGGTGATGCCGATGTGCCGCACGGCATCGAGTCCGCTCGCCGGATCCATCACGCGACCGTTGGCGATGACGAGGTCGTGCGCGGCAAGTGGCAGCGCGGTGGCAAGGATCACGAAGAGGAGTCGGGCGTACATGAGCTGCGGGAGAATGGGCTCGCGCAGCGGACTCAGCCAACCAATTCGGTGATCGCCTGGCCATCATCCGCGATGATGGGTCGGGGACGGCCCTGCGGATCCATCCAGTTCGTGTTTGGCGCGATGCCGAGATGGTGAAACACGGTGGCAGCCAGATCGCCGGGGGCGACGCGGCGGCTTTCGATGTCGCCGCCCTGGCGGTCGGTGCTGCCGATGGCCTGGCCGTGCTTCATGCCGCCACCGGCCACGACCATGGACATCACGCGCGGCCAGTGATCGCGTCCGGCGTTTTTGTTGATGGTCGGGCTGCGGCCAAACTCACCCATCATGAGGATGAGCGTGCTGTCGAGCAGGCCGCGATCTTCGAGATCGGTGACGATGGCGTGCAGCGTGCGGTCCACGCTCGGCAGCAACGGCGTGAGGCCTTTTTTGATGCCGCCCCACTTCACTTCATCGCCATGATGATCAAAGTAACCCCAGGCACCGCTCACGGTGACAAAGGTGGAGCCGGCTTCGACGAGACGACGTGCCAGCAGCGCCTTTTCGCCAATGCTGTCGCGTCCGTAGCGGTCGCGCATCGCAGGCGTTTCGGCATCGAGGTTAAAGGCGCGTTGCGCGTTGCCGGTCATGAGCACCTCATAGGCCTGCTGCGTGTAACGGTCGGCGGCGGCGATCTGTGCATTACCATCCACGCTGCGCTTCCAATCGTCCATTTGCGTGAGCAGTTCACGGCGATTGCCGAGACGCTCGACCGTGAGGCCTTCGGAAAGCTTGAGCCTCCCGGCGAGGTCTTTGCCGCTGACAGGTTCAAAGTCGCCACCCATGTGCCCCGCGCCCCAGATGTCGGCAGGCAGTGAGTCAGCCAGCGCCACGTAGCCGGGAATGCCTGGCGCGTTCGCTCCGCGAAACTTGGCCGCAATCGATCCCATCGAAGGCCAGCCGCCGCCATCGCGACCATCGTTCGTGCGTTTGGCGAGCGGATTGCAGGCCTGCATCGTGATCGGCGTGTGATTGCTGGCGCTGCAATCAACCGAGCGGATCAGCGTCAGCTTGTCCATGATCTTCGCCGTGAGCGGCAAGTGCTCGCAGACATGAATGCCGGGCACTTTTGTCGGGATGTGGCCAAAGGGGCCGCGAATCTCGCTCGGTGCGTCTGGCTTCGGGTCCCACATGTCAATGTGGCTCGGGCCGCCGGAGAGCCAGAAGAGAATCACGTTCGTCTTGCCCTTCGCCTGTCCGGCTGCGGCCGCCAGCGCCTGCGTTTGGAGCAGCGAAGGCATCGAAACGCCCGCCAGACCAGCGAGTCCGGTCTGAAGAAAGCCGCGCCGCGTGGACCCGATGCGCACCAGATCTCCGCGAGCAGGACTGAAGGCCTGAGTGATGGATGCAGTCGTGGGATTCATGCGCGTGGCGGTGAGTTGCTCCCAAACCTACGTCATGAGATGACGGGCCTTGCTTTCCGCCACGATTACGATGTCCCGACACCTAGGGTTCGGGGTCGGCATCATGCCTGGGGATCTGTCTGCCCGCCCAACGGATTGAACACCGAGTGTGGCGCGACGGTCTCAAACTTGCCGCGCCCGTCCCGGGGTCCGCCCCCCTATCTATGATGATTAAACTTCGCTTGATCCTGCTGGCCGTGCTTTGCGCGGGTTCTGTCGCCTGTCAGAGCACCTCAAAGGTGCCCGCGAAAAAGATAACCAGCGTGGGTCTTCCCGGTTCCCTCCACAACGTGAGGACCACGGCGTACACCCAGAG
>JANPIW010000609.1:0-3967 GCA_031425215.1 Verrucomicrobiaceae bacterium
TGGTTCGCGAGTGAGGTCAAAAAGAGGTCCTCTTTTTTCAAGAGCTGCTGCTGCAATCCTTCGACGCCGATGAACTCGGTGCCGTCGGGCATCTTCGCGCTGGCATCAATGGCGGGGTCGTCCTTGCCGATGCGACCTTTGTAGCCGTGACCTTCTTGGTCGCGCCATTCGCCGGTGGCGTTGAAGTTTTCCAGCGCGAGGCCGAGCGGGTCGATCCTGTCATGGCAACGGGCGCAGGAAGCGGCTTCGCGATGGATCGAGAGGCGCTGGCGCACGGTGGCTTTGTCGATGCCGGGCACTTTGGCCTGGATCTCGCCGACGTTCGCCACGGGCAGGCCGGGATCGGTGCCGAGCAGAGTTTTCATCACCCACACGCCGCGCACCACGGGCGAGGTGCGGGTGCCGTTCGACGTGATGCTGTGAATCGACGCCTGCGTGATGAGACCGCCGCGATGTGATTCCGGCGGCGCAGGCACACGGCGGATGGCATCGCCCCTCACGCCGGGGATACCGTAGAAGCGGGCGAGGCGTTCGTTGATGGTGACGAAGTCGCTCTTGATGAGGTTGCGTGCGTCGAGACCGCTGCGCAGCACTTCGGCGAGGAAACCTTCCGTCTCGCGCACGATGGAGATCTCCAGATGACGGTCGTATTCGGGATACAGCGTCTGCGAAGGCGGGTTCGCGCCGACTTTGCGCAAGCCGAGCCACTGACCGGCGAAGTTCTTCACGAAAGCCTCGCTGCGGGCATCGGCGAGCAGGCGCTTTACTTGAGCGCGCATGACTTCGGGCTTCTTGAGTTCTCCTGAAGTCGCGAGGTTCGTGAGTTCATCATCTGGCATCGAAGACCAGAGGAAATACGAGAGGCGTGAGGCGAGTTCGTGCGGTGAGAGCTGTCGTGGCTTGGCCTGCGGAGCCTCAGGCTCGACGAGGTAAAGAAAGTGCGGCGAGGCCAGTACGGCGGCGAGCGGCACCATGATGGCTTCGACGAACGAAGGCTTCTCAGCGCGCAGTTTGTCGAACAGCGCGACCTTCGCGGCCACCTCATCGGCTTTCACCGGACGACGATACGCCCGCGTCATAAAGCGCGTGATGACTTCGCGGGCGTAGGCTTTCTCGTCCTTGTCTTGGGTCGGCGAATCAAACAGCACGCGCTGATGACTCGGCGGCGGCCAGCTTGCATACACCGGGCCTTCGAGTTCGATCCAGTCGATCAACAGCGAGGGGCGCGCGAAGGCATCGCCGCCCTGCATCCAGAAGTTCTCCAGCATCTTCGGAATCTCGTAGCCGTTGGTGAAGCCGAGGCCGGACTTCAGCGTGGTGAAGTGCGCACGCACCTCATAGTTCTGCGGCGCTGACTCGCGGGCATCGATGTCCATCTCCGCGATCACATTGGGCGTGCCGCCGAGATGCTGCGTGAGCTTCACTCGCGCAGGGCCGTAGTCATAGCAGCGATGGGTAACGAAGTGCTGCATGTCGCTCTCGAACGAGCGGTCGTGATACACCGCACCCTTCGGGTTTTTTGCCATCTGATCGTCGCGTCGCTTCGTCAGCATTGTCTTTGCCGAAGCCACCACTTCATCGCGCGTCGGCACTCGGCTCGCCGCTCGGATGCGGATCACATACTCGCCCTCATGCGGCACGGCGAAGTCACGGAAGCCCACACCTTTGTCCCAGGAGTCGTGGTGGATCACTGTGAAGCCGTTCTCGGTCTCGTTCTTCCCGTCATTGAGCAGGATGTTCTGCCCATCGCGCTTCACCCGCAGCCGGTCGCCGCCCATCGTGTTCTCCTCGGGATCAAAGCGCCACTTGATCGCCGCAGGCTGCGCGCCCTCGACCAGCGCACGATCCAAGATTTGCCGCGCTGCTGCATAATACAACTCCACCTGCATCGGCGACATCGTCAGCGCCTGACCGTTGTTATCAAAGCCGCCCGCAGGCGGGTCTTCGGGAAACTTCTCCGAGGGCTGAAAATCCACGCCCACGAGATCGCGGATCGTGTTGTCATACTCCGCACGGTTCATGCGCCGCAGCACCACGCGAGTTGAGCGCTTCGCAATCTCCCCACGCGCCAGTTCTATCTCCAGCCACGCTGCGAACTTCGCCGCTGCTTTCGGCGCGGGCTGCGGTTCATCTTCCGGCGGCATTTCATGTCCGTTGATGGAGTTCACCACTTCCTCCCACTTCGCGGTCACCGCCGGATCACCAAAGTCATTCGCCAGCGTGTCCAGCCGCAGCTTGCCCTTCTGCTTCTCCGGCCCGTGGCATGTCACACAGTGCTCTTTGATGAATGGCTGCACGATGCCGGAGTAGCCCGCTGTGTCTGGCTTGAGCGCGCTCTCATCCGCGAGGGAGGCTCCTGCAATCAGGCAGATGAAAGTGAGTGGCAGAAGGCGTGCAAACATGGCGGATGTGCTTGATGAAGTAACGGCGGCAGTGCTGAACCCTGACCGGAATCTAACGAGGTTCATTGCTTGAGCGGCGGGGTGTGGATGCGGATGGCGATGAGCGGCGCGGTGGCATCGCCCGTGATTTCCAGCGTGTGCTTGCCGGGAGGCAGACCGTTGGCGATGGTGACGAGGCTGTCGTGTTCGGGCCGGGCGGGCGTTCGGTCATTGGGCTGAATCCAGGCGAACGTCAGCTCATCCGTGAAGCGTGGCACGATGCTCCAGTTCACCGTGAACTGCTCCGGCACGGGCTTGACCTGCGCAAGGCTGAGCGCGTAGGCCACGTTCCAGTCCGCAGGCTCAATGACGACGCGGCCGGATGGGGAGACGAAGCGCTGCTCGCTGCTGCCCTCACCATCAGGACCTGTTTTCGAGCCGCCCAGGCTGAAGGTGAAGCGTTTTCCCTCCGCGTCGGCACGATGCACCTGCATTGCCCAATGCTCCAGCAACAGCGGCTTCTCCGCGTGCAGCGGCGCGATGGCGGGCCACGCGCCGCCGGGTTTCGGCACGGCGCGGGTGAAGGCGTAAAGCTCAGGAAACTCGGAAGGCTTTCGGTCATCGATGGTGAAAGTGAGCGGCTTGCGGTCTCTTGAGGAGCCGACGATGACCTCGACGCCCGTGCCGTCGAACTCGACCCGCAGCCTGCCGTCCTTCCAAGCAACATCCTTGCCCAGTTGCAGCGTCTTCACCCAGCCCTCGGCGGGCGAGGGGCCGAGCTTTGGATCATGGCGGAGATGTGCCTTCATGATCTCCGCCATGAGGAAGTCGCCTCGTTCGTTGAGATGCACGCCGTCCTTCAGCAGGGCTTGCGGCGTCAGTCCGTTGTCGCGCAGATATTGCTTCCAAATGCTGCGCTGGTCGCAGAACTCGGTGCCGTATTTCGCGGACAGCTTGGGCAGCCAGTTGAAATTCATGAAGCCGCTCCAGAGCTTGGGCGTGGCTTTTGCGGGATCGGTGTCCTCGTTGATGTCATCCTTGGCGCTGAGGTGATCGTTCTGCTGCAAAATCTCCGCCGTGGTGCGCTGGCGCACGATGCGCAGGATGTCCTCATATTTGTCATGGCTGCCGAAGACATGGAAGATGAGCAAATCCGGCTGAAACGACACGACGTCTGTCTCCACGCAGTTCACCAGGTATTGCGCGGCGAAGCCGCCGAGCGCGCGATTTTCCACGATGAGGTGCGCATGAGGAAACCGCGCGCGGAGATCACGCTCGACGATCTGCGTCCACTTTTGCGCCGTGATGCTCTGACCGTAAAACAAGATGCGCACGGTATTACGCCGCTCCGGTGTGCTCTCGGCGAGCAGGCGCATCGTGCGCTGGATGTGCCGCCCGCGGGTGCTGAGATCGGCCAGCTTCGGCGCTGGAAACGCAGCGGCGTGATGTGCGCGGATGAAGCCCACCAGCGAGAGGAGATCCTCCGTGAAGGCGGGCGAGTCAAAGCTCTCGTATTCCAGCGCGATGTGTCCGGCGATCTTCTGGCTGCGCAGTTCGGCGAGCACGGCGGCCACATCCACCATGCC
>JANPIW010000610.1:0-1810 GCA_031425215.1 Verrucomicrobiaceae bacterium
TAGGGTCGATTCAAAACCAGTCACGTTGAGGGGTTGCGCCTTTTGCGATGAGGATCGCCGACGGGCGCGTTGAACCGCCTTCTGGCGAGCCTACATTATTCGACCAGTGGTTGAGTTAGTTAGCTGCGATGGGCTCTATCCAGGCGCCGAATTGCAAGCGAGCTGGGCATTAACTGGGAGGATGGAAATACGGGGTCCGCCTGTTGAGCGAACGCTGAGAGATGTGCGCAACACGCTGTCCCCGTCGTTTGATCCACCAACCCCGGAGGGTCCAGTTTCCTTCCGATAAGACACGGTCAGCTACCGATATGGGCTGACATAGGCGACTACACGTAACGACAGTAGGGAGTTTCTCGGATAAAATCTCGAAGCCCGATTTGTTTTTCGCCCACACAACTTGTCCCATGTCCACTCTGACTGTCTTCTTCCGTTCGCTGGTCGCATTCGTGCCCGCTGCGCTTTTTTTCCTCGGATTAGCCGCTGCGCCGCACGCTAACGCGCTCACCGCCGCCTCGCTCGCCGCCGCCAACCTCCCAGGAAAAACGCTCACGTTTACCATCGTCGGCGGTAACGCCCCTTTCGAGACCTCCGGCACCTTCGACCTCGTTTTCGGCTCTAACGGCACCTGCACGATACCTCTCGCGTCCGGTAACGCCGCCGCCCGCTCCGGTACCTACACGGTCACCACCGATTCCTTCGGCACCGTTATCAAGCTCAACGGCTACATCCTCAACAATGCCACCGTCGAGGTCGTAATCATTCCCACCGCCACCGATATCCGCTCGTCATTCGAGATGTATACGACCGGTGCGAACAAAAACGGCGTTGTCGTCTTTTCCACTGGCGCCACCGCCGTGCCCGTGATCACCAGCGCCAACACCGCCACCGCCACCGTCGGCCAGCCCTTCACCTACCAGGTTACCGCCAGCGGCTCACCCACGGCGTATGCCCAGTTCGGCGGCAACACGGGTGTTACCCTCAATGCACTGACCGGCAGCGTCTCCCACACCTTCACCACCGCCGGGACCTTCACCTTCGGCGTCGCCGCTGCCAACGCTTTTGGCAACAGTGCCACGGTCATCGTCACGGTGACCGTCAACGGAGGAGGCAACACCGGCGACCTCGGCACCTACGCCGGCCGCTACACTGGTAAAGTCCTCATCCGGACAAACGGCGTCACCGCCATCCTGGGCAACTCCGACTACGATGCCGTCATCAGCTCCGCCGGAGCGGTTAGCATCAACGTCGGCCCCACGACGGCTGCGCTCACCGGCACGATCAACAGCAGCGGCACCATCACGTTCACCGGTGGCGCCAACCTCGTGCCCTTCCGCATCACGAGCGGCACCGTGACGATCTCGGGCAGCAACCGCGTGCTCAGCTCGCCGTTTTTCGCCGCTACGGCGACGACTGACTACAGCCTGCAAAGCAGCACGCTGTTTGTCTCCGGCTCGACGCCGACGTTTGCAGCCGCGCCCGCCAACCTCGTCGGCTACCGGAACAAGGTCGGCCAAGTCTTCCAGTTCACCCTCACCGGTACCACGAGCGGAGTGGTATGGGGCACCGATGTCTATACCGACGACTCCACCATCGCGCGCGCCGCGGTGCATGCGGGCGTACTCGCTGTCGGCGAAACTAGGACCGTCACGATCACGATTCTCCCCGGCCAATCCTCCTACGCGGCGTCAAACCGCAACGGCGTAGCATCCGCCTCCTGGCCCGCTTGGGCGGGCAGCTATTCCTTCGCGGGTGCCGGTGCCGTTGCCGGCGTGCCCGTCGCCACAGCAGTGCCGGCGGCGGCGCCCGGTTT
>JANPIW010000611.1:0-11559 GCA_031425215.1 Verrucomicrobiaceae bacterium
CGGCCTTGATGCCGGTGCTGCGCGCGAAACGCGCGTATGTCACACCGACCGGTTCACGCACCCGGATGAGCGTGCCTGCGGCGTCGAGGAACACGGCGCGGATGGCTTGCAGCTTGCTATTCGTCATCGTCTCCGTGATGCGGTTTGAGATCACGCTCGAGTTGGCGACGATCCTCACGGTTGCGCGCTTTCACACGGTGATCGCGTTTGGCGATGCGCTCGATGGTGGTCTGGCGTTTCTTTTGTCGGCGGCGCAGCTTGGTGATTTCTTCTTCGAGTTTGAGAAAGCCTTCGTAGCGCTGGGTGTCGAGAGCGCCGCGTTCCACTGCGGCGCGGATGGCGCAGCCGGCGTCGGTGCCGTGTTTGCAGCCATGATATTTGCACTGCGCGGCGAGGGCCTCAATGTCGCTAAATTGTTCGCGCAGCGTGGTCTCGTCTGTCCACATCTGCACTTCCTTGATGCCGGGGTTGTCGATGACGATGCCGCCTTTGCGCAGCACCATCAGCTCGCGTGCGGTGGTCGTGTGGCGGCCCCGGCCGCTGGCCTCATGCACCTCACCCACCCATTGATACTCATCGCCGAGGAGATGATTGATGAGCGCGGACTTGCCCACGCCGCTGCTGCCGACAAAGGCGACGGTGACGCCGCGCGCGAAGAGTTCATCGAGCACGCGCAGGTTCTTGCGCTTGAGCACGCTGATGAGGTGGATCTGCGCGTCGGGTGGCGCGATGGCGCTGATGGAATCGGCAGCGGCCTGGTTTTCCTCGTCGGTGTGGAGATCGGATTTGTTGATGAGCACGACGGGCCGCGCGCCGCTGCGCGCGATGACGGTGAAATAGCGCTCCATGCGCCGCGGGCTGTGATCCGTGCCGGGATCGGTGACGACGACGACGACGCTGACATTCGCGGCGATGACTTGCTGCTCGCTGCTTTCGCCCGGGACCTTGCGTGAGAGGCAGGTCTGCCGTGAGAGCCGCGCGCGGATGACGGTGTCGTTCTGCTCACCGCCGAGGTCGAGCGCCACCCAGTCGCCGACGGCTGGCAGGTCGGCGTCATTCGCTGCATCGTGATAAACTTTGCCTGACATGATGACCGTCAGCTCCTCGAAGGCGCCATCCTCCACGATGAGCGCGCCGTAGCTGATTTTGTTGTCGCGAATCAAGCGCGCCGGCACCAGGCCCGCCTTGGCGTGCGGGGCAAACTCGCGTTGGAACTCATCGTTCCACCCGAGATCCTTGAGCGTGATTTTTTTCATGTGATGCGGACGCGCGGCGATCCATCCACCACGTCATGCATGGTCACAAGAAGCATTCGCATCGCGACAGGGAGTGAGTGGCCGAAAAAAGGAAAAGAAAATTTGCCAACTGGAAGGCACGAAGCGTCTTGGTCGCATCTCGCCCGATTCTCTCTTCTTCTCCGGGTCCTCACCACACATGAAGCCTTTCATCACCGTCGCCCAAGCCCGCACATCCGAGGGCGCGGAGCTTACGTTGCACTCGCACGACGAGCATTTTTTTCTCCGCGTGAACCGCCAGCCTTTGATGGGCACCAACGCGTCCGAGTCCGAGATGATGCTCGCGCAGCTCGCGTGCGACCGGCTGGGCGGCAACGACTCGACGCGCATCCTCATCGGAGGCCTGGGTTTTGGGTTCTCGTTGCGGCGCGTGCTGGAGCGCGTCGGGAAAAAAGCCGTGGTGCAAGTGGCGGAGCTGCTGCCCGAGGTCATCACCTGGAACCGCGAGTTTCTCAGCGCTGTGAACGGGGCGCTCCTGGACGATCCGCGCGTGGAGATTTCCATCGCCGATGTTTTTCAAATCATCACCGACGCTCCCAAGGCGCACTTTGACGCGATCCTGCTCGACGTGGACAACGGTCCCATCGCGATGGTGCATGATGGCAATGCGCGGCTGTATCAAGCACGCGGTTTCTCCGCAATCATGCGTGTGCTGAAGCCAGGGGGCCGTGTCACTTTCTGGTCGGCGGTCAACGACCGTGCCTTTGCGAAGCGCCTGAGCAAAGCGGGCTTCGCAGTCGAGGTCGTCGCCGCAAAGGCCTATGCCCAGGCAAAACGCAGCGCGCACACGATCTTCGTGGCGGACAGGCCCGCAAAGTAGCCCGCCGCTGTGCTACTGCTTCGGCGGCTCTGCGGCAGGCGCGGGGACTGACGCGGGTGGCTCCGCTGGCTTGATCTCGACGGGCGGAGTGGCGGGTGTTGTGGGCGCGGTGCCGGGCGCGGCTGCGGCGGCTTCGACTGAAACAGCGGCACCGGGCAGCGTCGCGCCTTCTGCAGCAGCTTTGGCCTCTGCATCTTTTCTCTTCGCAGCGCGTGAAGCCGCGAGCCTCGAGGCTGCGGCGTTCTGTTTCTTTATGTACGAGGCATAGTCAGGTCCGTCGCCCTCGATGCTCACCGGTGTTCCCACAGACACGCTGGCGAAAAGAACCGGCGCGAATGCTCGCGGCAGGCGGATGCAGCCGTGCGAGGCGCGGCTGCCGGGGCGCGGGATCGGCCCTGCGTGCATGCCCACGCCATCGCCGGTCAGTCTCATGTAGTACGGCATGCGCGCGCCTTCAAAGCGGCCGCCCTCGGGGATCGCGTCGCGGCCCATTTTTGCGTCGGAGTTCGTCACCTTGCCGCTGCTGTTGTAGGCCTTGCCGTAGAGGTTGGATTTCTTGTCAGCGGTCTTCTCAAGGACTTTGAAGCTGCCCGTCGGCGTGGGAAAACTCCGCAGCCCGGTGGCCACCGTGGCCCAGCCGATCTGTTCCTCGCCGCTGAAAACAAAAACCTTCTGCTTGTCGATGTCGATCCGCAGATGCGTCGCGGCGCGTTTGTTTCCGCTCCATTCATAAAGTGGCTTTGGCGTGCCGTCCTTTTTCTCTTCCTCGACCGGCGGTGGCGGTGGTGTGGTTTTGCATGACGACATCATCAGTGCCGCCGAGGCGAGAAACGCGCTGGAGAACACGCGCAGGGCAGAGGAGGAAAGACCGAGCAATTTCATTTTCAATATCAGTGGATGAGACGTGGTGGACATGAGATTAAAAAAAAGGGAGTGCAAAACAAGGTGCCAAAAGCTCACCCTTGCGTGAGCAATGCCACGGGCAGGTCGGACGGCCTTTCGACCAGAATCTGCGCGCCGTGTTCGATGATCTCCTCGCGGTCGCGGAAACCCCAGAGCACGCCCACGCGCCACATGCCCGCGCGTTTGCCAAACTCCATGTCGATTCCCGAGTCTCCCACATAGGCGCATTCATCGGGCCGCAGTCCCATCAGCGCGGCGATCTCCAGGCCGGCAGTGGGGTCAGGCTTGCGCGGCACGTCTTCACGCGCTCCGAGCACGATCTCGAAGGTGCCAGCGGGGAAAAAATGCTCGGCGCACAATTTGGTGAAACGATCCGGCTTGTTGGAGAGAACGGCGAGACGCAGCCCTCGCGCTTGCAACTCCGCGACCACCTCCGCCAGCCCCGCATAGACGTGCGTCTCGGCGTGCCAGCAGCGCTCGTATTGTGCCAGATACTCCGCCGCGCATCGCTCCACGTTTTCCGTCGTGCGCTCCGCCTCGGGCATGGCGCGCTCGACGAGTTTTTTCATCCCGTCGCCGATGTAGAGCGGGAACATCTCGATGGGCGCGAGCGGGTATCCATTGGCGGCCAGCATGCGGTTCACCGCCGTGGCCAGATCCGCGAGCGAGTCCACGAGAGTTCCATCGAGATCGAAGATGACGGCTTTGAGCGGGGGCGGTGAGTGCGGCATGAAGAAAGAAGAAATGGGAAAGCAGAAAGCAGAAAGCAGAAAGCAGAAAGCAGAAAACTGAGCTTTCGCTACTGGCTTTCTGTCTTGCCGCGCCGCTGCTCAAACATCCACACATGCAGCTCGGGCTTGGAGTACACGATGCCGGTGATGCCGTGGCCTTCGCCTGCCAGCTCGCTGTATTTGCACAGCTTGCCGCCCGCCGCCTCGATGGCTTTCACCGCGTCGCGGCTGCGCTCCACGGGCACCATGTCGTCCTTGTCGCCATGGAAGACCCACATCGGCGTGAGCTTGAGTTTCTCCGCATCCTTCACATTCCCGCCGCCGCAAAGCGGGACCGCTGCGGCGAACACCTCGGGATACTTTGCAACGAGATTGAAGGCGCCGAAGCCGCCCATGGATGAGCCGGTGAGGTAAATGCGGTTTTCATCAATCGGCAGCCGGTCCATGAGATCGGCGATGACGAGCATGAGATGGTCCGCCACTTGTTTGTTCCAGCCGATGGCGCTGTCCGGGCACTGCGGGGCGATCATGAAACAGGGGCGCTCCTTTTGATTTTCCTCCTTCGTGAAAACACCCGTCGCCCCGCCCATCTGCGCGGTGTTGTCAGTGCCGCTCTGGCCGGAGCCATGCAGCCAGATGAGGAGCGGCTGGCGTTGCTTGCCTTCCCATCTCGGGTTTCCGTAGAGCTGGAAATTCAATCCCTGCTTTGACACGACCTTCTCAAATTTCCCCGTGATCTTGTCCGCACAAGGCCCGCTCTTCAGCCCCGCGTCGCGCCACTGCTCGCGCACGATGCCGCGCACAAACTTCTGATCCGCCTCCGACAGCCGCTCCAGCGGCAGCTTGATGATTTGGAAGTTCGATGACAGCCGCACCTTGATCTCCTTCTCGCCCGCCTCGATGAGATCAGCCTGCAAAGTCTTGCCGTCATTCGATACCCAGTTGCGCGGAGCGGCGTGCGCAAATGTGGCGACCAGGGAAAAGGCGAGAGCGGCGGTGACGGCGATGGTTTTCATGGTGCAATGCTAAACGGAAATGCCGATCCGATGCAATGGCGAAAATGCTCCGTGGAGCGGAACCCGCCAGGAATCCGACGAATGCAGGTGAGCGAAGGCTGCGGGAGGAGCGTTCGTCGGAACTCTGGCGAGTTCTGCGAGGAGCATCATCTTGCCGCGATCATTGAGATGGCAGCGAGAAGACAAAGCGCGAGGGCGATGATGCTGAGACGCTGCCAGGAGAGTGACGCCGGGGCCGGGGCAGGTGGCGGCGCTTGATTGGCAGTAGCGATTTCCTCCGCATACCCCGTGTCATAAAGATACTCCGGCTCAGTCACACTGAAGCTCACCTCATGAAACGCCCCGTCCTGCTGGAACACGCCGGGCACGGTGTGCAGCTCGCCGAGCTGCTCAAAGAGATCGAACCCGATCCAGACGTCCTCAATCAGCGACTCCTCCTCACGCACGAAGGTCAGGTCGATGGAGCGCAGCGCGAAGTCGGCCTCGGAAATCTCAGCAGTGTCCGCATTCGGCCACAGCAGATCATGCTGACGCAGCGACCCGAGATCAGCATCCTCGTCATTGATGGCGATGAGGATGTGCTTGCGCAAGGAATCGCGAAGCGCGGGAATGGCATCATCGATCTCATTTCTCGTCAGGCGTTTGTCACCATCACGGTCGAAAACCACGAGCCGCTGCGCATTGAGCAGATTCATTGTGAACCGGAACTCAACCTGATGCCGCTCCACGCGCACCAGCAGCGGCGTGGTATCAGCGGGATGGGCAATGACGAATAACGGATGCAGCGCCAAGCAAAGCGCGACAGCCAGCACCGCGAAGCGTGTGCTGCCCCGCAGGGATGATCGGAGCGAAGCAATGACGAATGCCGCGATGAGCGAGGCGGGAGGCAGCCGTTCTTTCGTCATTCACTCTTGATCCACATCGGCGAGGCCCAGACGAGTTCGCCGTTGGTCTGCTCGCCGCGGAAGTAATAGTAACTCGTCTTGCCGGTCTCGGGTTTGGGGTCGGTCCATTCGATGCTCACTTCTTTCTCAGCCGTCACCTGCATCGGTACTTCGACATCGTCTTTGACGAGCGTGATCTTGGCGAAGGGCGTGGTGCCGATGAACTTCGCCTTGATCACGGGCGCGCCTTTGACGGCGAACTCATCGCCCATCATGCGCTCCTTGCCATCAGCGGCCATGCAGCGGGTGTCGGCGATGATGTTGTCGGTGGCGGCGTAAGTGTGCCGTGATTTCATGCCGGCGAGGATGCCTTCGCGGCTCGCGCCATCACTCCAGATCATGGCGTAGCTGATGTGCGTGGAGCCGTGGTCGGATGAGCTTTGAAAGGCGAGGCGGTAGCCTTTGAGGAGAGCGAGATTCACAAAACCGCTCGGCTCCCAGCCGCCGATGGCGTCGTCCGCCGTGGGGCTGCGCGGGGCGCCGGGGCGCTCATAGTTCTGGCGCGCGCCCTGGTAAATCTCAACGAAAGGCTCCACGACAGGGTCGTTGTTGCGCCAGTCGCTGCCCATGCTGCCCACGCTGGTGTGCAGCGCGCACACGCCGCCGAACTGGTGCAGATATTTGTACAGCATCAGCGTGTCAGGCGCGGGAGCAATGACGCGCGGATCGCTGATGGCCAGCCGCGGGAGCGTGCGCACACCGCGCTGGGCGAAGACGACATTGCGGTGCCCTTCGGGAAACGAGACGCTGCGCTCGTAGGTGAACATGGGGTCAAACGCACCGGGGATGTGGAATGCGTCAGTCGTCTTTTGCGTGAGCCACCACGGATACTCGCGGCCATTGCCATGATCGTGGTCGCCGTTGCCGAGCCAGTCCATCAGCGCGCCGTCCATGCCGTAGCGCCACATGTCCTCGAGCGGGCCGTCGCCGCCGCCGTCGCCGCTGATCTCGGTGTGGCGGTGGAATTCACCGCGCAAAATGCGCAGCTCTTTGCCGCCGACGTTCGCGCGGTAATCGCGAATGCGTTTCACCTCGTCGCGCTCGGCGATGGTGCGCGCGGAGGGCTGCGGGTTGTCGAGCGGCTGCTTCGTGGCGGGTTTGAGCACGACGGGCTTCATGGCGCCTGCGGGCACGGGGATGCGTGAAAAGAACACATCGTTGTCGAACGGATCCTTTGCAGCATCGAGCGCGGCGTTGCCGCCTTTGCCCTTGGGATCTTTGGACGCCTGGAACTCGCCGAGCCGGCCCATGCGGTGGTCGGTGTTGTGGGCGATGAGCAGCGCCTTGGGGCCGGCGGCGAGGGCGGGGAGGTTGTAGATGAGATTTTCGGAGTGCGGGATGAGGATGGGGCCGGTCCATTTGTCGCCCTCGAGATAAGCGGCGGCGCTTACCCAGGTGGAGCCGAGCACGGCGCGCGAGTTGTTCTGCCGTCCGCGCACGATGCACCAGACGCGGCCCTCGGCATCGCAGAGCAGGCGGCCCAGGTTGTTGTAGGTGCCGCTGCCTTTTCCTGCCTCGGCGTGTTTGCCGGGCACGCCTTTGCGTTGCGCCGGGTCGAGGTAGGCGCTCGCATTGATCGTCGCGTCTTCTGTCTCGGGCGAAACAGGCGGCGCCCCTCGGTTAAAACGCGCCGCGCTGAATGCCAGCGCTCCCGGCAGCGCGGCGGTGACATCGCCCGCTGGCTCCATCCACTGGCCGTCCTTGCGCACCATGAGGCCGATCTTCCTATCGCGATACAGGCCGATGCCGTCGCTGCCATCATACGCGCCCCAGTCCTTGCCCCACGTCTGGCCGCTCTGCTCCCATGCGATGTACAGCGCGCCGTCCTTGTCATACGCGATGCTCGCGCGCGCCTCGTAGTCGTGCGTGTTCGCGACGGCGACGGGCGCGGTCACGGCTTTTCCTTTGAGATCAAACTCGCGCATCATCACGTCGTAATCACCCTTCTCATAAGTATCCCATGCGACAGCGACCTTGCCTTTCGTCGCTGCAATCGCCGGGTTCCAGCAGTTCGCGTTGTTTTCAGAAACGGTGATCGGCGCGCTCCAGTCGCCCTCGGCCTGATAGATGGCCTTGATGCAAAACTTGCCTTTCTCCGCAGCCATCCATGCGACCCAGATGCGACCGTTGGAATCCGTCGTCGCCACCGGCATCAGCTCGTTGCCAGGCTCCCCGGCGATGAGTGAGTCGTCGTTGAGCTGTCCGCCCGCCGACATCGCGCGGACGTGGATGTCGAAGCCACTCTTCGCATCGCGCTCGCTCCAGAAAACCCATGCCGCGCCATCGCCATCCACGGCGACCGCGCTTTTGTAGATGTCGCGCCCCGGTTTCGTGATCGCCACAGACTCGCCCCATTGCTGATCCTTGCGCGCCGCGAGGAAAAGCTGGTCGCCGCCCGCCGGCTTGGCGAGGAAAGACAAATCCTCCGGCTCCTTCTCCCAGCGTTTCGCGCGCTCGTCGCGGTCAATGCCCGGCGTGAAACTCTGCCACGTCACATACACCGTGTTCTTTGGCCCCAGCGCGATGGCGGGAAAATCATCATCAGCGCGCGTCGTGCTCAGCGCGCGACCGCTCGCCGTGCGCTGCACGATGACTTTGCCGTCGAGCATCTCTTTGCGCGCGCCGAAGGGCACATCGGAGAGCTTGAATGCGAAGTCGCCCTGCTTCGTCGTCACCCGCACCTCCGTCGTCTCGTCGATGCCCACGAGCCGCGCGAGGATGCCGTTGTCCTGCATCGGGCCTGCCAGCGCGGCCACACGCTTGAGGCGATTCTCGTTCGCCTTGGCTTTTGCCTGCGCCGCCTGCTTGTTCGCGCGGCCCTGAATCGTGGCATTGCGTGTGGACACCTGCCACTCAGCCTTGCCCGTGATCTTGTCCGTCCTCTCAAACCGCCAGCCGCTGACCTCCGTCACACTTCCGGCAGACACCGTCATCCCGCCGTCCCAGACCGTGGTTTCCTTGTCCTTCGCACCGAGAAGGATGAGCACACCAGCGTCCTCCGCGAGCGCGGATGAGGTGAGACAAAAAAGGAGCGTGAGAGCGATGTGTTTCATGGTGGCTGGCGTGGTGTGCGCGCTGAAACGAACCGTCCTCCGGCCGTCTGTCTCCGGTTTTCTGAGCTGATCCAGAAGAAGCTATCCCGTGAGTGGGCTAACTTGGCAGCGGGTGGAGGCGGGCGCTGCCAGGGCTGAGCCATCGTTCTGCGGCGCTGGGCGCTTTTGAACGATGGCTCGATGTGGTGGCGGGGGCCGGCTTATTTCTTCTTGCCGCCGGGGAGGATGGTGTCTCCGAGGGCGAAGATAGGGCCGTAGATGGCGTAGATGAGGAAGCCGACCATGATGCCGAGGATCATCATGGTGATGGGTTCGATGATCTTGTCCATCTGGTTGGCGAGGTTGTCGAGCTCTTCTTCGTAGTCGTCGGCGATCTCGGAGAGCATCTCGGTGCCGGTGCCGGTTTCGCCGCCCAGCTCGATGAGGCCGCAGATGTTGCGTCCGTCGGAGCCGAGCCAGTGGCTTTCCATGAGGAAGGATTCGTGGAGCGTGCGGCCGATGACGATGTGGTCGCGGAGGCGGTTGAAGAGTTCCTTGTAATAGTAGTGCCAGGAGGCGCGGGCGGTGATTTCGAGGGCGGAGGAGAGGCGGACGTTGGAATCGACGAGCATGGCGAGGGTGCGGAAGCCGATGGCTGCGGCGGATTTGCGCACGAGGGTGCCGACGACGGGGAGGCGGAGGGAGAGGTCCTGCATGATGCGGGTGTTCATGATGCGGCCGAAGTTGGAGAAGAGGAAATAGATGCCGATGAAGGGGAGGGCGGCCATGTAGGGTCGGTGGAGGAAGAGGTCGGACATCCACATGAGGACCTTGGTGCCCATGGGGAGGTCTGTCTTGAAGGAGACGAAGAGCTTGGACATGGCGGGCACGAGGGTGAAGCTCATGACGATGACGACGGCGATGGCCAGCACGATGACGATGGCCGGGTAGATCATGCCGTTTTTGAGCTTCTTGATGATCTTGGAAGATTTTTTCTGCGAGATGCCGATGCGTTTGCAGACTTTGGAGAGCTGCCCGGCTTCCTCGCCAGCGATGATGAGGGAGAGGATCTCGTCGGGGAAGAGGTCGGGGTGGCGGACCATGGCCTCGGAAAGTTTCTCGCCCATGGCGATGGAGTGGATCAGCTCGGCGATGAGGCCTTTGTATTTGGCGGATTTGACGCGGTTGGTCTGGAGCTGGAGACTTTTGACGAGGCCGATGTTGCGGTCGAGACAGCGACCGAGGCCGGAGAAGAACTGGGCGGAGTCGTCGGTGGTGGGCTTGGGAGAGGTGAGGCGCTGGAGTTTTTCATCGACACCGGTGATGTCGTCGATGGTGGCGGTCTCGTTGGGTGCGACGCCAGAGCCGATGAGGGCTTTCTCGTGGGTGTCAGTGTCAACCAAGGTGGAGCAGGTGCGTCCGGTGTTGGTGTTGGTGATGTTGACTTTCTTGAGCATAAACTTAGATGGGTAGAGGCTTAGAGGGTTAGAGCCTTAGAGGGTTAGCAGTTGGAGGCTTGGAGTTGGAGTTTGCTAATATGCTAAGGCTCTAAGGGGCTAAATCTCTAACTCTATGCTATCTCAGCGTGGGTCTGTAGGCGGTGATGGTGTGGGTGGCACCTGCGGGGGAGGAGGAGACGTGGTCGGTGCTGATGGTCATGGAGCAGGTGGCGCCTTCGAGGTTGGCGAGGAGGTCTTCGTTGACGACGCCGGTCTCGATGAGGCTGGGCTGGGTGGAGATGAGGTTGGCGAGGTCGTTGCCGGAGCGGGAGGGCATGATGCCGGTGATCTCGGGGCCGGTGAGGCCGAGCTGCCAGAGGCGGACCCAGTTTTCCTGGTAGTTGCGGGAGACGGCGACGCGCCAGGTGAGTTCTTCCTGGGCCATCATGCTGGAGGAGAGGGAGACTGCGCCGCCGAGGCCGACGGCCACGACGGCGGCGGCCATGACGACTTCGAGGAGGGTGTAGCCTGCGTTGCGCTTGCGCGGATGCTTGTTCATGACGAGGGGGGCGTGGGGAGGAAGTAGGTTTCGATCCAGCCTTCGCGCGGGAGGAGGGTGGCGAAGTCGGGGCCGGATGCGCCGAGGGGCTGGGGGTTGTATTCGGGGGCGAGGACGAGGCGTGTGGGCTGGCCGGAGCCGCGGCGCATGAAGGACCAGTTGGTCATGACGCCGCCGGTGATCTTGATGGATTTGAGGATGCTGGAGGGGAGGGTCATGGTGACAGCGCGGTAGTCGTTAATGAGGATCGTGCGCCAGTTGATGGTGTTGGTGACGGAGGTGCCGCCGGTGTACACGTCGAGGGGGGAGCGGTTCCAATCCTGGACGCCGAGGACGATGCGGCGGTTGTTTTCGTTGATGAGACGGAGGTCCTGGACGTTGCCGCCCATGGGGCCGTTGGGGACGATGGTGATGATGCGCGGGGCGAGGGTGGCGGCGGCGCTGTAGGGGATGCCGCCGGCCTGGCCGACTAGGACGACCTGATTCACGACGCCGAGAATGCGGAGGTGGGTGAGGCTGGCGTGGTCGAGCTTGATGTAGAGGACTTTCCAGATGGGGGGATAGCCGCTGGGCCAGCGCGGGGGCGGGTACTCGGGGTTGACTTGGTTTTCGATGCGGAAGGGGTCGGTGGTGGTGCCGACGGGGTCGCCGCTGCTGATGGTGGTGTAGTTGGCGCGGCCGGCGGTTTGCTCGCGGTCCATGAAGGCGTAGAGGGAGTTGTCGGGGTGGGCCGGGTTGTCGATGACGTTGAGGTCGCCGCGGAAAAGCTCGGTGGTGGTGCTGCCGGAGGGGGTGGGGCCGGTGGAGACTTTCACGGGCG
>JANPIW010000612.1:0-4631 GCA_031425215.1 Verrucomicrobiaceae bacterium
GGCATCGTTTTGTGCGGTGGGCGGAGTAGGGGTTGTGTTCACAAACACCCATCGCACCGACTCCGCCGCGCAAAACGACCCTCTTCAATCGCGGCGTTCGGGATCAATCTTCCGCGTCGCTTTCGCGTCACCAAGCCGCCCGATGTTCGCGATGCGCCCGTCCCTGATGCCCACATCCGCCACATACCAAGGAACGCCCGTGCCATCGACGACGCGGCCATTCGTCAGCACGATGTCGAAACTCTGCGCATGAAGAGCCGTGCAGCAAAAGCCGCACGCCAGTGACCAGAAGATAAGCGGGAGTTTCATCGGCGTTTCAAAAAAGGCATCACTCAGCGCGCTCACGACATCACTACAGTCGGCGGCCAGGTCACGCGCATGAAATGGCACATGGTGTTCGGTTCGGCGATGCCCAGCAGGCCGATGCCGATGTCTGGAAAGCCCAGCCACGAAATCATCGAGACTCCTCTCGCCCCGATGTGCATCGACGCGCCGTCTTGGAGATCGTGCTCGACGGACTCCACCAGCTTCAAGGGCGCCATGCCTCCGAGCTTGAAGCCACGCTGGAGCAGGCCCTGCTGGATCACCTCATGCACTTCTTTGGGCACCACCGCCATGGGCTTGGATTTCTTCATCAGTTCAGGAAACTGGTCTCTCACATCAAAAAATGCGTTCTGCACGTCGCCAAAGTTAACCTTCTCCTGCTGGATGAGGTTTCTCACATGGCGCAGTCCGTCTGCAAGGGTGGCGTGGCGTTTCATGCACATGAAGCTTGTCTAAATGAGGCCGGAGGCAAACTTTCGTTCGCGCCACACGACATGTGAAAGCGCAGCCTGGCTCAGTCGATGTAGATGAGTTCGTTGAAAGGAACGGGCAAGGCGGCAACTGGCTGACAGAAGGCCCGTCTCCAAGTGACATCAATGGCTGAATCCGCAGGTCGGAATCCGTCCAATCGCGCAGTGGCTGGGCTTGCTGGTGGGCTGATGGCGCGGGTGGTCGGGTCCGGCAGCCTACCAGGGGAGCTTGCAGCCGACGGCCCTGCGTACCGGTGGGCCTCACGCCTCCTGCACGCGGAAGGTGTGATACTCCAGCTCATCGAGCCTGGCATTCACACGGGTGGCGGCGATGAAGAGGGCGAGGCCGGCGGCGACGACGAATCCGAAGCCGTACCAGGCTTCGTTTTGCATGACGGTGACGGCGCTGAGGAGGCCGTTGGCGAGGAGGAAGACGAGGGAGCAGATGAGCGCGCCACGGCGGTCGTTGAAATAGAAGAGCACCGTCAACATGGCGAGGAACATGACGAGCAGGAAGGTGCCGAAGAGGGTGATGCGGAAGATGCCGATCTGCACGAAGCTGACGTGGAACCAGGCGGTGAGTTCGTTGGCGTAAATGACGAGCAGGGCGGTGGTGATGCCTTGCACTTTGAGCAGGCTGTTGAATCCGGCGCGCAGACTGAGGATGATGCGGTTCTTGGCGGCGCTGACCTGCGAGAGAGTGCCACCGCGATTGACGGTGTCGAAGTAGTCGTGGAATTTTTCGGCGAAGTCGGTCTCGACCTGCAAAATGAAAACGGCCATGCCGGGGGCGATGGATAGGAGGCTGAGGTAGATGGCGAGGTCATAATCGGGCGCGGCATGGAGGGCGCCGGAGACCTGCACGTTGCTCTTGGAGAGCCACCAGAAGAGGAATTTGTCGATCCAGATGCCGAGGTTGTAGAAGAGGCCGCAGAGCATGAGGTCGGGGAATTTGAAGAAGCCGCGCATGAACGAGAACGACGGGCCTTTGCCACGGCCCAGTTCGCGCCGGATGCAGAGGGCGAGGAAGATGAAAAGCACGAGATGGCCGATGAGCAGCCCGGCCATGGCGCCGGTGACGCCGTGAGTTTGCGCCAGCCTCCACGATACGAGCACGGCGATGCCGTAGCCGAGCGCGAAGGCGAAGACGATGCCGTAGTATTTTCTCAACGCGCTGAGATAGACGCTGGCGATGAAGATGGCGGACACATACACGAGCAGCGCGGCTGCTAAGATGCCGAAGAGCGGCAGGCCATCGGTCAGCGGGGCGGGCACATAGCGCAGGAAGAAAATGCCGCCGAGCACGGCGGAGAGAATGGATGCGAGCACGACGCCGCCTTTGAAGCTGGGATAAATCTTTTCCGGCTGCTTCAGCGAGATGCGGTCGGCGACGAAGCGCGTGAGGATGATCTGGATCGGCCCGGTGATGATGAGGGCGAAGGCATAGACGTGCGTGGATGAGGCGGTGAAGAGGCGGATCTGATCGGCGGGCAATATCTGGTGCAGCAGCCAGGTGAGCACCATGAGAGCGGTGATGGAGATGATCCAGGGGCCGGCGCTGATGGCGGCGGCGCTGGCGTAGGCGCCGAGCACACCGGTGTAGGTGCGCGTGGCGGTGAGTCTGCGGAGTTGGAAACCGATGCCGGCCATGATGGGGAAAAGATGAAATTGGAAAGCTGAAAGCTGAAATTATGCAGCGGCAGCGAGTTGGGGTGAGGATTGCGTGGTGAGGTTTTCGTAAAGTGCGCGGTAGGCGGCGAGGATGGTTTTCTCGTGGTAGTAGCGGGTGGCGAGGTCGCGGCCTGCGAGGGACATGGCGTCGAGGAGCGCGGGGTCGGTGAGGAGTCGCACGCAGGCTGCGGCTAATGCGTCGGCGTTGCCGATCTCGGCGATGAGGCCGCAGGCTGGGATGTTTTCAGCGGGACGGCCCGCAAGGATATCGGCACAGGCACCGACGTCGGTGGAGACGACGGGGACTCCGGCGGCGAGGGCTTCGAGGATCACGAATGGCAGGCCCTCGCTCACGCTGGTGAGGATCATGAGATCGAGATCGGGGAGGAACTTCATGGCGTTCACCGGGCCGAGGAACTCGACGTGGCGGTTCAGCTCAAGCTGCGCGGAGAGTGCGATGCACTCATCGACGTACTCGGGCTCCTCTTCGGCGGGACCGGCGATGAGGAAGCGCGCGTCGGGCAGACGGTCGCAAACTTTGCGCGCGGTGTGCAGCAGGGTCTTCACGTCTTTGATGGAGACGACGCGGCCGAGGAAGCCGACGACTTTGCTCTCGGGATTTCGTTCGCGGCGCGCGGCGCGTTGTTGCAGCGCGGGTGCGCAGTCCTCGGTGCGGATGCCGTTGGGGATGATGGTGATGCGCGCGGGGTCGGCGCCAAAATGTTTTTGCGCGTCGGCATTTTTTTCAAAGAGCGATGCGATGACATTGGCGCGGTGGTAGCAGATGCGGCCGAGGACTTCGAAACAGCCGATCCACAACTGACGCAAGTGGCTGAGAGGTTCGCTGAGGCTGGGGCGCGCGCGCATGGTCTCGGGAATCCAGCGCGATTTGCAGATGTCGGCGATGCGCTCGCGGAGATAGATGCCGTGCTCCGTGAGGATCATGGGCGCATCATGCTGCTCTGCGGCGAGGGCGGCTGCGAGTCCGGCATAACCGGTGCAGGCGGTGTGATACAAACGCGCTTTGGGCATTCGCGGCATGGCGCGTGCGAGCTTCCAGAGCGGCTGGATGAGAAAGCAGCAGGTCCAGTAGAAGTCGAGGAAGGAATCCTCGGGCGTGTAACGGTCGTACACTTCACGGATCACGGCCCACGTCTCACGATCCTGCCAGAAGGTATCGAAGCTCACGGTCGTGTGCTTTGCGACGTGATCGAGAATGCCGCGCAGCAGCTCGAGATCATGCGGATCACCCGACGGGGCGCGGACGCAGAGCTTGCGAAGCGCGGCGTAGAAGGGCTGCCAGCTCGCGGGCACTTTTTTACGCAGCGCGACGAAAGAGGACTCTGCATCGAAGAGATAGGCTTCCTCGATGTGAATCACGTTTGCGGGCAGCTCGTATTTGTACTTCGCACCGGGATCGCGCTGCGCGCCGAGATAAAAGAGCGCGAAGGTCAAATCGGGGAAAGCGCTGATGATCTGATGCACCCAGGTGGAGACACCGCCGGAGACGTACGGGTAGGTGCCTTCGAGGACGAGGCAGATGTCAGCGGGCTGGTTCTTTGAGCGCATGATCAAGCGGTTGGCGTGGCGGCAAGGGCGACACGTTTTTGGTGGAGTGAGAATTTCGTGACGCGCACGATCTCTGCGAACAGTGGTGAGCTGGCGGGCAGGAGATCGGCAAGAGCGGCGGCTTTTTCTGGCGCGTGCGCGGCGATAAAGATGCGTGAGGCGATGGCGATGAGGCGCGGGGTTGGCTCGTGCGTGGAGATGTAGCCGCTGGCTGTCGATGAGAGATGAGCGAGCATCGTGGCGCGCTCCGCATCGGAGGCGAGCGTGGTGGATGCGAGACGCAGGCCAGTTTCGAGATGCGCGGCTGCGGCGCGCTCGGCCTCGCTGGCTTCGTGCGTCAGGAAGGCCGGGAAATATTCAGTCGTCGGGCCCATGTTTGCGGTTGGGGATCGTGCTGCGGATGATGCGGGAGGCGTAGCTCGCGAGGAGCGCGCGGGTCTGTTCGCGCTCGGCGCCGAGCTTCACGGCTCCCGTGGGCTCGGCGGTGAGCAGTCCGCGGGTCTGCTCGTCGAATTTCGAGACCAGTGGCGCGGCCTCCGCGATCAGCGCCCTGGTCGCGGCGGTAATGACGGGTTTCATGCCGCGAGCTTCCTCCCG
>JANPIW010000613.1:0-26457 GCA_031425215.1 Verrucomicrobiaceae bacterium
CGCCTCGGAGAGTCGAGCTACGTTAGGAGCGCGAGGGCGTTTTCCAAGAGGCGCAGGCCGGTGGACTGGCTTTTTTCTGGGTGGAATTGCACGGCGACGAGATTCTTTTTCACGATGCCGGAGGCGAACTCGATGCCGTAGTCGGTGGTGCAGGCGATGAGTGAGTCGTCGCGCACGTCGGGGTAGTAGGAGTGGACAAAATAGACGTGAGCTGGATGTGTGAGTCCGTCCGCGAGTTGTGCGGCGCGTTCATGCCAGCGGGCGATGTTCCAGCCCATGTGGGGGATTTTGAGGCCCGTGTCTGGGGCGAATTTTTTCACTGTGCCGCGCGCGATGGCGAGGCCTTCGACGCCGGGGGATTCTTCGCTGCTTTCAAAGAGGAGCTGGTAGCCGAGGCAGATGCCGAGGTAGGGGCGCTCATCGGCGAGCCATTTCTTGAGCGGCGACCAGAGTTCGTTTTTGCGCAGGATGCGGACAGAGTCACCGAACGCGCCCTGACCGGGGAAAACGAGCAGGTCGATGCCGTCGAAATCAGCGGGCTGCGCGATGAGGCGTGCCTTGTGACCGATGGCGGCGAAGGCGTTGAGGACGCTGCGGAGATTGCCAGCACCATAATCGAGGACTCCGAGATTCATCGCCTGGGTCACAGCATCTCCTTCGTGCTGGGCACGCCGGTGACGCGGGGGTCGAGGGTGGTGGCTTGGTCGAGGGATTTGCTGAGGCCTTTGAAGATCGCCTCGGCCATGTGATGCGCATCGCGGCCGCGCACGATCTCGATGTGAACGTTGGCCATGACGGCGTTGGAGAATGCGCGGAGAAATTCCTCGACGAGCTGGTAGCTGAACGCGGCGCCGATGGCTTCGACGCGCTTGGGCGCGTGGTAGCTAAGGTAGGAGCGACCGCTGAGATCGACAGCGACCTGCGCGAGTGTTTCGTCCATCGGGAGCAGGCACCAGCCGTAGCGGCGGATGCCTTTTTTGTCGCCAAGGGCTTCTTTGAAACACTGGCCGAGAACGATGCCGGTGTCCTCGACGGTGTGGTGAAAGTCCACCTCGATGTCGCCCACTGCGCGCACTTCGAGATCGAAGAGACCGTGTTTGGCGAAGAGGGTGAGCATGTGATCGAAGAACGGGATGCCGGTGGCAATCTTCGATTTTCCGGAGCCGTCGATGCCGAGGCTGATGGTGATGTCCGTCTCCACTGTTTTGCGCGCGACGCGCGCGGTTCGTGCTTTTGCCATGAGTGCAGTTAGCGCTGAATCAGCGCGCGGGCAAAAACAAAAACCGGGCGCGAAGGGATGCTTCGCGCCCGGTTGATAAATGAGATGGGTGACAGCCCCCCCCCTGGTTACTCCTTCACCTTGCCGCCTTTTTTCTGCATCACGAGGGCGACAAGAAGAACGACGATGAGGATGCCTGCGACGATCATCATGTAGGTGGCGAAGCCGGGGCCTTCGTCGGCCGGGATCGCCGTAACGGAAGTGTCCTCGGCGTTTTCGGATTTGGGTTTTGGCGCGGCTTTGGAAGGGACTTTTGATTTTTCCTTCGCATCAGGAGCTTCGGGAGGCGCTTCGGGTTTTGGCGCGATTGCCGCTGCGGCGGCGGCTTCCTTTTTGGCCAGCTTTTCTTGTTCAGCCTCTGCGATGAGGGCGGCCATCTTGTCATCTTTGATGGCGGCGCCTGCGGCCTGGGCGGCAGCGCTGCTGCTGTTGAAGCTGCGGTTTGCGGTCCGATTCTTGGCCTGCTGCGAGCGCAGGTCGTTGATCTTGGAGCGGATCTGGCTCACGATGCGGGAGGCTTCCTTCATGGAGACCGCCGCCGCTTCCTTCATGGCATTTTCAGCCTCGGCGACGTTTTCATCGGCGATATATCGGAGCGCTTTGCCCAGAGCCTCGTTTTGAATCTGAAGTTTGTTGAGGTCGATGAGCGTAAGCTTCCCGCGCTCGGTGATGACGGCGCGGAGGGTGTCTTGCATGCTCCGGATGTCGTACTTGTAAAGGGATGGCCAGCGGACCTTGGATTTTTTCTCCGCGTCGTAGGTGGCCTTCCAGGTCTGCGTTTCGCGGTCGATGGCGTTTTTGAGGGCGGAGAGCTGTGGCTCCACCATTTTCTTCATGCTGTCGTCGCGCTGCTTTTGCAGGATGGGCTGGTCGGCTATCATGCGCGTGACGATGCCTTCGTATTGGCGCAGCAGCTCGATGGCTTCCTTCACGGCGGTCACATAATGCACGGAGGCAGGAAACCCGCTGATGGAGTCGCTCATCTGGTCAAAGATGCGCAGGGCTTCGCGCGGGTCTTTGCCGGCGGCTGCGCGCATGTCGCGGAGCATTTTGTACGCTTGGATGTTGTAGTCATCGCGCTTCACGACTTCGGGGCTGAGCCACGCGCCTTCCATTTTCAACTGACCGGTGACAACTTTTTCCTTCTCCTTCTGGAGCGTGTCGATCATGTCCTGCACTTCCTTGGCCTCGGGTGTGCCTGGGTATTTGTTGAGGAAGGGACGCAGCTTGTCGGTGATGATCTCCTCGTAGCCGTCGGCGGTCAGGAGATCAGCGCTTGGCAGCAGCTTGCGCAGCTCCACCAGCTCAAGCTCCTGCGGAGTCTGCTTGATGATCTGCGCGATCTCCGAGCGCGGGAAATCCTTGTCATCCCAGATCGTCTTGGTGAGTTTGTAGTGCATGCGCACGACATCGGGAGTCTCTGAGAGGATCTGCCCCTCTTTTTTATCGCCATTCTTCAGGATGAGAATATCGGCGCGGAGCGAAGAGGCCCCGGGGAGGATGAGTGCAAGGGCGAGAGCTATGGGTCGGAATTTCATGGGTAAATAGTGAGAGGGTACAGCACAGCCGAAAAGGGGGCGGTTCGTCAAGATTTATCTGGCCCGGTGTGATTAGTAAAGTTTGAATCCAAAACTTTCGCGACTAGCATCGCGCCCCTTCCTGAAACCATAACCACCACCGCCATGCCCTCGCACACCACTTCCCGCCGCCGTTTTATCGGCTCCACCGCCGGCCTCGCCGCCAGTGCTTTCACCGGCCCAAACCTCCTCCTCAAAGGCCAGGACAAGGCCATGAAGCGTCTCAACCTCGCCCAGATCGGCGCGAACGGAAAAGGCCTGGCCGACACCGGCAAGGTCACGCTCACGCACAACATCGTGGCGATGGTGGATGTGGATCAATACCGCCTCGAAGAAGCCGCGAAGAAGCGCGAGAAGCATCACCTCGACTCGGGCGCGCCCGCCGCCACACCGCCGAAGCTGTACCGCGACTTCCGCAAGATGTTCGACGAGATGGCCAATGAGATCGATGGCGTCATCGTCTCCACGCCCGATCACACACACTACATCGCCGCGATGTGGGCGCTGAAGCACAAGAAGCATGTGTGCGTGCAGAAGCCGCTGTGCAATTACATCGCCGAAGTGCGCGACCTGCATCGCGCTGCGAAGGAAGCCGGCGTGACCACGCAGATGGGCAACCAGGGCCGCACCATGGACGGCCAGCGCATGGCGAAGGAGTGGATCGAGCAAGGCGTGATCGGTACACTCAAAGAAATCCGCCTCTGGACGAACCGTCCCATCTGGCCGCAGGGGCCGATCAAGAAAAAAATCCTCGAAGCCCCGCCCTTTCTCGACTGGGACATGTGGCTCTCGTGTGAGAAGAGCGAGCCGTACTTTGAATATGATCTCAACGAAGAGGACGCGAAGAAAAACAAGCGCGGCCCCGGCGTGCATCCCTTCAACTGGCGCGGCTGGTGGCAGTTCGGCTCCGGCGCGCTCGGTGACATGGGCTGCCACATTATGGACGCCACCTTTTCGATCCTCGGCCAGATCATCCCGGAAAAGATCGATGTGCAGAGCGGCCCGATCACCGATCTCACCGCGCCCATGTGGAGCAGCCTCGTTTATCACATGCCCGCCGGGAAACATCCCGCGCTCACCGTCTCGTGGCACGACGGCATGAAGGACGGCCAGCCGAACAAACCCGAGCGCCATCCCGACATCCCAGAGACCGCATGGGCCAAAGCGAGCAGCGGCATGATGTTCATCGGCACCGACGGCGTGGTATTTGAAGGCGACGCCTACTGCGCCAGTCCCGTCGTTTATCCCGACGCGAAATATCTCCAGACCCGCCTCGACATGAAGGCCGGCAAGATCAAGAAGACGGAGACACGCAGCGTGAAGCAGGACGATCCGCAAGGCGAGTGGGCGCACCACATCGTCAACGGCGGCCTCCCAAGCTCGAACTTCGACTACTCCTGCCCGCTCACCGAGTTTGTGCTCCTGGGCAATCTCGCCATCCGCTCGCAGCAGGCCGTTCAGTGGGACACCAAAGCGATGAAGGTCACCAACGTCGAGCGCGCCAACCAGTTCATCGCCCGTCCGAGCTATCGTGATGGATGGAAACCCACGGCGTGACGGAACGTGCCAGCGTTTTGATCAACGTGGCGGCTCCCGGCCAGGCGTGCGCGCGATGCGACAGCGTAAGGACTTATATCCTCACGCTTGGTTTCATCGCCTTTCCCGCAACAGATGAAAAAATGCCCACCCCATGAACATCACCGCAGCAGAGATCGCGACAACGGTGAGCGGAAAGCTGCTCAATGGAGACGGCGGCACCATCATCCGCGGATTTGCCAATCTCGCTGACGCGCTGCCGGGCGATCTGAGCTTCTTCCACGACCCGCGCTATTTGACGCAGCTCGGAAAAACGCGCGCCACCGCGCTGCTCGTGCCCGCCAGTCTCGTCACGCCGCCCGCTGGCGTGCTCTGCATCAGCGTCGCCGACCCTTCGCGTTCTTTCGAGCAGATCGTCGAGACATTCGGTGTGCAGCCGGAGCCTTTCGTACCCGGCATACATCCCACGGCGGTGATCGGCGTCAGCGTAACGCTCGACGCGACCAGGGTCAGCGTTGGCGCTCACGCCGTGATCGAAGACGGCGCAAAAATTGCCGACGGTGTGAGCATCGGCGCGGGCTGCTTCGTCGGACGCAATGTCACCATCGGCGCCGAATCAAAACTATTTGCGAACTGCACCGTCCACATCGGTTGCGAGCTGGGCGAGCGCGTGATCTTGCACAGCGGCGTGGTCATTGGCGCGGATGGATTTGGCTACGAATTCAAGGAAGGCCGCCATCGCAAAATCAGACAGGAAGGAATCGTGCAGATCGACGACGATGTGGAGATCGGCGCTGGCACCACGGTGGATCGCGCGCGCTTTGGCCGCACCTGGATAGGCGAGGGGACCAAGATCGACAACCTCGTGCAGATCGGCCACAACGCGGTGATCGGCAAACACTGCATCATCGTCGCCTGCACAGCCATCGCCGGCAGCGCGCAGATCGGTGACTACGTCGTGATCGCCGCTCAGGTCGGTGTCGCGGGTCATGTCAAAGTCGGCTCGCACGCCAGGCTCGGTGGACGCTGCGGTGTCACGAAAGATCTCGCACCCGGCGAGACCTATCTGGGTTTTCCAGCCGTGCCCGCGAACGAGGAGCGCCGACGCCTCGCGAGCATCAAGCGACTGCCTCACCTCACCCGGCGCGTGAAGCAGATGGAAGCCGCCCTGCAACTGCCGCCAGCTTCTGAAAGTGCTCAGTCCGATTCATCCAAAACTGAGCACTGAGCACTTCCTGCTCTTCACTCCGCAAACACAGCGACTTGCATCGTGCCGTCTGATTTCATCCACGCTCGGAACATCCCCGGCGTGTTGAACGGCGCAGCAATGTTTCCTTTCGAATCCACCGCGATCAGCCCGCCGTCGCCCCCAGCTTTCTTCAGCTCGCCATGAATGATCGCATCCGTCGCAGCCGCGAGCGTGACGTGCTGATACTTCATCCGCGCAGCCACATCATGCGCGACTGCGAGGCGGATGAAAAACTCCCCGTGCCCCGTGCATGACACCGCGCACACGCCGTCCTGCGCGAAGGTGCCCGCTCCGATGATGGGTGAGTCTCCGACGCGCCCGTGATGCTTGTTGGTGAGGCCGCCTGTCGATGTCGCCGCAGAGAGATGGCCTGCCTTGTCCAGCGCCACCGCGCCGACGGTGCCGATGCGCGACCCGAAATCGTCCGCGAGCTGCGGTGCCAAAGCCTGGCCACGCGCTTTTTTCTGAACTCGCTCCAACCGCTCCTTTTGCTCCTGCGTGATAAAATACTCCATCGGTTCAAAGTCCAGCTTCTGCTCCCGCGCAAATTCCTCCGCGCCGCCGCCGATCAGCAGCACATGCGGAGTTTTCTCCATCACGAGCCGCGCGGCGCGGATGGGATTCTTGATGCCGCGCACACCTGCCACCGCGCCCGCCTTGCCGCTCGCGCCATCCATGATCGACGCGTCCATTTCCACCTCCCCTTGCGCAGTGAGCACCGAGCCGCGACCCGCGTTAAAGTGTGGCGAGTCCTCCAAAGTCACAATCGACGCCTGCACCGCGTCCAGCCCCGCGCCACCGCGCTCCAGCACCGCAAACCCCGCGCGCAAAGCCGCTTCCATCACCTTGCGCCGCGCAGCCTCGGTTTCAGGCGTGAGGTCCTTGCGCGACACGCCAGCGCCTCCGTGAATGACAAGTGTGAAGGGTGGCTCTGCGGCGATGACGGATGCGGGCATGACGGATGCCATTACGAGGTGCAAAAGCGTTTTCATTTCTTTTCGTCAGGCTTCCACTTCATGCCGGGACGCAGCGTGTGCAGTGTCACGCTGGTCGCGGCAAGAAGATTCTCCGTGCTGGTCTTGTCAGAAAGCAATGCCGCGCGCGCATCGAGAATCATCACGTTGCTGTCACCGATCACCTCCCAGCCTTCGCGTGTCACCACCACCGCTGTCTCCTCGTCGATGCCCACGCCGAGTTTCGCCGGATGATCTAGCACTGCGGAGAGAAGGCGGTTGAAGCGCTGCCGCTTGAGAAAATGCTGGTCCACGATCACCTCCGGCCAAAGGCTGAGTCCGGGCGCGGTTTTGGTCGCGCCACTTCGCACGCTCACCAAATCCGCCTCGCCCGTGATCATGATCTCCGACATGACCGCCGCCCCGGCGCTGGTCCCGCCCACCACCGCGCCTGCGCGATGCCGGTCGCGGATCACTCCGACGAGCCGCGCATCAGCCAGCGCCTTCATCAGCCGGTTCTGATCTCCTCCTGGCATCCAGATGAGCGTCGCCGTTTTCAAAAACGTCGCGTCATCCGTCGATTCGATGGCAATCACTCGTGCCTCACGCGCCCCTGCCTCGCGCCACATCGTCACCGAGCTTTGTCCCGCATCCGCGCGCTCGGAGGCTTGCGGCAGCACCGCCACCGTGGCAGCCGGGCCGCCCGCGAGATCCAGCGCGCGTTTCACGATGCTCGCATGAGTTTTCCCACCACCGATCACCACGAGAGCGCCCGGCGTGTCAGCGGAGAAAGTGGTCGCCACCAGGCATGTCAGGATCAGAAAATGGAGCGTGATTGGCATCGCTGCGACCTCACTCAAATCCCTCGCGAATCTTCCCGTCCGCGTTGATAAGCGGCAGCGCTCTCTCCACGCGGCCCAGTTCGCGACAGCCCGGTCCGACTCCGTCCGTGCCGAGATCATCCTTCATCTTTTCCGCTAGCGCTCGCAACCGCGCGACAACCTCCGCGTTTGGCACCGCGACGTTCTTCGTCTCGCCGATGTCGTCCGTGAGATTGTAAAGACGCGGATATGGCTCGGATGCTGCAACAGCCTTGTTGTTCTTCGTTTTGCCCTTCGCTGCCTTCGTGTTTTTTGCTCCGCCATCGCTCCCGGCGAGTTGCAGTTTCCACGCGCCTTGCCTCACTGCTTCGAGTTTGAATCCACGATAAAAGTAGAACACGTCATGTGGCGACTTCGCCCCGGCTTTTCCCATGAGCAGCGGTGAAATGTCGCCGCCGTCGATCTTGCGCTCCGGCAGCTTCCCTCCCGACAGCGCAGCAAAGGTGGGCAGCACATCCATCATGCTCGTGATTTCATCCGTGCTCGTCTCCGCCGGAATTTTTCCCGGCCACCACGCGAGGGTCGGCACGCGCATCCCGCCTTCCCATGTGCTGCCCTTGTTTCCGCGCAGTGGCGTGTTCACCGAGCGCGCCGTGCCGCCGTTGTCAGAGGTGAAAATCACCAGCGTGTTCCCATCCAGCTTCAGCTCGCGCAGCGTGTCGAGCACCTGGCCAACGCTCCAATCAACCTCCTCCACCCAGTCACCGTAGAGTCCGTTCTTCGACTTGGTGTGAAACTCCTTGCCTGGATACAACGGGAAATGCACCGCCGTGTGCGGCAGGTAGAGGAAGAAGCGCCGCGCTTTGTTTTCGCGCACAAACTTCACCGCCTCCTCCGTGTAGCGCCGCGTGATCGTCTGCTGCTCCGCCGCGCCCACGCGTTCGATCACTTTTCCATCGCGCACCAGCGGCAGCGGCGGCTGCGCGCTGCCCGTGAGGCCCGTCTCGGGCACGCCAGCTTTGCCGCCGGTCGTCGCCCGCTTCGGCAAGGGTTCGCCGAGGTTGCTCTTCGATCCCTCCGCCGCCGTGCCCATGTCATTCGAGTATGGAATGCCGTAGTAATGATCGAACCCTTGCGCCGTCGGCAGAAACTCCGGCTGATCTCCCAGATGCCACTTGCCCACGCACATCGTCGCGTAACCCTGCTCCTTCAAAACCTCCGCCACCGTCTTCTCCGCCGGATTCAAACCCACTGCGCTGGAAGGAAACAACACACCGCCGATCGGCAGCACACGCTTCGGATAACACCCCGTCATCAGTGCCGTTCGCGATGGCGAGCACACTGGCGCCGCATAATAACACTTCAATTTCATCCCCTCGGCCGCCATGCGATCAAGATTCGGCGTGCGATTTAGCGTCGAGCCGAAAGGTCCGATGTCCGCGTAACCGAGGTCATCAATGTTGATGACGATGAAGTTCGGCTTGTCAGCCGCAGGCAGCGGCGTGACGAGAAAGAGCAGCAGCAAGGCGAAGCAAGGTTTCATGGAGCGCCTGCAACGCCTCGCGCCCCGGCAATGTTTCAGCCATCCCCTCAACGGAGCGCGAGAGTGTCTTCCGTGCCCGCCATTCGTTTGCGGACTGATTCAATTGCAATGCCGTCAGACAAAAAACCTCGGGACGCATTAACGTCCGTGCGGAGGGAGCGGCGGTATTCCTGGCGGCGGCGGGGGCTGCATCATCATGGGATGCAATGGCATCGGCGGAGAAGGCAGCGGGGGATGCGAGGGTGCTCCGCTGGTTTGCAGCACACGGGCCATGGACGCGACCATGCCGCCCACGTCGCTGAGATTGGCGGGAATGATCATGGTGGTGGCTTCTTGGGCGAGCTTGCCGAACTCGGTGATGTAGCGCTCGGCCACGCGGAGGTTCACGGCTTCGTGGCCGCCGGGTTGGTTGATCGCGGCGGCGATGCGGGTGATGCCGTCGGCGGTGGCGGTGGCGAGCAGCTCGATCTCGCGGGCCTTGCCCTCGGCTTCATTCACTTGGCGGAGCTGCTGCGCCTCGGACTGCTTGATGGTCTCCTGCTTGTGACCCTCGGCCACGTTGATGCGGCTTTCACGGTCACCTTCCGAGAGCGCCACCTGCGCCCGGCGCTCACGCTCCGCGCGCATCTGCTTCTCCAGCGCGTCCTTCACGCTCTGCGGCGGATTGATGTTGGAGATTTCGTAGCGCATGATCTTGAGGCCCCACGGCTCGGAGGCTTTGTCGAGCGCCTCGATGAGCTTGGCGTTGATGTTCTCGCGCTCTTCAAAGGTGCGGTCGAGGTCCATGGTGCCGATGACGGATCGCAAGTTCGTCTGCGCGAGCTGGCGCGCGGCGAACATGTAATTGTCCACGCCATAGGCCGCCTTGGCCGGATCGAGCACCTGGAGGAAAAGCACGCCGTCGATCTCGATCGAGATGTTGTCGCGCGTAATGCACATCTGCGAGGGCACGTCGATCACCTGCTCCTTGAGCGTGTGCCGTGACACGACGCGATCGAGGAATGGTGTGAGGATGTGCAAGCCTGCGTCGAGTGTGCGGCTGTACTTGCCGAGCCGCTCGACAACAAAGGCGTTCTTTTGCGGTACGATGCGCACGCCTTGCATGAGTGCGAAGACAATGAGTATGGCGAGACCGATCAAGACAAGGGTTCCGAATTCAATCATGGTGATGTCCTCCTGGGTGTGTTGGGTTTGGGTTTTTGTGATGGTTGAAAAAGCACGTCAGATTTTGCGCGAGATTTTGAGGCAGAGACCGTCCACGCGATGAATGACGGCGACGTCGCCCTCAGCGAGCGTGTCGCTCGACTCGGCGCTCCAGTTCGCGCCTTTGAACTCGACTTTCCCGCGCAGCCCCGGCGCGATGGCGGAGAGAACGCGCACCTGCTTGCCGATGAAGTCATCCATCTCGCGCGCCGTGTCCGGGTTGGTTTTTGAGAAGCCGGTGAACCACGATTTGAAATAGCGCCGCAGCCCCAGCAGCAGCACGAGTGATGAGACGGAGAACACCGCAGCCTGCGCGCCGACTGTGTCCGCCCATCCGAGCCACGCGCACAGCGACGCGACCCATGCGCCGAGACCGAAGAAGACGAGGATGACGCCCGGCACGGCAAATTCCGCGAGGACGAGACCGAGACCGACGATGAACCAGATTTGAGCGGGAGACATAACAGCGCCGAGTCTGCTGAATCTCCGGCGCTCCGCCAACTACAAATCCAGCCGGATTTTGCAGCCGGATGTTCCCGACGCGCGGCTCCTCGGCATGTTTTTAAGCATCGGGCAACATCCGCGCGCTCCGCCCCGTACTCCACGCCCCCAAATCCAAACCATGCACTTCCGAAACATCATCCTCTCACTCATCGCGCTCACCGCCAGCGCCAGCGCGCAGCTCAAGCTCGTGAAAGGCGACCGCATCGCCATCGTCGGCAGCACCACCGCCGACCGAATGCAGCACAGCGCGTGGTTTGACACGCTCATTCACGCTGCAAATCAGGACAAGGACATCGCCATGCGCAACATCGCCTTCGCTGCGGACGAGGTCGGCACATGGCATCGCGTCGATGACTTCGGCACACGCGACGAATGGCTCGGACGTGTGCAGGCTTCGGTCATCCTCGCGTTTTACGGCTTCAATGAGTCGTTTAAAGGCGAGGCCGGCATCGCGGATTTCAAAACCAAACTTGCCGAGTTCATCAAGCACACCGCTGAGAGCAAGTACGCGAAGAGCGGCACCACGCGCCTCGTGCTCATCTCGCCGATCGCTGCGGAAAAACATCCCAACCCCGACATCGCCGATCCCGCGCCGATCAATGCGAACCTGAAACTCTACGTCGCCGCGATGGCCGAGGTAACGAAGGCGAGCAACACGCCCTTCGTCGATCTCTTCACCGCATCGCAGCAGGCCTACGCGGAGGCAAAAGCACCGCTCACCTTCAATGGCATTCACCTCACCAGCGAGGGCGACAAGGCCATCGCACCCGCGCTTTTCAAAGGCATCTTCGGCGATGCCGCGCCGAACCTCGACAGCTACGACAAGCTCCGCGCCGCCATCATCGTGCGCAACGATCTCTGGCACAGCCGCTACCGCACCGTCGATGGCTACAACGTCTATGGCGGCCGCTCCGGCCTCGCGTACGCGGCGGGCATCGGCGGCATGAAACAAAACGAGCGCAACCCCGAGAAGCCCTATGTCTCAAACTACCAGGTCATGCAGCAGGAGATGGGCGTGCGCGATTTAATGACCTCTAACCGCGAGGCCGCCGTGTGGGCCATCGCGAAGGGCGGCGAAGGCCAGGTGGATGACAAGAACCTTCCGCCCATCGAGAAAGTCGGCAGCAATCTCCCGGTCGGAGGCGAGAGCTTCAACAAGACACCGATGAGCGGCTTCAAGGTCGATCCCAAAACCGGCCTCGTTGCGTTTCCTTCCGGCGAGGAAATCATCCCGAAAATCAAAGCCGCGCCGGGACTCAAGATTCAGCTCTTCGCGGATGAGAAAATGTTTCCCGAACTCGTGAAGCCCGTGCAGATGGCCTACGACACTCGCGGCCGCCTCTGGGTCAGCGCGTGGAAAAATTATCCCGAGCGCGGACCGCATGACACGGATGGCGACAAGCTCCTCATCTTCGAGGACACGAATGGCGACGGCAAAGCCGACAAGTGCATCACCTTTTACGACGAGCTGAACTGCCCCACCGGCTTCCAGTTTTACAAAGACGGCGTGCTCGTCATGCGCTCGCCCGACTTGCTCTGGCTGCGCGACACCAATGGTGACGACAGAGTGGACAGCGTCGAGCGCGTGCTCAGCGGCCTCTGCGCCGCGGACTCGCATCACGAGACGAACTCCATGTGCTACGAGCCAGGCGGCGCGATCTATTGCAGCGACGGCGTCTTTCACCGCACGCAGGTCGAGACACCGCAAGGTCCCACGCGCAACACCAACGGCTCCATCTACCGCTACGAACCGCGCACCGGGAAATTCATCCGTCACGCCGCCTACGGTTTCGCCAATCCGCACGGACGCGTCTTCGATTACTGGGGCAATGACTTCATCACCGACGCCACCGGGAACGCGAACTACTTCGGCCCCGGCTTCTCCGGTCACATCGATGGCGGAGATTTCGGCACCGTCACGCACAGCAATTACCAGCAGTTTTGGCAGCGCCCGTCGCGCCCATGCCCGGCCACGACGATTCTCAGCAGTCGCCATTTCCCAGAGGATTGGAGGGAGAACTTCATCAACTTCAATGTCATCTCCATCCAGGGCATCCACCGCGTGAAGATGGAAGAAGACGGCTCCGCCATCAAAGGCACCACCATCACCCGCAAAGATGGCGACACAGAACTCACCACTTTCATCGAGGGTGATCCCGCCGTGATCGGCACCTTCCGCCCCATCGCCGGCGTCACCGCACCCGACGGCGCATTCATGTTTGCCGACTGGTCCTGCGCCATCATCGGCCACATGCAGCATCATCTGCGCGATCCGAATCGCGACCGCACCACGGGCCGCGTTTATCGCGTCACCTATGAAGGCCGTCCGCTCATGCCGGTGAAAACGGTGCACGGCCAGTCCATCCCGGTGCTGCTCAATCTCCTGAAGGAACCCGAGAACGACATCCGCATCCGCGCCAAGATCGAACTCGACAAACACGACAGCAAACAAGTCATCGCCGTCACGCAGAACTGGGTGAAGCAATTTGATCCCAACAAAGTCTCCGACGCGCATCACATCCTCGAAGCGCTCTGGGTTCATCAATGGCACAACGCGGTGAACACCGACCTTATCAACACCGTCTTCGCCTCGCCCGAGCCGCGCGCCCGTGCCCAGGCCGTGCGCGTCGCTTTGTATCAGCGCGACCGCGTGCCCAATGTCCGCGACATCATCGCTAAAGCCGCCACTGATGAGAATCCTCGCGTCCGCCTCGAAGCCGTGCGCGCCTGCTCGTTCTTCCCGCCCGGCGACAAACAATTGATCACCGCCGCGCTCAGCGCCACGAAGCTGGACATGGACTACACGCTCGATTACTGCCTCAAAGAGACGCTCCGCCAGATCGCGCCGCAGACCGAGCAGCTCGTGTTGCTCGACGACGCCAAAGCACAGAAGTGGCTGCTCAGTTTTGTGAAGCCAGGTGATCTAATGAAGCTCGGCAAATCCGCCGCCGTCTTCTCCGCCGTGATCGACCGCATCGACACGAAACCCGACCAGCGCGAGAAGGCGCTCACTGAACTCGTCGCGCTAAACAAATCCGACCGCGTCACCGAACTCGCAAGAGCGCTCGAACGCGTGAACGGAAACAAAGAAGGTGCGAACCAGGAACTCGCCAAACTCATCCTGACCGCGCAAGCCAGCGAGATCGCCAAATCCAAGCCCGCGCTCGAAGCGCTCGCCAAATCCACCGGCAGCACGCAGCGCCGCGCCGGCCTCGGCGCGCTCGTCATCGCCGATGGATCACCCGAAGCCGCGTGGAATGCTGGAGATGAAAACGTGCGCCTCGCACTTCTCGAAGCCGCGGGCAGCATTCCCGATCCAGCCTTGCGCGCGAAGTTCTTCCCGCTCGCCAGCACCGGCCTCGCCGAAAACAAAAACGGTCGCTACGTCGATACCGCCCTGCGCACGCTGCCACTTCTCGGCGCTGACAACGCCCCCGCCGCCTACGCCATCGCCACCGGATTCATTAAATCCGGCAAGCATCTCAATCCCGCCATCTACTCGCTCGCTCGTTTGCAAAGCGCCTGGAAAGCCGATGACGCCGCGATGCTCACGAAGGCCATCCTCGATGACAGCGGCAAGCAACCCGCCAACAAGCGCACCAGCGCTGATTACGTCGCCGGCATCCAGCTCGCGCGCGATCTCGCCGCGCTGCTCCCCGCCGATCAGGGCGATGCCGTGCGCAAAGCACTGCGCCAGATCAGCGTCGATGTCGTCGTCATCAAAACTGTGCGCGAGCAACTCCGCTTCGACACCACCCGCATCGTCGTCGCCGCCGGAAAACAAACCGAGATCATCTTCGAGAACGACGACGTGATGCCGCACAACCTCATCATTGCCGAGTCCGGCCAGCGCGCCGCCATCGGCATGAAAGCCATGACCATGCCACCCGCACCCGACAAACAAGGCCGCACTTACGTCCCCGATGAGAAAGCCATCGGCAAAGGCATCATCAAAGAAGCCACCAAGATGCTGGAGCCAGGCCAGACCGAGCGCCTTCAATTCAAAGCCCCGAACAAGGAAACCGAGTTCGACTTCGTCTGCACCTTCCCCGGCCATTTCATGACCATGGGCGGTAAGCTGATCGTCACCAAGGACGTGGACGCCTACCTCAAAGCCAACCCAACCGCGCCCGCCAACGTGCTCTCGATGCCGCCGGCCAAATAGACGCGATCATTTTCAAACGGCGGCTCGCGATCAGTGAGCCGCCGTTTTTTTCGATGCGGTTAATCTGGCTGATTGCCGGGACATCAGGCATTGATTTCCATCGCGAAACCGGCAGCATTCCCGCCCGACATGCCACACACTCCGCTCGCTCATCTTCTGGAAAAAAACCGTCGCTGGTCTGAGTCTCGCATCGCGGAGGATCCGGATTTCTTTGTCGGCCTCACGCGACAGCAGGCGCCGGAGTACCTCTGGATCGGTTGCTCGGACAGCCGGGTGCCGGCCAATGAGATTGTGGATCTGGCGCCGGGCGAGCTTTTCGTGCATCGCAACGTGGCGAACATCGTGGGCCACACTGATCTGAACTGCCTCTCGGTGCTGCAATACGCCGTCGATGTGCTCAAGGTGAAACACGTCATCGTGTGCGGTCACTACGGCTGCGGCGGCGTGATCGCGGCGCTGCAAAACCAAAAGCTCGGCCTCATCAACAACTGGCTGCGGCATGTGCAGGATGTGATGTGGAAGTATGAGGATGAGATCGCGGAGATTGCCGAGACCGATGCGCGGCAGGATCGCCTTTGTGAGCTGAATGTCATCGAGCAGGTCGTCAATGTGTGCCAGACAACCGTGGTCGAAAGCGCGTGGGCGCGCGGTCAGGATCTGTCGGTGCATGGATGGATCTACCGGCTCAACGACGGTCTCGTCCGCGATCTCGGCGCCACGACATCGTCGGATGACACCATCGAGCAGCAGCGGGCCAACGCGATCTCGCGGATGAAACGGGAAGTCTAAGCGAGGGAAGTCATGCTGAATTACATCTGGTCCTTCCTCTTTATCATCGGGCTGCTCGTGGCTGGCTTCGTCGGCAAGCTCTCCGGCGACGGCAGTGTGATGGGCGAGGCATTCACCGCCGCGTCGAACGCCGTGATGGTCATCGCTCTGCCGCTCGCAGGCATGATGATGTTCTGGATGGGCACGCTGCGGCTGCTGGAAAAAGCTGGCGTGCTGGAGGCCGTGGTGAGATTCTTTTCCCCGATTTTGAGCCGCCTGTTTCCCGAGGTGCCGAAGGGTCATCCCGCGCTCGGCGCGATGGTGATGAACTGGTGCGCCAACATGCTGGGCCTCGGCAACGCGGCAACACCGCTGGGCCTCAAGGCGATGAACCACCTCCAGGACATCAACCCGCACAAGCAGAGCGCGAGCAACTCCATGGTCACATTCCTTGCGCTAAACACGAGCGGCTTTGCGCTCATCCCGATGACCGCCATCATCTACCTCACCACCGCCGGTGTGCCGAACGCGTCGCGCATCATCGCTCCGGCCATCATCGCCACGGCCATCGGCACCATGGTCGCCGTCATTGCCGCGAGGACTTTTCAGCGCGTGCCTGGATTTGCGCAGCAGCCCGATGTCGAGGAAAGCGCTGCGGAGAAAACGGAAGACCAGTCGCAGGGAATGTCATCGCTGGCTAGGACGATGCTGGCAGTGCTCGCGCTGCTCTTCGCGGGGATCGCCGCGCTGGAACTCGGGCCGCGCGAGTGGCGCGAAAGCTTCAGGCAGAGGACCGGCATCGGCAGCGTGCTGGATGCCTCCGAAACGCGCGCGAAGGAGGCGAAGATCAAATACGAAGCGCTGAAAAAGGAAAAGGCGGCCCAGGCTGTTGCAGCACCGGTTGAGGAGTCGTTCACCTGGCGCAAGGCGATGGACGGGGCATCCGCGCTGGCCCTGCCCGCAGTGCTCCTCGCCGCCATCGGTCTCTCGCTCGCGCGTCGCGTGAAGGTCTATGAAGAGTTCATCGAAGGTGCGAAGGAGGGCTTCGGCGTGGCCACGCGCATCATGCCTTTCCTCGTGGCCATGCTGGCAATGCTGGCCGTGTTGCGGGCTTCGGGTGTGTTTGCCTTGCTGGAGGCGGGCATGGCGCCGTTGCTCACGCTCATCGGCTTTCCTGTGGAACTGCTATCGCTCGGACTCATGCGCCCGCTGAGCGGATCAGGCGCGAGCGGCATTCTCATGGAGATACTCACGCGCCCCGACCTGGGCGAGCAGGTGAAGTTCACCGCCGCGATCTTGTATGGATCGACCGAGACGACCTTTTATGTGCTGGCGGTGTACTTCGGCTCCGTGGGCATTCGCAAAATCCGGCACGCGTTGCTGGCGGGATTGATCGCTGACTTTGCAGGGATGACGGCTGCGGTGGTGATCGGGAAGCTGATGTTTTGAGATGCTGCAGATCAGCCAACTGAAACTGCCGGTCACTCACTCCGAGGGCGATTTGCGCATGGCAGCCGCAGACACACTTGGCATCGCGCCGGGTGAGATTCTTGAGCTGAGAATCAAACAACGCGCGATCGACGCGCGGCGCGGGCATGTGGCATTCATTTACACATTGCTCGTCGGCGTGGATGACGAGGCAAAGCTGTTGCAGCACAAAGGGAAGCCGGGCCATGTGGAGCTGGCGGAAGATGAGACGTACGCGGACGCGGCAGCTCGTAGCGGAAGTCGCCAGACTTCCGACGAACGCTCTCATGCAACCGAACCATCTCACGCATCCGTCGGAAGTCTGGCGACTTCCGCTACACGCGCGCGTCCCATCATCGTGGGCACGGGGCCGTGCGGTTTGTTTTGCGGGCTGCTGCTGGCGCGTGCGGGGTTGCGGCCCATTCTGCTGGAGCGCGGCAAGGCGGCTGGAGATCGGGCGCGTGACGTGACGGGATTCTGGAATCGCGGCAAGGAGTTCAATCCGGAGTCCAACGTGCAATTTGGCGAAGGAGGCGCTGGCACGTTTTCGGACGGGAAGCTCTACACGCAGATACGCGACCGCGAGCATCGCATCCCGTGGCTGCTTCACGAACTGGTGCGCGCGGGCGCGCCGGAGGACATCCTCACCAAAGCGCGGCCACACATCGGCACGGACCGGCTGATCAAGGTCGTGCGTGCCATCCGCGAGGAGATCATCGCGCTCGGCGGCGAGGTGCGCTTCGGCGTGCGCGTGACGGATGTGGTGATCGGGGATGGGGCGATGCGCGCGGTCTTGCTCGCGGATGGCACGAGCATCGAGTCTGACCGCTTCATCTTCGCCATTGGTCACAGCTCGCGCGACACCTTTGAAGTGCTGCTGCGGCGCGGAGTGCCCTTTGAGCCGAAGCCTTTCTCCGTCGGTGTGCGCATCGAGCATCCGCAGAAGCTCATCGACCGGATGCTCTATGGTCGCTGGGCCGGGCATGAGCGGCTGGGCAGCGCGCCTTACAAATTTGTGGCGCACTGCGACACCGGTCGCGCGGCATACAGCTTCTGCATGTGCCCCGGCGGACTCGTCGTCGCGTCGTCATCGGAAGCTGGCGGCGTGGTGACGAACGGCATGAGCAGCTACGCGCGCGAAGAGGCGAACGCGAACAGCGGCTTCATGGTGGAGGTGCGCACGGAGGATTTCTCTTCCACGCATCCGCTCGCAGGCATCGAGATGCAGAGGCAGCTTGAGCAAGGCGCGTTCACGCTCGGCGGCGGCGGTTACAAAGCACCGGCGCAATTGCTCGGGGATTTTCTCTCTGACAAAACCAGCAGCGGCCCCGGCAATGTGCAGCCGTCTTACAAGCCCGGTGTCGTGTGGACTGATCTGCGCGAGTGCTTGCCACCATTTGTCATCGCCACGATCAAGGAAGCGGCGCGGCGTGTGGAGAAATCGCTGCCAGGTTTCGCATTGCACGACGCGGTGATGACTGGAGTGGAAACGCGCAGCTCATCGCCGATCCGCATTCCGCGTGATGCCTCAACGATGCAATGCGCGGGTGTGCGGAATTTCTATCCCGCCGGTGAAGGCGCTGGCTACGCTGGAGGAATCATCTCCGCCGCCGCCGATGGAATGCGCGTGGCTGAGGCGGTGCTCGCTGGCGCTTGATTTCACCACCGCATGTGAACGCCCATGTGGTAGAAGCCGCCGCTGGGGCCGGAGTCGGGAAGCGTGGCGAGCATCACTGATGTCTTCGCACCATCCTCGACGGGCATCGGCGCATCGGGGCCGCCCATGTCCGTCTGCACCCAGCCGGGATGCGCGGCGTTAACCTTGATCGGCGTGTCTCGCAACTCGTGGGCGAGATGGTTGGTGAACATGTTCACCGACGCCTTCGATGCGTCATAAGCGATGTGTTTCACGCCGTAGATGGGAGAGTTCGGATCGGCGTGCTCGGCGATGGAGCCGAGGATGCTGGTGAGGTTCACGATGCGGCCAGCGGGCGATTTGCGGATCAGTGGCAGCATGGCCTGTGTGACGGCGATGAGGCCGAAGAAGTTGAGATCAAAAGTGCTGCGCAGCAGCTCCATCGGAATGGTGCTCGGTGTGGCCTCGCCCGCGTAGTTCAACATGCCGGCGTTGTTGATGAGGATGTCGAGACGGCCAAAATCCTTTTCGATCCGCGCTGCCGCGGTGCTGATGCTCTTTTGATCGGTGACTTCGAGCGCAATGAAATGCGCGTCGATGCCGTCGCTCTTGAGTTTCGCAACGGAGGCATCGCCACGCGCGGCATCGCGCGCGCCGATGAGGACGGTGATGCCTTGCTTGCCAAGCTGTCGCGCGGTTTCGAGACCGATGCCTTTGTTGGCTCCGGTGATGAGGGCGATTTTCGATGATGATGACATGATGGGTTATTCGGAGAGCAATTCTTTCTTCGCGAGCGCCAGTTCCTTTTTCATCTCGGGCGTGACGACGGGATAGTGGAGCTTGAGCGAGTTCAGCGCGTCGATCACTGCGGCGGCGACGACGAGTCGGGTGAACCATTTTTTATCAGCGGGCACGACATACCACGGGCACTCGGGCGTGGCGGTCTCGCGGATGGCCTCTTCGTAGGCATTCATGTACTCCTTCCAGTGCCGACGTTCGCGCGCGTCGGTGGCGGAGAATTTCCAGTTCTTCTCCGGCTGCTCGATGCGCTCCATAAAACGCTTCTTTTGCTCGTCCTTCGAGACGTGGAGGAAAAACTTCCGCACCAGCACACCGTTGCGTGCGAGGTAGCGCTCGTGCGAGCGGATGTCCTTGTAGCGGCCCGACCACACATCCTTCTTGATGAAGTCGGGCGGGAGTTTCTGCTTGTGCAAAATCTCGGGGTGGACCTTCACGACGAGCACCTCTTCATAATAGGAGCGGTTGAAGACGCCGATGCGGCCGCGCTCGGGGAGGTGACGCTGGCAGCGCCAGAGGAAGTCGTGATCCAGCTCCTCGTGTGACGGCGCTTTGAATGACGCGACCTGGCATCCTTGCGGGTTCAGACCGGACATGACGTGCTTGATCGCGCCGTCTTTGCCCGCCGCATCCATCGCCTGGAAGACGAGGAGCACGGCCCATTTGTCCTGCGCGTAAAGCATGTCCTGGAGCTGTTTGAGCGCATCGACTCCCGTGGCCAGCATCTCGGCGGCGCGGGGCTTGTCTTCGTCGCCGAGCATTCCGTCGTCGCTGGGATCGATGTCTTTGAGACGAAACTTGTCGCCGTTGGTGATGCGGTAGGGACGCGAGAGTTTGTGCGCTTGTTTGACGATGTCTTCGAGTTTCATGGATGTGGGTCAGCGGGCGGTGATGAAAATGTCTTTGAATGACACGGTGGTGTTCGCGCCGCCGTGTATTTGGAGGGCGAGCTTGCCGGTGAGCGGGATGGTTTTGTCGGCCTCGGTGAAGTCGATGGTTTGCACGCCGTTGAGGAAAATCTGAATGCGCGGCCCCTGGCACACGATGCGGAAGTCGTTCCAGTCGTTGCGCTTGAGCACGGGTTCCACCTTCGTCATGTCGGGTTCGGCGAGCATTTTTTTGCGGCGGCTTTCGTCGTAGAGCGCGCCCCAGTATTTCGGATCACCGATGTCGGCCTGGTAGCCGATCATTTCGTGATGATCCGGCACACGCTCGCTGCGGATCTGTACGCCGCTGTTCACGAAGCCGGTCTTGAGATCGCCTTCGAGTTTGAATTTAAGCCGCAACTCGAAGTCGCCGTAGCTTTTCACGCTGCTGAGGAATTCGTTGCGCGGCTGTTTCTTGTCGGCGGAGCCGGCGGTGATGACGCCGTCCTTCACTTGCCAGAGCGTGGTGTCTCCTTCCCAGCCGGCGAGAGACTTGCCGTCGAAGAGAGATTGTTCATCAGATGCAAGGACGGAAAGGGCAGGAAGGACCAGAAGGACGATGAGGCGGATGAGTGTCATTTTTTGTCGGAGCGTTCGGTGAGTGTTTCGGTGTTCTCGGCGATTTTGAAAACGGCCAGCACCAGCTCGGTGACGACGCGCGCGACGAGGAGGTAGGCGAAGAAGGCGAGCGGGCCGGTGACGAAACGGAAGAAGCGGCTGGTGACACCCTCGCCATCGCCGCCGAACATCCAGCTCAGCGCGTAGAGCAATGCGGCCACGAGGCTGAGGGCATAAATCACGCGGATGAGACGCGGCGTGACCATGCGCTTGAAGGAGAAATCCAGCACCAAGTCCAGCACCGCGCGCACCTGCGACCAGAGCGAGGAGAAGATGGTGGCGCGGCTGGTGGATGGAAGCTTTTCGGACATGGCACGATGCGGGCGGTCAATTGATGAAGCGGATCGTCATCGGGTAACGGTAGAGTTTGCCCTCGCTGGCCTTAATGGAGCCGATAATAACGAGGACGACCCAGGCAATGCAAACCACCGGCAGCAGCACGAAACCGATCAGAACAAGCATGCTCGCGAATGCGATGAGACCGTAGATGCTCCACGAGATGTTGAAGTTCAGAACCTCCTTGCCGTGGGCGTCGATGTAGGGGCTTTCGCCGCGTTTGATCAACCAGAGCACCAGCGGACCAATAATGTTGCCAAGATAAGGAATCAGGAATGTGGCAAAAGAGAGCAGATGGCACACGAGGCCGAGCGTTCGCTCATCATTCGATTTCGGTGTGGGATCATTCGGCACAGGGGACGGAGGAGTGAGGTCATCGTTCATGGCGGTGGAATGGTTCGCCCGGATGCTATCCATCGGATCGGTGAAGAGCAAGGCTGGATGCGCCTCACTCTGACTGACATCTGGGATTGGTGGGATTGCGCTCCCAGGGGATCACGGGGCCGGTGGCCCAGGCGAGTCGTGCGAGGTGGATGTCGATGGGCCGGATGCCTTCGCGCGTGAGGATGAAATTTCCCTCGTGCTAATCATAGGCCACGACCATGTCTGCATCTCGCATCCAGGCGCCCTCGTCGTGCTCGAAGCTGGCGCTGCGCAGCCATGCGTTAATCTCGGTCTTGCTCGGATGCGGCGCGTCAGGATCGGTTGCCTCGATCTCGGGCTGGCGGATGACGAGACGCGGCCCTTCGTCTGTCGGGATGATGCCGAGAAATTCCACGCCATCACCGAACACGACATTCGCGAGACGCCAGCTTTCCAGATAAGTGATCGCCGTCAGTTCAGGAATGCGCTGGCGGCCGCTGAGGAGGGCGAGGTTTGGGCCGGTGACTTTGATGCGCCAGCCAGGATGCTCAGGATCGCAATAAGTTTCGTGCTCGTGCCCGCCTGGGCGCGACTCCATCGCATTCAGCCAGTCGTAACTGAGGATTGCTCCCTCGCTTTGCGCGTACGCCGCCAGTGATCGGGACCAGTGACGATTTGCCCGAGCGCTCTCCGAATCCGCGCGCTCGCTTGATCCTGTCTGCGCATACGTTCGATCCGCTCCGGCGTCCACGCGTCGGAGCCATTCGAGCGCGGCTTCGAGTCGTCTGGCTGAGTTTGCATACGGCCAAGGTTGCTCCGTCGTGCTCATGGTGTCAATCGCAGTATCGTTGGAGATCACCTGTGACTGGTCTTGCGATAGCGTGGTGTCACGCACACACCGCCACAGATGGATCGGCGCGATGATAACGCGCCGCCGAGCCGCTGCTGTGAAAATATGCGCGGCAAGTCGCGCCTCGTCTCATCGTTCTACCACGCACCATGCAACTGCTCCGCCGCCTGTTTCTCATTCTTCCCATCCTTCTCGTCGCGTCACACTCTTTGCGTGCCGCAGATGCGCCGAGACCGAACATCCTCTTCATCATCTTTGACGACTGGGGCTGGCAGCACGCGGGCGCTTACGGATGCAAATGGGTGAAGACTCCTGGCTTTGATCGCGTGGCAAAGGAAGGCGCGCTGTTTAAGAGCGCGTTCACCTCGAATCCGAAATGCAGCCCATGCCGCGCCACCATCCTCACCGGCCGCAATTCGTGGCAGCTCGAAGAAGCCGTGTGCCACGGCGGAATCTTCCCCGCGAAGTATGCCGTCTATCCCGATCTCCTCGAAGCCTCGGGCTATACCGTCGGCCTCACCGGAAAAGGCTGGGGACCGGGCGACTACAAAACTCCGGGCCGCACGCGCAATCCCGCCGGGCCGGATTTCATCGGAGCAAAACAGGAGGTGCCCGCGAAGGGCATCCTCAATGACGATTACCCGACGAACTTCGCGAACTTCCTCAAACAGCGCGATGCCAAGAAACCCTTCTGTTTCTGGCTCGGCATCAAGGAGCCGCATCGTGGTTACGAACAAGGCTCCGGCCTGCGTCTCGGCAAGAAGCTCGCCGATGTCGAAGTGCCCGGCTATCTGCCCGACAATGAAACCGTGCGCGGTGATCTGCTCGACTACTCCGTCGAGGTCGAGTGGGGCGATGCGCAAATCGTGCGCACGCTCAAGCTGCTCGAAGACGCCGCGCTGCTCGATGACACGCTCATCATCATCACGTCCGATCACGGCATGCCGTTCCCGCGCGTGAAGGGTCAGATTTACGAAGACGGATATCATCTGCCGCTCGCGATGCGCTGGGGGAAGGGGATCAAGCCCGGACGTGTGGTTGAGGACTTCATCAACGTGCGCGACCTCGCGCCGACCTATCTCGAACTCGCCGGCCTGCCCAAGCACGAGCAGATGAGCGGCGCGAGCCTCGTGAACATTTTGCGTAGCGAGAAAAGCGGCTGGATCGAGGATCGGAAAATCATGCTCGCGGGCAAGGAGCGCCACGACATCGGCCGGCCCAACGACTGGGGCTATCCCGTGCGCGCGATCCGCACGCCCGAGTTTTTCTACAGCCACAACTACCACCCCGAGCGCTGGCCCGCCTGCAATCCCGAGACCGGCTTTGGCAACTGCGACGACGGCCCGACGAAATCCTGGATCGTCGATAACAAAGGGCCGTTCTTCGATCTCAGCTTTGGCTACCGCCCCGAGGAGGAATTGTACCGCATCAGCGACGATCCGCAGTGCCTCAAGAATCTCGCCAAAGACCCGCAGCACGCCGCGACGATGAAAGAGCTGCGCACGAAGCTCGACGCCATGCTCGTCGCCGAGCAAGACCCGCGCGCGCTCGGCAACGGCGCGATCTTCGACACCTACAAGTACCTCGGCAACCGCGCCAAGAAAGGCTACGCCGAATGGGAGGCGCGGCAGAAAGGCGCGCCGTTGCCTGAGGAGCCGAAGAAGAAAGGCAAAGAGAAATCCGACGAGTAGCGGCCGGTGTGAGGAGGCTCCGGCATGGCCGCGCACTCCCATCTTGACGCTGGAACATCGCGCCCAACACTCCCGAACATGACACTGAAAACCTTTGCACTGGCCATCACCTGTCTGCTCGTCGGCGGTATCGCGGGACACAACTGGCGCTCGACACACGAGCCTGCGGCTGTTGCGCCAGCAGCGCAAACCAACGCGGGCTACGCCTCCGTCTCCGCGCCTCCTGCCGCGACATCCACCGGCACCACGGAGAGACCCGCGTCAGCGAATCCAGCCGCCGCCAAAAGCACCTCCATCAGCGAGCGCATCGACATGCTGCTCGCCGATTTCGATTACGCGATGGCGGGCAAGGAGGTGGACACCTTCTCGCCCGCCGACATCCAGGCCGCGCTCGCACTGCTCGCCGCGAAGCCAAAGACCAATGACATCACGATGCTGCGCTCCCAGCTTTACCGCGCCTGGGCCGTCGCGAATCCCACAGCCGCGTGGAAGGCCGCCCTGGCCGATCCACACGACACAGGTTACGGCCACCTCCTCGGCACCGTGGCAACCGAGATCGCGAAGAAGGATCCCTCCGCCGCCATAGATCTCGCGCTCGGCCTCAGCATGAGCGGCAAGCGCTCCACCGCGCTCACCCGGATTTTCATTAAGTGGAGCAAGAACGATTTCCCCGGCGTGATCGCCTACCTGAACGCACATCCCGATCTGCCCATGGGCAGCGCCACCCTCGTCACCTTTGAGGATGAAAACACATTCAAAGACCCGGCCCAGGCCGCGAACCTCGCGCTCACCCTCAAGAACCCCCGGACACGCGGTAGCGCGATCAGCAGCCTGGTCAGCGTCTGGGCCGGACGCGATCCCGCCGCGGCGCTGAAATGGGCGCAATCCCTCACCAATCCCAGCGTGAAAAAATCAGCCATCGAAGCTCTCGTCAGTTCCTGGAGCAACAACGATCCTCTCGCCGCGCTGACCTTCGCGGAAACCATCCAGGACACTACCAGCCGGAAGAACGCGATGCGCTACGCCTGGGATGACTGGTTTCGGAGAGACCCCGCCGCCGCCACCGCCTACCTTGGCAAGCCCGGCAACGATGATCTGTTGCGCGACATGGCTTACGGTTTCTCCAGCGCCACCGAAGGCTTCACCGCGCAGGAGCGTGACAAACTGCTCGCGCAAATTCCCGAGGGCGAGGCGAAGGAGCGGATGTACCACAGCGTGTCCAGCGCGCAGATCCGCAACGGCCAGTACAACCAGGCGCTTGCGACACTGAACACCTTGCCCGACTCCAGCCAACGCGACAGCCAGGTGAAGGAACTCGCCGAGCGCTGGGCCGAGGCCGATCTCGCCGCCGCCACCGCCTGGCTCAAGCTCCAGCCCGACTCCTCGGATCGCGATCTCGCCGTGGCCGGCTACGCTCGCTCGCTCGCCCGTGCTGATCCCTCCGCCGCAGCAGAATGGGCCGGCACCATCCCTGACAAAGGCGTGCGTGAGGGCGTGCTCAAATCCATCGCCGTCCGCTGGCTCACCACCGATCCCGTCAAAGCTGAGGCATGGATGGCGGGCGTGCCTGACTTTTCCGACTCCACGAGGAAAAGTCTCGTCAAGGATGCGGCGCGCTCCGGCGACAACATCTACTTCGGCGAAAAGGTGACGAACCGCCGTTGACCTCAATCGTTGAGGAATCAAAACCGCACTGTGAGCTGCGTCGCCAGCATGTGATCGCCCTCCACGTCGCGGCCTTGTTTGTCGCCGTAGCTGTATTGCACCTTCGCCTGCACATGGCGGCTGATGCGGTGGCCGAGCGCGAGATCCGCGCGCCACGCGTCGCGATCCCACTGCGCGCTCCCGCCTTTGCCATCGGACACATCGCCGAAGAATGATTGATTCCACCGCAGCGCCAGCCACCAGCTCGCGTTGAGCTTGTATTTCGTCTCGAGGTAATAGGAGACCATCTCCGCATCACCCACGCCGGGCACCTCGAAGGTGGAATGAAAAACCTCACCCCAAATCTGCCAGTGATGATGCTGCCAGGACGCGTCGAGTCCGAACGTCGTTTGATCGGCTGATGGCGTGTCAGTCACCAGATACGACCCGTGGCTGAATGATGTGCCAAAGGCCAGCTCCGGCGTGGGCCGCGCTCCGATGCGGGCGCTCACCGTCGGATCACTGAAGCT
>JANPIW010000614.1:0-20670 GCA_031425215.1 Verrucomicrobiaceae bacterium
CCCCCCCCTGCCTGGCAGTAAACACCCCCACCCCGCTCCCGCAGTCCGACGCGCTGCGCGCTGCGTGTTCGTTTGCTTTGTTTCTTCAGTGTTGGCAGTCACATGGACCCGCGCTGATGACCCCAGCATCCTCGCTCGTGTCGGCGATGTGGAGATCAAGGTTGCGGACATCCGCGCTTCATTGAAGAACCTCAGCTCCAGTGATGAGGCGGCGCTGGCGGGTGATCCTGCTTTGCTGAATCAAATGGTGCGCTCCCTCGCTGTGCAGCGGCTGTTGCTGAAGCAGGCGTTGGAGCAAGGCTTCGACAAGAAACCAGAGATCGCCGCGCAGCTTGATCGCGCGCGGGACAGCACGCTGGCGGAGGCATGGTTGCAGTCTGCATCAGAGCCGCCGCAGGATTTTCCATCCGAAGCCGAGGTGCGCGCGGTCTATGACGCGAACAAGACCGCGCTCGTGCTGCCGCGCTCTTATCGCATGGCGCAGATTTTCATCGTCGCGCCCAAGGATGCGAAGACCAGCGCGAAGCTCGAATCCGTGACGGCCAAGCTGAAGAAACGAGGCGCGGATTTTGCAGCCATTGCCAGGACTGACAGCGAGGAACCGCAGAGCGCTTCACGCGGCGGAGAGATCGGCTGGCTGACGGAGGCGCAGATCCAGCCGGAGATACGCGCGCAGATTCCGAGTTTGAAACTCGGCAGTGTGTCGGAGGCGATTCGTCTCGCCGATGGCTGGCACATTTTAAAGACGCTCGATGTGCGCGAGCCGTTCACCCCCACGTTTGATCAAGCGCGTCCGGCGCTGACCAAGCGGATGCGGGAGGATCGCGCGAAGCAGAACACGCAGGCGTATCTGGCGCAGCTGCTCGGAGAACAGCCGCTGGCTGTGAACGAGCTGGCACTTTCAAAGGTGCTGCCCGGAGCGGCGAAGTGAGGAAACCTCAAAGCGGGGAGACAATATGAAGCATCGAACAGAGTGCGCGGAGCGCCTTGGACTGCGGCAGCCTGCTGCTGCTTTTCGGAGCCAGCCTGCTGGCGTCGAATGCGTTGCCGCGCTCCTTCGTCGAGCCGCTGCCGCGAGTGCGAGGCCCCTGCTCGAAAAAGGGCACTCTTTGATGAGACGCCAGCAGGCTGGCTGGAGAAAGCGGCAGCTGGCTGCCGCAGTCCAAGGAGCTGCGCTCGCGTTTGTTTTCGCCTCTTCTCTCCATGCCGGTGACATCCTGCGCCGTGGCGCCCCGGCGATTTCTCCGAGCGCGACGGATGCATCTTCTGCTGCCATCCGCGCGGCGGCATCACGCGCAAACGAGCGCGCGAAGGACGCGCTCTCGCGCACTACGAAGGCTCTCAGCAATGTGCGCAACGCGCAGAACGCGGCGCGGAATCTCAGCGTGAGCGGGGCGAACAACCTGGGCGCAGACCCCAACCGTCCGGGCTTCCAATTGCCCGATGTGCCGGACGGTCTCGCGCCGAACGGTCTGGAGATGCATCCCGACATTGCGACCAATCCAGCGCTGTGGAAGGGCGCGAACTACGCGGCACAATCGCAGGCGAGTGATGGTGGAGTCCAGGTGACGGTGCAGCAGACTGAGCAGACGGCGGTGCTGAACTGGCGCACGTTCAACGTGGGCCGCAACACGCGGCTGCATTTCGACCAGAGCGCTGGCGGTGACGCGGTGAACCAGTGGATCGCGTTCAACAAGATCACCGATCCATCAGGCTCGCCCACGCAGATTCTCGGCTCCATCACCGCGCAGGGCCAGGTTTACGTCATCAATCAGAACGGCATCATCTTTGGCGGCGGCAGCCAGGTGAACACGCACACGCTCGTGGCCTCGTCGCTGCCGATCAATGACAACCTCATCGATCGCGGTTTGCTCAACAATCCCGACGCGCAATTCCTCTTCTCCGCGCTGCCCATTGCGGCGGGCGCGCAGGGCACGCCGGCCTTCACGCCGCCTGTAGCGCTCACGCCGGATGGCAAGACGGGCGATGTGACGGTGCAAGCTGGCGCGCAATTATCCGCGCCCACCACGGCGGATCGCGTCGGTGGTCGCGTCATGCTCGTCGGGCCAAACGTCACCAACGCGGGCACGATCTCCACGCCTGACGGCCAGACGATTCTTGCGGCGGGTTTGCAGGTCGGTTTTGATTCGCATCGCGATCCAGTCATTCAAAATGACGCGAGCCTGCGCGGGCTGGATACGTACGTCGGCTCCATCGTCGATCCCGTCACAGGCGTGATCGCGGGCACGGCGACAAACTCCGGCGTGATCGAGGCGCAGCGCGGCAACGTGACGATGGCTGGGAAAACGGTGAACCAGCTCGGCGTGATCGCGAGCACCACCTCGGTCTCATTGAATGGCCGGATCGACCTTGATGCGAGTTACGACGCGCAGCCCAATACGAACTTCACACCGCTCGGCCAGTCACCGCCGTTTTTTGTCCGCTCCGCCGGATTTGTGAACATCGGCGATGAGAGCGCGACGTTTGTGGTGCCGGAGTACAGCAGCAATGACAAAGTGGTGGGCACGAGCCTCGCGCTGCGCTCGCAGATCAATGTGCGCGGCAATGTCGTGCGCGTCGGGAGGAACGCGGTCGTGCTCGCCACGGGCGGCGATATCTCGATCAGCGCGGGCGTGTGGAATTACTTCGCAGGCGAGACGCAATCGGTGCTGGCGATGACGAACGGGCAGATTTACATCGACGAGGGCGCGATGATCAATGTGGCAGGCTCGACCGACATCGCTGTGGCGCTGGAGCAGAGCATCCTCAATGTGGAGCTGCGCGGCGCGGAGCTGGCGGACAGTCCCGTGCAGCGTGAAGGAGATCTGCGCGCGGTGGAACTGACGGTCGATCTTCGCAAAAGCGGAACTTACAATGGCAAAGAGTGGGTGGGCACGCCGCTGGGCGATCTCTCCGGCTACGTGGGACTCATCGAGCGCAGCATCGGCGAGCTGACAGCGGCCGGTGGCAATGTGAAGCTCAAGGCGGGCAGCTCGGTCGTCATCAATCGAGGCGCGACCGTTGATGTGTCGGGCGGGTATTTGAATCAGGCAGGCGGCTATGTGCAGACCACGCGCGTGATGGCGGACGGGCAAATCCTCGACATTTCGCAGGCCACGCCGGATCGCATTTATGACGGCATTTACACGGGCAAGTACACCGAGAACCATTCGCGCTGGGGAGTGAGCAAGACGTATAAAGTGCCGTGGATGGGCGGCGGGCACTATGAGCCATCGTCGATCTGGGGCGCGAACGGCGGCACCATCGAGATCACCGCGCCGAACATGGTGCTCGATGGAGAGATGCGTGGCGAAGTCATCATCGGCGAGCGCCAGCGTGAGAAAGCACCGGCGGCCAGCGAGCTGTCGCTGAACTTTTCTGCGCAGCGCAAGAATGTTACGAGCAATGTTTTTGCGACCGTCACACCATCGAGTCCGGCGATCACTTTTAATCTGAAGCGGCGGCAGCAGGCGGCTGATGCCTTCACGCTCGACGCCAACGGAATGGCACCTGAGCTGCGCGCGGATCGCGCGGCCGAGGTGGTGCTCTCGCCGGAGTTGCTCACCGAGGGCGGCTTTGGTGTGCTGCGCATCGACAACGGCAACGGTTCCATCGAAGTGCCGCAAGGCGTGGAGCTGGCAGCGCGTCCGGGCGGCGAGATCACCTTCAAGGCGGCGAACGTGACTGTCGGCGGCGCGATCACAGTGCCCGGCGGCAAGATCAACCTGACCGCGCTGAACGTCTCGCCCTCCGTGCTGGCGACGCTGAATGACGGAACTCCCTCGGACATGATCACGCCGCTCGCGATTCCAGCGCGCGGCATCGTGAGCATCACGCCGACCGCGCGCGTCAGCGCAGCAGGCCTCATCATTGACGACCGGCTCACGAATCCGCTCGCTCTCACCATGCCGCTCGGTGTGAATGTGCGCAGCGGCGAGGATTTCATTGTCACCGACGTGTCGCGTGGCGGAACAGTGAGCATTGCGGGCCAGAGCGTGGATGTGGCGCCAGGCAGCGTGATCGATGTTTCGGGCGGTGTGAAGATCAGCGCGCTCTCGCGGCGCACTTACGGCAATGGGGGAAGCATCAGCCTCAAAGCGGGTCAGGATCCGGGCCTGAAATCTGTGCTCGGCGGACGGCTCACGCTTGGCGGCACGTTGCTGGGTTATTCCGGCGCGAAGGCGGGATCGCTCACATTGCAGTCGCAGATCATCCAGGTGGGCGGGACGGCGCTGCATCCTGACGCGCTGGTGTTGCAGCCGGAGTTTTTCAACCAGGGCGGCTTCGGCAGCTTCTCGCTCATTGGCATCGGTGTGAACATCGGCACAGCGGAACAGGAGAGCTATCTGCCAGGCATTTTTATCGCGCCGGGCGTGGAGATCGCGCCGGTGGTGCAAAGCCGGATCGTCGAGCTGCTGCCCACGGCGAGGTGGCGCGAGGTCACTCAGCCAGAAGGTGTGCGCACACCGGCCAGCCTGAGCTTCACAGCTCTGGGCGCGGTGGATGATTACGGACAGTTGCTCTTGAAAGTGCGCGGCGATGTCGTGATGAGCGAGGGCGCGAGCATCACGACAGACGCGCTGGGCAGCGTCACGATGAAAGGCGACACCGTCAGCGTGCTCGGTTCCATCACCGCGCCGAGCGGCACGATCAAGATCACGGGCGCGAGCAAGTTTCCATCGCTCGACACCAATCCGCAGTTCGCCCGCACGACGGTGTATCTCGGGCCGGGCAGCAAGCTCAGCACCGCAGGCAAGACGCTATACTCGCCGGATGCCTACGGCCGCGCGTTCGGCTCCGTTCTGCCCGGCGGCACGATCAGTGTCGGTGGCAATGTCGTCGCAATGCCCGGCGCGGTGCTCGATGTTTCGGGCACAAGCGGAGCGCTCGACATGCATCCGTCGTATTTGAATCTCGACGCCACGCTCACGACGTTGCAAGGCGGCAGACTCGTGCCTCTCACGAGCGGGCTCACCTCGCCGCTCTACAGCCTGCTCACTGTGCCCGTGCAGGTGGACAGCGATGGCGGAGCGATCAATCTCGCGGGTGGAGAGTTCCTTCTCACGCAGGCCACGCTGAAAGGCGACGCCGGTGGACCAACCGCGCTCGGGGGCTCGCTATCCATCACGTCAGGAAAATTTTATCCGGTTGCAGTGCCGAACTCGGACAAGACACCCGCAAACGTCACCCTCACCGTCACGCAATTGACTGCGTTTCCCATCGCGGGCATCGGCGGCGCGGTGCCGGGCATCGGCACGGGCATGGTGGACGCGCAGGGAAATGCGGTGGGTCACGGCTGGTTCGCCGCGAATGATTTCCTCTCAGGTGGCTTCAACAACCTCACGCTCGGCGGCACCGTGCAGTTCCAGGGACCGGTGGCGATCAGTGCGCGCGGCAAAATCAAAGTCGCCTCAGCGGGTGTGATCTACGCGGACTCGCCCGTCACGCTCACCGCGCCCTACGTCGCGCTGGGCACCGCGTTCACCACGCCTTTCTCCGTGCTCTCCGCCGACACTGAAAAGAACGTGTTCAACTTCCTCACTGCGAACGGCAATCCCTACAAGCTGCCGCCGACCTTCGGCGCGGGCAGCCTGACCGTGACAGCAAGCCTCATCGACATCGGCAATCTCTCACTGCAAGGCATCGGCAGCACGAGCCTCATCGCTGACAACGGCGACGTGCGCGGCAATGGCACCTTTGAGATGGCTGGAGATCTCTACATCCGCGCCGGGCAGGTGTATCCCACGACGGCGGGCACGTTCACTCTCATCGCGCGCGATTACACGAATGCCCTCGGCGCGCAGCAGCGAGGCTCGATCACCTTCGTGAAATCAGGCGATCGCGCATTGCCGTACTCCGCTGGCGGCGAGTTGAATGTCTTTGCCTCGATCATCAACCAAGGCGGCGTGCTGCGCGCGCCTCTCGGCTCGATCACACTCGGCTGGGATGGCACGGGCGACGTGCCTCTCGGCAATGTGTCGGGCATCGCAGTGCCCATCGCGCAGCAGGTCACTTTGCAAAGCGGCAGCATCACCTCCGTGTCAGCTGTCGATCCGCTCACGGGCCAGGGTCTGGTGATTCCATACGGTCTCGTGCAAAACGGCGAGTTCTGGGTGGATCCAGCCGGCGATGACATCACGGCGGGCGGCGTGCCGCAGAAGACAGTGACCATTGCGGGTGTGAGTGTGACGACCGAGGCGGGATCGACCATCGACATCTCGGGCGGCGGTGATTTGTACGCCTACCAGTGGGTGAAGGGCAATGGCGGGAGCACTGATGTCCTCGCCTCGAATGGGAGCTTCGCGGTGATCCCCGGTTACAGCGCCGATTACTCGCCTTACGCGGCCTTCAATGCATCGAGCGTGTTCGATGGCGATCCGGGTTATGTGAATGACTCGCTCAGCGCCGGTGATCGCGTCTATCTGAGCGCCAGCGGCTCGTTGCCCGCAGGTGTTTACACCTTGCTGCCCGCGCGTTACGCGCTGCTGCCGGGCGCGGTGCTCGTCACGCCGAAGAGCGGCCAGCCCGTGGGCTCGTTCGGGATGACGGACGGCTCGTATCTCGTGAACGGTTACCGCTACAGCAGCCTCGACGACACGCGCGATGTGCAGGGCATCTACCAGCGGTTCGAGGTCGCATCCGGCGCGGTCGTGCGCGCGCGGTCGGAGTACAATGAGTTCTCCGCGAACAGTTTTCTACGCGAGCGCGCCATCGAGCTTGATCTCAAAGTGCCGCGTCTGCCGCAGGATGCGGGGCACGCGATCCTCCAGGCAACGCAGAGCATGATCGTGATGGGCGACATCAATGCGCGCTCGAAATTTGGTCGCGCCGGCCTCGTCGATCTCAACAGCCCGGGCGACGTGCTCATCACCGGCGACGGCTCAGGCGGCGGGGCGGGCCAGCTCGTGCTCAGCAGCGCCTTGCTGAACAGTTGGGGCGCGGAGAGTCTGCTCATCGGCGGCCGTCGCAAGATAGGCACGGACTTCACGACGATCACGACGCGCACACGCAACATCACCGTCAGCAACGCGGGCGTGCCGCTCACAGGGCCGGAGATCATTCTCTCCGCGACGAGAGTCATCGATGTGCAGGCCGGCTCGTCCATCATCCAAAGCGGCGCGCTCGGCGCGGCGGCAGACGTGCTCGTGCTCGGCGATGCGAACGTGGCGGGCAGCGGCAATGGAGCGCTGCTGCGTGTGTCGGGTGATTTCAACGCGCTGACAATGCGCAATGGCGTGACCGTGGTGGCCGGACCGAATCTCATGATCGGCGCGGGCGCGACGGTCTCGGGTGTGAACGTGCAGCTCGATTCCACCTTCGGCATGTTCATCGATCCGTCCGCGACGGTGACAGGCCGCTCCATCTCGCTGAGCGCGGGCCAGGTGAGCCTGTTGTTTGACAACCCCGGCGCGCAGCAGGCGAACACGGGCCTCGTGTTGCAAGGCTCGGTGCTGCAAGGGCTGCAATCAGCGGAGGCGCTGTCGATTTTGAGCTACACCTCGCTCGATCTTTACGGCACGGGGCGCTTCTCAACGCTTGGCACGCTCGCGCTGAACGCGGGCGAGATTCGCGGCTTCAACAACGCGGGCGGCACGCTCACCTTTGCCGCGCCAAGCATCACGCTGGGCAATCGCTCCAACGGCACGGGCGCGGGACCGGTGGCGGCGAAGGCTGGCACGCTCGTGTTTGACGCCACGACCGTGTTGCTGAGCAGCGGGCATATGAACATCGACCAGTATGCCGCCGTGAACTTGATTGCGACGGGCGGCATGACATTCGAAGGAACGGGTGGTCTCGCATCGCAGGGATCGCTCAGCGCGCTGACGCCCTCCATCGCGGCGGGGCAAGGCGCGACGACGTCGATCACGGCTGTCGATGCGCTGTCGATTCTGTCGAATGGCAGCGGCGCGACCACGAGCGGCGGACTCGGCGGCAGCCTCACACTGCGCGGCGCTAGTGTGAATGTGACGAGCGATGTCCTGCTCCCCAGCGGTCTCGTGTCGATGATGGCGACAGGCGGCAATGTGGTGATCGGCGGCCGCGTCGATGTCGGCGGCGTGGCGCGGAACTTTTATGATTACACCGCCTACACCAGCGCGGGACAGATCACGCTGTCGTCCACGGGCGGCTCAGTGCTCGTGAACGCGGGATCCGTGCTGAATCTCGCCGCGCAGAGCGGCGGAGGAAACGCGGGCGCGCTCATCGTCGAGGCACCGACGGGCGCGTTCACGCTCGGCGGCACCGTGCTCGGCGCGGGTGGAGCTGGTGGCACGGGCGGCGCGTTCTCGCTCGATGTCGGCGTGCTCGCCAGCCTCGCGCCGTTCGACACGGTGATGAACGCGGCCTCGATGACTCGCGCTCGTTTGTATCGTGTGCGCACTGGTGATGTCGCGGTCAATGGTGCCGCAACAGCGTCGTCGTATTTTGTTTCCGCTGATGCGGGATCGATTCTTGTGACTGGCAATGTCAACGCTTCCGGCGCGACGGGCGGCACCATCAGCCTGATCGCCTCTGGCAGCGTGACGCTGGGTGCGGGCTCGGTGTTGAATGTGTCGGCGCAAAACTTCAGCAGCGCCGGCAAGGGTGGCGCGGTGTTTCTCGAAGGCGGCGCGCAGGTCAACGGCTTGATCAACACGGGCGCGCTCGTGAACATCCAGACAGGTTCAACGATCAACCTGACTGTTGCAGCACAGACAGCGGCGAGCGCGAGTTTCGGACAATTCACCGGAACGCTGCATCTGCGCGCGCCGCAAAATGCCGCGAGCACCGACCTCCAGGTCGCGCCGATCAACGGCACGATCCTCGGTGCGTCGGCCATCACGGTGGAAGGCTACAAGCTCTTTGACCTGACCAATGCGGCGGGCGCGATCATCACCTCGACGGTGCAGACGAACATCCGCAACAACGGCATCGCCTTTCTCGGCACGGGCGGCACGACGACGGCGGGCTACACCGCCATGCTCAACCGGCTCACCGCTGGCAATGCGACCATAACGCCGCTCGTCATTCTGCAAGCAGGCGCGGAAGTCATCAACCGCACCGGCGATCTCACGCTCGGCACAAGCAACAGCACCTCGACCGCTGATTGGAATCTGGCGACGAATCGTTTCGGAGCGAAAAGCTCCGCAGGTGTGCTCACGCTGCGCGCGGCGGGCAATCTCGTTTTCTTCAACGCGCTCAACGACGGCTTCACCACGAGCGCCTACAACTCGCTGCTGCTGAATCAAAACACGCTGCTGCCCGCGAACAGCCAGTCGTATTCGTATCGTCTCACCTCCGGCGCGGATTTCACCGCTGCTGATTTCCGCGAGATGCGAGGTCTCGACCAGCTCGCCACAAACAAAGGCTCCTTGCTCGTCGGCAAGAACGCCAACGAGAACCGCATCACCTCTGGCACGACGAGCGGACTCACCGCGCAGACGAGCAACGCGGTGGGCAACCGCTTTCAGGTCATCCGCACTGGCTCGGGCAGCATCGACGTGAACGCGGGGCGCGACGTACAGTTGCTCAACCAGTTCTCAAACATCTACACCGTCGGAACGAAGGTGCTCGACGCGACAATGGGCGGCACCTTTCGATTGCCGGACACGCGACTGGCGGGCACGCAGGGATCTCTCGGCAGTCCGCAGCAGGGCACGAACCAGGGCTACGCCGCGCAATACACAATGGCGGGCGGCAATGTGAGCGTGACGGCGCAGAACGACATCGCGCGCTACACGGTGAACGGCCAGGGCCAGCTCATCATCGACACCACGCGCGAGATGCCGACGAACTGGCTCTACCGCCGCAGTTACATCGACCCGGCCACGGGGCAGTTCGGCGTCTCGCCCGGCGCGGGCGGCGAGATCGCCTCTACGACGTGGTGGGTGGATTTCAGTAATTTTTTCCAGGGCGTTGGCGCGCTCGGCGGTGGCAACGTGACTCTCAATGCGGGCCGCAACGTGATCAACGTCGATGCCGTCGTGCCCACCAATGCGCGGATGCCATCGGGCACGCCAAACGCAAGCGCCCTTGTCGAACTGGGCGGCGGCGATGTCACGGTTCGTGCGGGCAACAACATCGACGGCGGCGTTTACTACGTCGAGCGCGGCAAGGGTGTGCTCAGCGCGGGCGGCAGCATCACGACGAACTCCGCGCGCTCCATCTCGCTGACCTCGCTCCAGCAACTGCAGAACATTCTGCCGCAGGAGAGCTGGATGCCGACCACGCTCTTCGTGGGCAAATCATCTTTCGATGTCAGCGCGCGTGGCGATCTGCTGCTCGGCCCGGTGGCGAACACGTTCCTGCTGCCCCAGGGCTACAGCAACACCTACTGGTACAAGACCTACTTCTCGACCTACTCAGCCACGGCTGGCGTCAACGCCAGTTCGCTCGGCGGTTCCGTCACCCTGCGGCAGGGCACATCGCTCGAGATAGATTCGCTCCCAAGCTCGACCGTCCCGATTCTCGAGCTGTGGTATCAAGAGATGCTGTTGCTCGACACAGGTGCCACACCCTCGGCATCGAACTTCCAGCCGTGGCTGCGTCTGGCCGAATCGTCCGTTGGCCCATTCGGCGACTTGTTCTCGCTCATGCCTGGCACATTAAACGTCACGGCTTTTTCCGGCGACATCAACATCGCGGGCAACCTCACACTCTCGCCCTCAGCGACGGGCACGATCAACCTGCTCGCGGCGAAGGCAATCAACGGCCTCACGGTGAACAGCTCCGCGACGATCAACGGACAGAACACGAAAATCTGGGCATCGAGTACGATCAACCTGTCCGACGCCAGCCCGGCCAGCATTCCTGGGCTTACGAGCGCGCTATCATATCAGACCATCGTGGGCAGCAGGACAAAGGGTGATCTGGTTCAAACCCAGGTCGGATTTCTGGATGATTACATCAGCCCGTTGTTCAACGAATCGGGATCAACCACTGGAAACTTCGGAGTGGTGCAGACCAAGCGTGCGCTGCATGGATCGACGCTGCTGCACGCGAACGACACCAGCCCCGTGCATCTCTACGCTGGCACGGGAAGCATCTCGGGCCTCACGCTTTTCTCGCCGAAGGAGACGCGCATCGTCGCCGGCAAGGACATCACGGATGTGGGCCTGTATTTGCAGAACGTCAGCGATGACGACATCAGCGTGGTGGCCGCCGGTCGTGACATCGTGGTCTTCAATGCCGCGTCGCCGCTGCGCTCGAGGGCCATCTCGAATGGCAACGCCCTGACAGCCACGGATGTGGCGCGCTCCGGCGACATCCAGATCAGCGGCCCTGGCACGCTGGAAATTCTGGCGGGCCGCAACCTCGATCTCGGCGTGGGGCCGCCGAATGCCGACGGCACAGGCACGGGCGTGACCAGCATCGGCAACGCGCGCAACCCGCTGCTGCCATTTGAAGGAGCGAGCATCATCGCAGCGGCGGGCATCGGCTCCGCTTATGGCCTCGGGGACAGCCGACTCGATTTTAATGCGTTCATCGACAAGTACATCACCGGCTCCGGAGGCGCGCGCTATCTCTCCGAGTTGTCCGCGATGCTCGATGTGAAGGATCCGCTGCACGGCAAACTGAACGCCACCACCTTCGCTGCATTGTCGGCGGAGCAGCAGGAAGTCCTCGCGCTCAGTCTGTTCTACATCGTGCTGCGCGACGCGGGCCGCGACCAGGCCACGACGGGCAGCTACCAAGCGGGCATTGATGCGATCAGCACACTTTTCCCGTCCGGCCAGGAGTGGAAAGGCGACATCACGCTCACCTCGCGCCAGATCAAAACCAGGCAGGGCGGCGACATCAATCTCCTCGCGCCCGGCGGCAAGCTCACCGTCGGCCTCGATGTCATAGGCGCGCAACCGCTCGACCAGGGCGTGCTCACGGAGCGCGGCGGCAGCATCAATATCTTCACCAATGGCAACGTGGATGTCGGCACCTCGCGTATTTTCACGCTGCGCGGCGGCGACATCATGATCTGGTCCACCACGGGCGACATCGCCGCAGGCTCCGCATCGAAGACCGTGAAGTCCGCTCCGCCCACACGCGTGGTCATTGATGCACAGAGCGCCGATGTCACGGCCGACCTCGCGGGCCTCGCCACTGGCGGCGGCATCGGCGTGCTCGCCACCGTCGCAGGCGTGGCACCGGGTGATGTCGATCTCATCGCACCACTCGGCACCGTGGATGCGGGTGATGCCGGCATCCGCTCATCGGGTAATCTCCGCATCGCCGCGAACGCCGTGCTCAACGCGGGCAACATCGCTGTGGGCGGCTCAAGTGTCGGCACGCCGAGCGCGCCCGCCGTATCCACGCCGAATGTCGGCGGCCTCACCTCGGCTGCGAGCAGTGCGGGTGCATCGACCAGCTCCGCGACGCAAGCCGCAGCCGCAGCCGCGAAGGCTGCCGCGCCGCCGCCACCTTCGCAGGCCGAGCCGCTGTCCATCATCACGGTCGAGGTCATCGGCTACGGCGGTGGAGCGGCGGAAGAAGAGGATGACGAGGAGAAAAAGAGGAAGGCCGCGCAAAGCCCCGCCAGCACCACCAGCCAGCCTGTGCAATGAACCGTTTGATCCAGACCATCATCATTCTGGCCGCGATGCACATCGCATCCGCCACGCCGCCCGATGCCGAGGAAATGTTCAAGCAGGCGCGAGCGCTAGCGAATGGTGACGGTGTGACGCGTGATCCGGCGAAGGCGGTGGAGATTTATGGCAAGGCCGCCGCGCTCGGACATGCCAAGGCGCAGCACAATCTCGCGACGCACTTGATCGGCGGCCTCGGGGTGAAGCGCGACGCAGTGGAGTCCGCGCGCTGGTTTCAAAAGGCTGCTGAGCAAGGCGCATTGCTCTCGCAGGTGGCGGTCGGAAAGCTATATGCGCGGGGCAATGGCGTGAAGGCAGACAGCAAGACGGCGCTGCTCTGGTATGAGAAAGCCGCCGTGCAGGGGTCGGCAGAGGCGCAGTTCCTCGCTGGCACACTCCACTTCACCGGCGAAGAGAGCGTGCCCGTCAACCACACCAAGGCGCGCGAGTGGTTCGCACGAGCCGCTGCGCAGGACCACGTCGGCGCGCAGAACTCTCTCGGCGTGATTTTCGAGCGCGGCTTGGGCGTGCGCGCCGATCCTGCGGAGGCCGCGCGTCTTTATCGTCTCGCCGCCGAGCGTGGTCTCGCGAAGGCGCAGGCAAATCTCGGCATGATGTGCTCCCGCGGTGAGGGCACGCCCCGCGACAATGCCGAGGCCTACAAGTGGCTGAAGCTCTCCGCGCTACAGGGCGAGGCGACGGGCGCGAATTTTCTCGCGGACTGGATGCTCGTGATCTCGCCCGTGGAGGTCGCCGAAGGGGAGCGTCGTTTGCGCCAATGGAAGGCGGCATCGGCTGGCGGAGCGAAGTGAGCGACCGGCGGTCATGTGACGCATTGCTCACATGGAATAAAATTGTGTGCGACGATTCCGCCAGAGAGTTGCCGCAATTGTTGCCTGGGCTGGATTGTGCGGGTGCTGCGACGCTGCTTCATCAGCGACATGAGAAAGAACCTGCCGCCCGAGATCGAAGAGTATGTGAAGCGCAGACACAAGACGCGCTTCGTCCGCTCTTACGGCGGCGTGATTGTGACGTTTGTCTTCCTCGGCATCGCGCTGGCGTTTATCACTCAATTGGTCCTGCGGGAGTTGAACTCAGAGTCGATGGCCGCTGGAGCGACGGAGGAAAAGAGCGTCGCCGCGCCTGAGCCAGTGGCGAAGCCTGCGAAGCGCCAGGAGACCGCCGCGCCGGCGGCGAAGGCTGAGACCGCAGTCGTGAAGCCCACCCCCACTCAAGAGAAGAGCGACGGGGCCGCCAGCCAGCAGGCGATGAGCCAGTGGGACGAGGCGGCGCGGGTGATCGAAGGATTCTTCTCCACCAGCGAGGCGAAGGAGCGTCTCTCATGGGTGGCACCGGCGCGCGATCTGGAGACGAAGCTGCGTGATTACGAGAAGCGCGCGAAGGGTCTGCCATGGTTGGGCAAGCCGGACAAGATCGGTCCGCAGTTCGCACTGCAAGGCAGCTACCTGATCACGACCATCACTTTCAAGGGCCACAAGCCGCGGCACATCGCGCTGGAGCGCACCACGCTCGGCTGGCGCGTGGACTGGGAGAGCTACGTCGGCTGGTGCGAGCGCCCGCTGCGCGAGATCGCCGCCGCAAACGAGAGCGGCGAGGCATTCGAGGTGCGGGCCGAGGCCTATCGCGTGAATCCCCCGCCGCCAGGCTATCCAGCCGATGAATATTTGGCGCTGCTGCTGCGCCATCCCGACGACGGCACCGCGTTGCAGGCCGTGGTGCCGCGCAAGATGCTCGGTGACACGCCTGCTGGCAAAACCATGTCCGAGTCGCTGCCGGGCCGTTACACGCTGCGTGTGAAGCCCTCGTCGGGAGCGGCTGGCGAGGACGGCTGGGCCGAGGTTTCCGAGATCATCTGCCCCGGCTGGCTGCCCCGTCTTTACGCATCCAGTCACCCATAATCTGTCTGTCCCTTTGTGGACTTCTTCCCCCATTCTTTTCCCACTCTCATCACCCACACTCCATGAACAAAACACTCCTCATCACATCCCTCCTCGCGCTCGGCGTCACCGCTCGTCATGCGGCTGGCTTTTCTTTGCTGAGCAGCACCAATCCCACGCCAAACGGCGCGGCTGAAATCGTGACCTACACGAAGGACGGTGCGCGTGTCGGGTCCACTTTCAGCAGCGGCGGCACGGCTTACGGCGCGGAGATTTACGCGATGAATGCCGCCGGACAGCTCACGCTGCAAAACACGGTGAACTTTGCCTCCACCTACACGCCAGGTGGCGGTGGGGATGTGAGCAGTGTCGCGTTTGATCCGGCGGAGAGAAATTTCGGCGTGGTGACGCTGCTGCCTTCCAATGGAACCACGGCGGACAACAGCCTGCAATCGACGGGGAAGATCGGCTTCTTCAATTACGAGACCGGCGCGATCATCGCCACGGTCGATGTGGGCTACCATCCCGACAGCGTCACGTTCTCACCCGACGGCACGAAGCTCTTCGTGGTGAACGAGGCGGAGCAGGATGCAAACTGGAACGTGGGCGGCCAGACGAACCGCAGCCAGATGGGCGGCATCTCCATCATCGATCTCAGCGGCATCACTGCCAGCTCGGTGGCGGGAGATTTCTCCGCGCTCGCGCCAACGAATGTGGGCTTCAACGCGGGCGACATGGCCGCGCCAGCAGTGGCGACGCAGCTCGCAGGACTGCGCACGCTCAACACATTCTCGGCAGGTGTGCAGGCTGGCATCGCAGGTGTGCAGCCGACCACGCTTGAACAATACGAGCCGGAGTACGCCACGTTCAAAAACGGCAAGCTCTATGTCTCAATGCAGGAGGCGAATGGCGTGGGCGTGCTCGACGTGGCGACGGGCAAGTGGGAGAAGTTTCACAACCTCGGCTACATCACATCCACCATCGACGCGTCGGATCAGGACGGTGGCGCGTTCATCAACGACGTGGTGCGCGGGATGCCGATGCCGGACACCATCGCGTCCTACACCGTCGCGGGACAAACCTATTTTCTGACCGCAAATGAAGGCGATGCGCGTCCGGACGACTCCGACATCTCACGCCTGGCCAACATTGATGATCCATCCGTCGTCGGTGGCTCGACGAACTCGGTGCTTGGCCGCCTCAACGTGCTGCGCGACCAGGGCGACACGGACATCGATGGCGACATCGACATCCCCACGATGATGGGCACGCGCTCCTTCACGATCTGGAACGCGGACACGGGCGCGAAGGTGTTTGACAGCAGCGACAGCGCAGCGACGCAGTTTGAATCCATCCTGCTCACGCTTGAGCCTGCACTCTTCAATAACAACCAGACAGGCGCGCTCGACAGCCGGTCTGACGACAAGGGGCCGGAGCCGGAGGCGCTCTCCATCGCGGAGTTTGGCGGTTACACGCTGGCTTTCATCGGCATGGAGCGGCAGGGCGCGATCCTGGTTTACGACATCACGAATCCGAACGCCGTCTCGTATGTGGGCAATCTTCCAGCCGGACAAAACTACGCGAACGGCCTCGTCGGACCGGAGAGCCTGATCTTTGTGGCGGGCACCGATAATCCAACGGGCAAGGCCCTCATCATCGGCGGCTTCGAAGTCAACAACGGCGGCATCGGTGTTTTCGCCGTGCCGGAGCCGTCGCGCATGATGCTCGCTGGTCTGGGTGCGCTGGGCGCGATGATGCGCAGAAGGCGAAGGGCGTGAAACAAATCTCGGGTGCCAGGGAATCGGGAGCCTTGGTCGGGACGGGCCGCGCGCATCAGAGAGGCGCGCGGCCCATTTTCTTTGCGAGCGCCGTGGCGGAAGTCGCCAGACATTGCTCTTTACTTCTCCCCATCAAACTTCCACCGCGCCGCATGATCAGGCATTAACTTGTCTTCAAGCAGCGTCGCGCGCAGCATCTCCACCGGGATCGGGCCGAGCTTTAGCAGCGCGTCGTGGAATTGCATCTCGCTCATCTTTCCTGCGCCAACCACCTCCTTGTGCAGCGCCATGAGTTGCAGGCCGCCCAGCATGTAGCCGGCCTGGTAGAGCGGGCTGTAATTTCCCTGAATGAAGCGGCGCACCTCGCTCGTGGCGCCGAATTTCTCGTGGCCGACGCGGTCGGTGAGGAACCGCACCATCTCCTCGGGCTTCATCTGGCCGAGGTGGAATTTCAGCGTCACGATGATGCGTGCGCAGCGGTGCATCCTCCAGAAGAGCGCGCCGATTTTTTCCTCGGGCGTGCGGTGATAGCCGAGGTCCCAAAGGCGCATCTCCCAGTAGAGCGCCCAGCCTTCGACGAAAAATGGTGTGCTGAACATGCGGCGGTAGGGTTTGTTTCGCGCGGCCATGAAGCTCTGCAAATGATGGCCGGGGATCAGCTCGTGCGGCACGACGTTGTGCATGAAGGGGCGGCTGTTGCCGCGCATGGACATCATCTTGTCAGTGTGCTTCATCGCATCGCTGGCGTAGGCCACGAGCATGTCGTGCCCGCTGTAGGCTGCGTATGGGATTTGCTTTTGCTCGCCCGGCGAGAGCATCCGCGTGCCCCACCACTCCTCGCAATCGGGCGGCACGGTCACGAGCTTGTGCGTTTTGATGAAATCAATCGCCAGCCTGCCTTCTTCGCGCACCATGGCCTCCTGCTCGCCGGGTTTCACATAGCGCAGCTTGGTGCGGCCGAGCGCTTTCTTCCAGTCGTCTCCCAGCTTCATTTCCTGCGCGGCGTTTTTCATCTCCTGCTCACACCACGCGAACTCGCGCTCCGCCAGAGTGATCAGCTCCTGCGGTGTGTAAGGGATGAACTCAAACCCTAGCTGACGCTGCAATTCCTCCGCGCCGATGACTTTGCCCAGCAGCGGATCCTCGTCCTTGCCCTTGATGCCAGCGATCTCGGCGCGAAGAAAGTTCGAGTAGCCTTCGAGCGCCTTGGTCGTCTCGTCGAAAGGTTGTTTCACCCACCAGCCAAACTCGGGCGTGAAGCCGTTGTGATTCTCATACCAGCCTTTGAGCGAGCGATTCAAATCGCCCACGGCCTCGGCGCTGCGCAGGGCCTGGTGGGCTGAGGGGAGCTTGATCGTCTTCGCAGCATGCGCTGGCGGTTTTGGTTTGTCGTTCGGAGTGGCGGAAGACAGTATCGGAGGCGCGGCAGGTTTCTTTGGCTGCTTCGCGGCCTCGCGCGCGGCTTTGAGCTGCTCCTGCAGTTTCGTGATCTGCTCCGCGAGCGGCGCGATCATGCCAGCCGCTTTCTCCGGCACGAGCGGGTCGCCGCGCACCCGGGCATCGGCGAGCGCGTCGATCACGCCGCGAAAAGGCAGCCACGCGGCCAGCTCCTTGCGCTCATTGTCCCGCCGCGCGAGACGCGACAGCGATGACTCCAGCTCGTTGCGCAGCAAAACAAAATCCACGCGCTGCGATGAGGAGAGCTTTTCAAAGTCCGTCGCCTTCAGCCGTGCCTGCCAGTCCAGCAGCAGCTTTTTCTCTCGCGCCAGCTCCGCGTCCGAATCGCCGGAGATCGCCCAGTGGCGAGACAGCAGATCGGCGTCGGCTTGATACGACTCGATCAGATCACGCATCACTTCCGCGCGCGCCGTGATGTTTCCAGAATGCCAGGCCAGCAATGTGAGTGCGACGGTGAGAGGGAAGTGTTTTGAGGAGATCATGCGGCAGTTGGGATGAAGAGAGCACCAACGCTACGAGGCATGTTCATATTAGCCAAGCGCCGAATCGGACCAGGCAGAACCACATTTGCGCACGAGCGAGGGCAATGATAGTGACCAGCATGAGACTCATCATCGTCGTATTGGCTCATGCCTTGTTTGGAACATGCCTCGCAGGCGCTGCGGAGATCGTGGTGCGTCCTCCCGCGCTTATTTCGGAGGCGATCAAACGCGCGGCGGAGGGTGACACGATCATCGTGCAACCCGGCGTGTACACCGAGCATTTGCGCATCGAGAAAAGACTGGCGGTTCGCGGACAGATCGGCGCGGTGGTGGCTGGCTCGTTGCAGTTGCAGGCGCAGTGGGACAGCGCGGAGGCGAGCGATCTGCCGGGCGTGTTTGTCGCGCATCTGAAGAAGCGGCCCCACGGGCTGCTCGTGAACGGAAAATTCGTCGCCGAGCTGCGGCTAGACAAGGCTGCGACGAGAGGCGAGTGGCACTGGCGCTCGCTCCTCGCGGCGGGTCCGCCGCTCAGTGAGTTCAAGGAGATCCGCGCGCTGTGGCTTTATCATCCCGACGAACAGCGGCTCTATGTGCGCTTTGGTGACAGCACATCTCCTGCGCGACGCGGGCTGTCTTTTGTGCCGACGGACGAGCCTTTGCTGACGATCGAAAGAGCGAGCGGCGTGACCGTGGATGGCCTCACTTTCGCCAATGCATCAAAGGCCGTCGTGATCACCGATGGCGCGACCGACTGCGTGCTGCGACGCTGCAAGGTCACATCGTATGAGCGCGCCGGCATCGTCATTAGTGATGGCGCGACGCGCTGCGTGGTGGAGGAGTGCGAGATCACTCGCGGAGCTTACGAAGAATGGCAGCCGAGCCTGGAGCACAACCGCGCGAACTACGAAATCTGGCGCGTCCACAAGGAGGTGGGCAACAGCGACCGTGTGGGCATCCAGCTTTATCACGCCGGGGCAGGGAACCGCATTCTGCGCAACCGCATTGACCGCACCTTCGACGGCATTTGCGTCGCGGATTACAAAACCGAGTCGCTCGACAAGCCGCTCACGGATCCCGATCACAATCGCGGCACGGAGATCGCGGGCAACGTGATCGAAAACACGCGGGATTCCGGCATCGAGCTGGGCACGGGCTGCGTGGAGGTGAACGTGCATCACAACGTGTTGCGCCGGACGCACGGCGGGCTGCGCTTCAAGGTGCCGCGCATCGGCCCGGTCTTTGTGCATCACAACCGGCTCATCGACGGCGCGCCGTTCAACATCTGGTTCAGCATGGATGGCGCGCCTGCCGAGGGCTATGTCTATCACAACACCATCATCGGCGGCGACACGCCTTTGCTCGTGTACTCGTCCTTCAATGCGAAGCGTGACGCCGCCACGCCGCGCTGGCATTTCATGAACAATCTCGCTGTCGGCAAAGAGGGTTTTTTTGACGGGTATCGCGACACACCACCACCTGACTTCATCGCCGCGCACAACATCAGCACCGGCACGCACATGCCCTGGCCCGATGACAAGGGGCGAGACAAAGGCAGCCGCTACGAGTTGGAGATCAAGCTCGATGAAAACGGCAGACCCCTCGCTGGCAGCGCCGCTGTGGATGCGGGAATGGATTTGAGCACTTACTGGAACGGCAAGCTGCTCCCCGGCTGCGAGCCAGGCACCCACAAAGGCAAAGCACCCGACGCGGGCGCGGATGAGGTGGAATAGCGGCGCGCAGCGCTTTGGAGTGCGTGTGGCGGAACCCCGAAGGAGGCGGAGACACCGCTTTCACTCGACCGGAGAAAACACATCCGCATCAAGCGAAGCCCGATGCGAGAGCATCACCGCCCGCCCGAGTCAAAGCTGCGTCTCAGCTCGTTCCTCGCTGCGCCGCAGCACTCCAAAGCGGTCCTTGCCTCCACATGTCGTCTCGTCTTTCTTCGGTCTGACCGATGTCTCCCGACGAACAGCCTACGATTCCGACCGCACCGCCGAATGGCTCGCGGTCTTCATCGCTTGGCTGGCAGGCGCCGGGTGTGGAGGAAATGCAGGCGATGCTGCCGCAGTATCAGGTGATCGAGATTCTCGGCCGCGGTGGAATGGGCGCGGTTTACAAGGGGCGGCAGAAATCGTTGAAGCGCCTCGTCGCGATCAAGATTCTGCCGCTGGGTATGGCGGATGATGAGATGAAGTTTGCCGAGCGCTTCCAAAACGAGGCGCAGACGATGGCGGCGATGAATCATCCGGCCATCGTGAGTGTGTATGATTTCGGCGAGACGCCGGACGGGTTGCTATACTTCATCATGGAGTTCGTCGATGGCACGGACGTGCAGAAGATGATTCAGGCGAGCGGGAAGCTCAGTGGCGACTACGCGCTGGCGATCACAGCGCATGTGTGTGACGCGCTCTCGTATGCGCACAAGCGCGGTGTCATACACCGCGACATCAAGCCGGCGAACATCCTCATCGATCAGGAAGGCCATGTGAAAGTGGCG
>JANPIW010000615.1:0-9417 GCA_031425215.1 Verrucomicrobiaceae bacterium
GGCGCTGGATGTTTTCCCACAGGCCGTAGCCCCACGGTTTAATGACCATGCAGCCGCGCACCTCGGAGTTTTCCGCCATGTCGGCGGCTTTGATGACCTGCTGGTACCATTCGGGGAAGTCTTGCTCGCGAGTGGGAGTGATGGCGGATGCTTGTGACATGGGCGTGGTTTTTCGGGAGGCGGAGAATAGGGCGGATGCGCGCGCGGTCAACGCGTGGTGTGGAGTGCGCGCAATCCTCTCTTGATGCCTCGCTGTGCTCGGGCTAAAGGCGGCGCTCGGTTTCGAAAATGAAAATCAGTGTCTTTGGTCTTGGCTATGTGGGCGCGGTTTCGGCAGGGTGTCTTGCCGAGGGCGGGCATGTCATTGTCGGATGTGATGTGCAGGCGGGGAAGGTGGAGACTTTTAATGACGGCATCTCGCCCATCGTGGAGCCCGAGCTGGAAGCGCTGCTGCAAACAGCGAAGCGCGAGGGCCGGCTCTCCGCCACCACGAGCGCGGCGGACGCGGTGCGCGGCACGGACGTGTCCATCGTGTGCGTGGGCACTCCATCGCTGCCAAATGGGCGGCTGAATCTTGATTACGTCAGCGCGGTGACCGGGCAGATCGCGGCGGCGCTGCGCGAACAGGGGAAGAAGCATGTGCTGATCTTTCGCAGCACGATGCTGCCGGGCAGCACGCGCGGGCTGGTGCGGGAGCATCTCAGCGATCTGATCGAGAGCGGCCAGCTTTGTGTTTATTACTGCCCGGAGTTTCTGCGTGAAGGAACGGCAGTGGCGGATTTTCGCACGCCGTCGCTGGCGGTGATCGGCACACATGACGGATCTGCGCCTGCAAGTGATGAGCCTGCGCGGCTTCTCGGCGGTGATCCGGCGGTGCTGGGCTGGGAGGGCGCGGAGGCGATCAAGTATTCGTGCAATTACTTCCATGCGCTCAAGGTGGGCTTTGCCAATGAGATCGGCCGGCTGTGCAAGCATCTGGGCGAGGACGGCGCGCGCGTTATGGATGTGGTGTGTCGTGACACGCGGCTGAACATCTCATCTTATTACATGCGCCCCGGCAATCCCTTCGGCGGCTCGTGTTTGCCCAAGGATGTGAGCGCGCTCATCGCGCTGGCGCGGCAGGATGGCATCGAGCTGCCGCTGCTGGAGAGCACGCTCGTGACGAACAAGGCGCACCTGGATTTGCTGGTGCGCCTGATCACCGGGAAAGGAAAGCGTCGCGTTGGATTCCTCGGCCTCGCTTTCAAGGCGGACACAGATGATCTGCGCGGCAGCCCGATGGTGGCGCTGGCGGAGACGCTGCTCGGGCGCGGCTTTGAGCTGAGTGTGTTTGATCCGCAGATCAACATTTCCCAGCTTATCGGTGCGAACGCGGAGCACATGCGCAGGCACATGCCGCATCTGAGTTCGTTGCTGAAAAAGACCGCGCAGGAAGTGATGAGCGGCAGCGAGGTGATCGTGGCGTCGCAGCGGTGTGTCGCCATGGATGATTTGAAAGCAGTGGCGCGCGCGGATCAGATCGTCATCGACGTGAACGGCTGGCGCGATCTGGAAAAGCTGCCGTGGGAATACGAGGGTCTTTGCTGGTGAACACAGCGCGAGGTTGTGTTGCGCGGAATCCAGTTCATTTATGCGCTAATGAGCGGAAGGATCGAAAGGGAGGATGGGCCTTTGGCCCGTCAATGGCTTGAGGCTTCCAGCCTAAGGCCGAAGTCTCCGAAGGCGGGACGCCTCGATCCATCGACAGGCGTGACGCCTATCCTCCTCGCTCTCGCGTTACTCGTGGCACCGCTTCATGCAGGGCATGTGCTGAGTCCTTCCACCGTGCCGGACAGTGGCTTCGACGTGCGCGTGGAGAGCTGGCTGGAGCAAGCGCCGCCGTGCGGCATGGTTCCACTGAAGATAACCATCACGAACGGCAGCAAGAGCGCGGGCCAGTGGAGTTTCTCGACGCAAAGCCGTGCTGGATCGGCGGTGACGGGGACGCAGTTTGGTGTCGGGCTTGCGGCAGGTGAGTCGGGTGAGTGGGAGATGATCGCGCCTGGCTGCGCCGATGCGTCCTCGTACCATTATTTTAGCATTACTACGCAGGGTGACGGCATAGCAGGTGGCTTCTCGATCTCACTCCCGAGCACGACTGCATCGTCATCATCAAGCTCGACTGCCTTTATTGCTATGGGCAAGCGACTGGGGCAGACACTTTGGCCGAGTGTTGAATCTCGTATGGGCAGTTCGTCATCCCGGAGCGGTTCAAACCTCCGCGGAAGCAAGGTGGAGATTGTGGAAGCACCGACTGACTGGCGCGGATATACGGGTGTCACACAGCTCTGGATGAGCGAGCAGGAATGGACGCGAACGATTCGTGAAGACGCGAAACGGGCGGCCTTGGCGTGGGTAGCCACAGGTGGGAGGCTCATTATTTCGGTGGAGAGCTATGGTGATGAGCGCTTCGCTGACCTCAAGATACCTGGTGGTGGTGTCGAACATGAACAGCACAGCGTTCGGCAAAATTATGGCGCCGGTTCAGTGGAGATTGTGGACGATTCTGATCCGGACAAAGCAAAACACACATCCGTCGCGATGAAGGTGATCGAGAGATCTGGCGAAGAGTCCCTTTCAATGGTCGCAGATCGATACCGCACCACCGATCTCCGCACGCGCCTCAGCAGCTTCACGCTCGCAGGGCCGCTCATCTTTTTCTTTGTGCTTATCTTTGGCATCGTCGCGGGGCCGGTGAATTTGTTTGTGCTGGCGGGCGGGCAGCGGCGGCATCGTTTGTTTTTCACCACGCCGGTCATTGCGCTGGCGGGAACGGCTCTTCTGCTGGTGCTGATGCTCTTCCGCGATGGCACGGGCGGGACGGGGAATCGGAAGACGGTCTGTTTTCTCTGCCCGGATCAGAACATCATGGCGGTGGTGCAGGAGCAATCGTCGCGCACGGGTGTGCTTCTGGGGCGGTCGTTTCCAGTGAGCGAGCCGGTGTGGATGCAGCAGCTTCCTGCGGCGGATCAATCCGACCGGCACTCGAACTACGCGGACATGAAGGGCAATTACAACGAGTCGCCCACAAGTCGCTCAGGCGACTGGTTTCGCAGCCGGTCGGTTCAGACGCAGTTGCTCAAAACGGTGCGGCCTTCGCGCGGTGGCCTGGAAGTGAGCACGGACGCGGATGGCAAGATGTGGGTCACGTCGAGCATCCAGGGGACGCTGAAGAAGGTGCTCGTGCGCGACGCGGACAAGAATGCTTATCGCCTCGCGGAGAATCTGGGCGCTGGAGAACGCGTCGAGTTGAAGCAGGTGGATATTGGCGAGGCGACGCGAAACGTAACGCGTGATGTGAAGAATATGGCAGGCCCGGTCACCAAGGAGGCGCTTGATCGTTTGGAAACGCAACCCGGCTGGTTCTTCGCCACCTTCGTCGAGCCGGGTCAGAACGCGATCCCGACGCTGGCATCCATCAAATGGACAACTGACGAGTCCGTCATCTGCGGGCCTGTGACGATGAAAAGCAAATGAGTGATGAACCAACATCATCCCTTTCATCGAACGGTATCGCAGCACCGCCTCCGATTCCGCGCGAGCTGGTGCGCGTGGAAGCGTTGAACCGTGTCTTCACTCAGGTTCATGCGGTGCGCGATGCGAGCTTTACGATTCACACGGGACAGGTCGTGGGGTTCATCGGCGCGAACGGCTCGGGTAAGACGACGACGATGCGCATGATGGCCACGTTGGATTATCCCACGAGCGGCAGCATCACGGTGAACGGCTGCGATGTGATCCAGCAGCCCGAGGAGGTGCGCCGTACCGTGGGCTGGATGCCGGACAGCTACGGACACTACGAGAACATGAGCGTGCGCGAGTACCTCGACTTCTTTGCCCGCGCTCACGGCTTGCGACGCGTGCAGCGGCTGGCGCGCGTTGATGAGGTGATGGACTTTGCCGATCTCACCACTCTGGCTGACAGGCCGATGAACGCGCTCTCGAAAGGCATGGGCCAGCGCCTCTGCTTTGGCCGCACGCTGCTGCACGATCCGGATTTTCTCATCATGGATGAGCCAGCGGCGGGTCTCGATCCAAAGGCGCGGCTGGAATTCAAAAACCTCGTGCGCATCCTGCGCGGTCGCGGCAAGACGCTCTTCATCTCCTCACACATCCTCTCCGAACTGGGCGAGATGTGCGACACGCTGCTCTTCATCGACAAAGGCAGCATCGTGTACCACGGCGGCACGGATGTTTTGAAACGCGGCAGCATCACGCAGAGCATCATTCACATCGTCGTCGCTGGACAAACCGCGCCGCTGTTGCAATGGGCGGCGATCAATCCTGGCTGGAGTGTGCTGGAGGAAAAGCAGGACGGCGCGCGGTTGCAGTTTGAGAGCGCTGATGGCGCTGAGATCGCCGCCGCGTTGAGGCGCATGGTGCTGGATGGCGTGGCGGTGGTGGATTTTCACCGTGAGGAGCGGCGGCTTGAGGATGCGTTTGTGGACATGCTGAGGAGGGTTTCTGAATGAACGCCGCTGCCACAACCACTACTGACCAGAGCCTCCTTACTTCGGCTGCTACGAAGGAGTTGAAGACGGATTTTCCCGACTGGCTCAGCCCGGTGCTGGTGAAGGAGCTGCGTCAGGGGCTGCGCACGAAGATGTTCACGGGGATGTTCATCACGCTTCATGCGGTGATGGTGCTGATGGTTTCCATCTGGTCTCTCATGGAGAACCAAAGTTCGGACAGCGAGTTCCTCACCGGGCTTTTCTGGACGCTGACGGGTTTCGTGGTGCTGCTCGGGATGCCATCGCGCGGACTCACGGCGCTGCAAACGGAGCAAAAGGCGCAGACGCTGGAGCTGGTGCAGATGAGCGAGCTGACATCGTTCCGCATCGTGTTCGGCAAATGGCTGGCGATTGCGTTGCAAACGGTGCTGCTCGTGGTGTCGGTACTGCCTTATGCGCTGCTGCGGTACTTTTTTGGTCGCGTGGATGTGATGGAGGACGCGCAAGTGCTTGGCTGGATGCTGGCGGGATCGCTGGTGCTGACTGCGTTTGCAGTGGCGGCATCGGTGCTCGGAGCGGTGGCGCGGGGGTTGATTATTTTTGGGGTGATCTTTTTCGGCAATTACGCCGGTGTGATCTTCGCGTTCTCACGGTTTGGCGGCGGCGGGATGTTTGGCGGCGTGTCGTCCGTCGGTGGCTCAGCGGTTTTGACCTACGTCTTCACGGCGCTGTTGATGGCGGCCTACACCTGGCTGGCATTGGAGGAAGCGGCGACGTTCATCGCGCCGATCTCGGAGAATCATGCGTCGCGGAAAAGGGCTGGCGCGCTAGTGGTGCTGGGGCTGGTGGTGGCGGCGGGTTTGCTGGGCGGGACACGCTTGCTCGAGATCGTCGCAGTGTGGGCCACTCCATTTTTAGCCTGGGTGTGTGTGGGCGCGCTGCTGCAAATGACCTCGCCGCTGCCGGTGATTTATCGACCTTGGACGCGGCGCGGCGTGCCCGGCACGCTGGCGGGAAAGTTTTTGTATCCGGGATGGGCGACGGGGGTGTTGTTCCTCGTTGGAACGACATTGGGTTTCTGCGGGTTTTTGTTCTGGCTCAATCCTCCATCGCGCGATGTCGATCTGCGGTTGTGGTTGGGCTTGGCAAATCTCATCCTGGGCCTGCTCTCCCCGCTACCGTTTCTGATCCTGTTCAAGACGAAGGCCAAGTTTCGTGTCTGGGCTTACATTTTTTTCCAGGCGCTCTGCTGTCTCGCTGCTGCGATTACGGTGGGATTGTCGAGTTTCAATCAGGACGGCGCGGCGCGTGTCTTTGCCTTTCTGCCGACGAGTTTGTTGTTCATCGGCTCGAATGAGAGCGACCCGGTGCTGCTTGGATACTTCTCAATCGTGACCATGATCACGGGCACGGTGATCCTCGGGTTTCTTGGCGTTCACATGCTGCGCGAGTTTCGATTCATCTCGCGGATGGAGGCGTTGTCGCGAGGTGAGAAAGGGACGAGAGGAGTTGGATGAGGAAGGCGAAAGCAGGTGTGATGTGAAATCAATCCTGACATTGAAGCTTCTCAGCGAGCTGAAGGCTAGGCGGAAATTAGCCGGTGGTGCAGCGAGGCTCTGCGAGCGGGAACCACCGGACAAACGCGAGAGACTCACCCGGCTTCCCGAAGGGTCAGGCGGGAAGTCGCGCGCCAATTCGTGCGCTGATGATGCTTCGCGCCGCTGGGGGTTTTGGTTTTCCCAAACCGGTGGTTCCGCTCGCAGAGCCTCGCTGCACCACCGGCTACCATCCGTCGAGCATCCGGCTCTCAGCTCGAATGTTATGATGCCTCCCAGCCATGCACTCCGCTGACTTCCTCATCATCGGCCAGGGTCTCGCGGGCACGACGCTGGCCTGGCAGCTTGTGGAGCGCGGTCGGTCGTTCTTGATCGTGGATCGTGATGAGGCGGTCACGAGTTCAAAGATTGCGGCGGGTTTGATCACGCCGATCACCGGGATGCGGCTGACGGTGAACTGGCGCTTCGATGCGCTGCATCCCGAGGCGGTGATGTTTTATGAAGAGCGCGAGCGGCTGCTGGAACGGCAGTTCTATTTCCCGATGCCGCTCGTGCGCTTGTTTCGCGATGAGAAGGAGCGTGGGATGTGGAGCCGACGGCGCGAGGATGCGGCGGTGCGGGAGCTGATCGATCCCGCCGCGCCGGAGCCGCTGGTGGACGCGGGGATGTTTGATCAGGCGCTGGGCGGGTTTCAGCAGCGTCTCGCGGGCTATGTCGATACGGCGGCGTATCTGGAGGCGAGCCGCGTGCATTTTGAAAAGCTGGGCTGCTGGATGAAGGGGGAGGTGAATGAGGAAGACGTCGCATTGCACACCGGGGAACCGCAGGCTCACGCCAGCGGCTACACGGACGGTGTGACATGGGGAGGGAGGAAATTTGAAGCGGCGATTTTTTGTCGCGGCTGGGAGGGAGCGCGGAGCCGGTGGTTTTCGTGGGTGCCGTTTGAGCCGGCGCTTGGGACGGTGCTGACGTTGCGCTCGGATTTGCAGGAGACGCGCCTCATCAACCGCCGCTGCTGGCTGCTGCCGCGTGGCGATGGCGTGTTTCGCGCAGGCTCGACGTATGAGTGGACCTTTGATGATCCGCACACGCCATCGGAGGATGCGGTGCGCGGGCTGGAGGAGAAACTGCGCGGGCTGATCAAGCCGGACTTTGTGATCGAGGATCAGCAGACAGCCGTGCGGCCTATTATAAAGGACCGGCCCGCGCTGATGGGCCGGCATCCAACGCACCGGCAGCTCATCTTCTTCAATGGCCTCGGCAGCAAAGGCGTGCTGCGCGCGCCGTTCATGGCGCGGCGGCTTGTGGAGCATCTGTTGGATGACGCCGTGCTGGAGAAGGAGTTCGATTTGCAGTCCAATCATTGAGGCCAAAATGCAGCGCCATGATTTTACCGCTTCAGGCTGGCAGAACGTGCTGGGTAGAATCATGGAGGGGTAAAATCATTTTCTGAATTGGAACGAAGCTGCATGATTCCATCCCTATGATTTCCCCTTTCATCTCCAGCCCCGACGGCGGTCTGCCATCAGCCGTGCGGTGGTCGCACCTGCTCATCGAGGGACGTCTGAGGGCAGGGGATGTGGCGGTCGATTGCACGGCGGGCAATGGCCACGACGCGCTCTTCCTCGCGCGGCAGATCGCGCCGGGCGGACGTCTGTTCGTTTTTGATGTGCAGGAGAGCGCGCTTGCGAGCACGCGTGCGCGGCTGCTCGAGGGCGGCATCGCGGAGGAGGGTTTTTCTTTGATCCATGCCGGACATGAGACTCTGGCTGAGGTGCTGCCGTCAGAGCTGAGGGGTGGAAGCAAAGTCATCATGTTCAATCTGGGCTACCTACCCGGCTCGGACAAAACGGTGATCACCGAGACGGCGAAAACGATGCACGCGATCAAGACGGCGCTCGACTGGCTGGCACCGGGCGGACTGTTGACGGTGGTGGTTTATCCAGGGCACGAGGGCGGCGCAGAGGAAGCGCGAGAGGTGGCCGCGTTTGCCGCCGCACTCCCGCCGCGCGAGATCGAGGTGCAGCATCTGCGTCCGGTGAACCGCAGTGCCGCGCCGCCGGAGTGCTGGGTTTTCTGGCGGCGCGGAGGGTGATTTGCCGCATTATTTTCTGCGCGCGACATTTCGATCTTGTCTTTGAAGAGGGGATCGAAGTAGCATGGCCGCTAATTATTCTAATCAAATGATGGCTAAACCTTCCCAAAACTCTACCCGCGCGATGTGGGTGATCGTCTTGTTCGCAAGCCTGCTGCTCGTCAGCCTTTGGTGGTTCGGCGGAAGGGATGAGGCAATGGATGGCAAGACTGAGCGTGAAAACTCCGCTATGCCGATGCCGGACGATATTTCCGGGGGCAATGCAGCCGCATCAGTTGCACAGGCTGACGGGAATCGTGCGGGTCAGAAAGCAGGCGAGCCAAACAAGACGGAGACCACAATTGCTGGTTCACCACGCGATAGTGCGGCGGGTGCTGTTGTCTCACCGACGAAATCAGGCGGGACTCGCCCAGATGCAAAGCAGGCGGGGCAGACTCCGCCTGCTGAAAGGAAGGCTCAGGCAGCGGGGCAGGCGCCGCTGAGTGACACTGTGCTTCGTCAGATTACCGCCATCGTGGATGAAAAGGAGCGGCGCACTCCTGCGCAGAAGAAAATGGATTCCGGGCTGGTGCATCTGGCGAAGAAAACGCGGGGCGAGGTAATCGTGCCAGAGGCACCTGATCTTGAGGTCGATGTGAAAACGAACGAGCAAGGTCTCGTGCTGGTGGATTTCGTGGCAAATGTCAGTGACGAACTGCTGGGCGCGATCACGGGCGCTGGTGGCATTGTCATCAATCACTTTGCGCAATACCAGGCGATCCGCGCGGAGGTGCCAGTGCTGGCGATGGAGGGTCTGGCGGCGCGAAATGATGTGCGCTCTATCAGTCCGGCGGCGATGGCGATCACGAATGTGGGCACGGTGCAGTCCCAGGGCGACCGCACACATCGTGCGGATGCGGTGCGGGCGTTGTATGGCGCGTCGGGAGCGGGCTTGAAGATAGGGGTACTCTCCGACGGGGTGAACAGCCTCGCGGCGTCGAAGGCGAGCGGGAACATCAATGCTCTTGCCTTCGCGCTGCCCGGTCAGGCGGGATCTGGCGATGAGGGCACGGCGATGATGGAGCTGATCCAGGACGTGGTGCCCGATGCCCAGCTCATCTATGCCACGGGCGTTTCCGGCGACGCTGCTTTCGCGGCCAACATCATCGCCCTGCAGGCGGCGGGCTGCTCGTTCATCGTGGATGACATTGGCTACTTCAATGAGTCGCCGTTTCAAGACATGGTCATCGCCCAGGCGGTGAACACGATTTCGGCGGCAGGCGCGATGTTTTTCTCC
>JANPIW010000616.1:0-7087 GCA_031425215.1 Verrucomicrobiaceae bacterium
TTTTGAAACGCGAGTTCACACCCGCCGAGATCATCTCCGAGCCGTGGGCCGCGCGCGCCCAGGAGATCGGCCTCTCCCTCGAGCGCTTCTGTGACATCGCCACCGCGCTCGACAATAAAGGCGTCATCGGCCGCGTCTCCACTTTCCTCGAGCACGTCAAGCCCTCCGCAGCCGGCCAGCGCGTCACCCGTTTCAACGGCCTCTTCCACTGGAAAGTCCCCCATGGCATGCAGCAGCGCGCCGGCAGCGAAGTGGGCCGCCACCACATCATGACCCACTGTTATTGGCGCGAAGGCGGCCCCCGCTTTGGCGACGTCAACATCATGGGCGTCGTCCACGGCACCGACAAAGACCTCATCATGCGCCACAAAGCCGCCATCGACGACCATCTCGCCGCCATCGGCATCCCCGTCGAGTACACCAATGTCTTCTGGGGCGGACGCAGCGAGATCAAACCCAGCGAAATCTCCCCTCTCGTCTTCAAAGAATGGCACGACAAATGGGACCACGTTCCCGGCCCTGTCGTGTAACCTCCACGCCGCCCCGCACGTTTTTTCATCCCGACCCACCTCTCGATGAAAAACCTCGTCACCCTCCTCCTCACCGCCGCCCTCACCTCCTGCGGCGCCTCCTTTGATCGCGACTGGCGCGCAGCCACGCAAACTCCACCGCCAAACGCCATCGAAGGCCCCTGGCAGGGCACCTGGCACAGCGTGCCCACCGGCCACCGCGGCAAACTCCGCTGCATCGTCAGCCCCGCCAAGAACAAAGACGGCGACCACCTCTTCACCTATCGCGCCACTTGGGCGCGCATCCTCAGCGCCACCTTCCGCGCCGAGCATCGCGTCACCACAGCCCCTGGTCGCACACCCCTCATCAGCTTCAAAGGCCAGCACCCCATGCCCGACTGGGCGGGCGGCCTCTATCAATACTCCGGCAGCATCAGCCCCCTCGGCGACTTCTCCGCCTCCTACCAGAGCACCAAAGACCACGGCACCTTCCACATGCAGCGGCCCAAGTAACCCGCCCGCCTGTCTCATCCCTCATCCACGTCGCGAGGCCGCCCACAGACCCAATTGGACGTTCCATTGGTGAGTCACTCAGTTAGCTGGCCCCACGCTTCGATTCACGCGACAGCGAGCGGGAAGCGTCGGTGACACGACAGATGCCATTCGAGCCGTTGCCTGCATCCGTTTTGTTTAGACGTTGCGGTCATTTCGGAGGTGGCGTGGCAGACGATGGAGATAGTGCTCGTGCGGTGAATAGATGACGCCAAAGCAAGGCCAAGAACACGAACCCGACGACGGACTCGATGATAACGCCGCCAAGGAGGCGGAACTGGTGAAACGTCTCTGCGGCGTAGTGCTCGCTGCTGTGTCCGGTTCGGTCCATCTCGGCCCAGACGTGGTCGTGATACACGATCCAAGAAGACAGCCGGCACATCTGGTGGGAAGTATAGAGCAACGCGGCGACGCAAAGAAGCGCCAAGGAGAACAGAGTCACTCGCAAGTCTTTGTAGACGCAGAACGGAGGCAGGGTGCAACTTGACAAATGGGCGGGCATTTCAGTTTTACGGTTCATCGATTTCCTCCAGGTATGCCTTCCACGCCTCCGGCACCGCCGCCAGCGCTTTCTTCCGCTCCAGCCGCCTCAACTGCTGGTTCACATTCGCCGCCTCATGCCGCCGAGATGCCGTTTGTCATGCAGTTGCACCCGAATGGCACTTACTTAACGGGGACGATGGTCAGTTTGAACTGCATGATCACGAGGGCTGGAGGGTCGAATTTGCCGCTTAAGTAAGTGCCATTCCACACTGACCCCGTTCTCCCTGATGACGATGAGGGCGAAGACTGAGAGCAGGGCGATGACGCGACCTTCCATGAGGCATCAAGCCTGCGCCCGCCCCATTACTGTGTCTTTCGGTTCTTCAATGCGAGAAAAATCAGGCCGATTGCTGCGGCAATTAATATGGCCCACACGAGCAATGGAGCAGATGGATTAGCTTTGAGAGATTGCGCAATTCGAATGGTATCTTCTCCGTTCGACGAAGGTGGATTTGTGTCTGCTTGTCCTGGTGGCATTGGCACATGTGGTTGAGGGAGAGCATCTCGTAATGGTTTGGTCTGGCCTTTGGAGGCCCTCCTCGCATCGGTCCTTGCCCTGCTTTCCTCGGCACCCTTGATCCGCTTCTCGACGTACACGAGAACCTTGCGATGTGCTTCGGAAATACCCGCCGAAGCCAGTGCATCCTGCACGAACGGCAGCGCCTTGGATCCCATGTCTTCCAAAATGTCTCCCGAGGCGGAACAAAACTCTAACGTCTGGGGTTCTGCTGTGGCTCCTCTGCTCGCGTAAACGATGTCCACCATGCTTATTAGCTGGTATGCAAGGTCTTTAGTCAGTTCAATATCTCGCGGGAGGTATTCCAGAAAGAGTCCGTCCTCGGATTCAGGGTCGATCTTCTTTGCTGCCCAAAACCAATCGGTTGGATGGTCTGTCTGCCGAACATGATTTGGAGTTACTGCCCTCGCCTCGATTTGGCGCAGTCTTTCGATTATTGGAAGCGCATTGGCGTTGGGTTCTTGCGCCCTCAGACGAAGACTGGCTCCAGGCATAATCAGCAAAAGCATACACAAGTTCAAAAGGAAAAGGTGATGATCTGTCGTTTTCATGGCACTTAATTGTTGAGATCAAAGATTTCTTCTTCCAAAGTCCATTTGCCGCTCACCCTACTGAGTTTGTAGTGGTGTCTCCACGGCATGTAGCCTGAACAGCGATACCACTTCTGACCAATTTGGACTCGGACGAACTCTTGAAATGTTAACTCCACCTTTAGGCGATCACCATCAAACCCGGTTCCAGCCGGTCCAAAGGGAGCCCTTTGGTTGTCGCTGTAGGTTGCGGATGGCAAATCGAAGCTCATCAAGGTTCCTGCTGCTTTTCCTGGTTCACTATCATCGTAAGGATTGTCGTCTTCTGTTTCAACATTTGGATCGTCGTTTCCTTCGACTGGGTCCGATGGGAAATCTTGAGGCGCCAAGTAGTGGGTTGAGTCATCGGGGTCATCGGCTCCAATCTGCTCAAGGTTGGGTCCTTTGAATGCGCGGAGGTGGATTCTCCGAGTTACATCCCATCCGGCGAATTCACTGTCTGTCGCGTCTTCGTTACCTAAATATGGCACTCCCTTATTCTTGCCTGGAGGCCGCTTCCTTATCTGCGTTTCTAAATCTGGGATATCCTCGTCAGTGATGACGCTCTGCGGCTGTATAGTTGCAGTCCATTCGATTGCCGCACCCGCAATAAACTGATTATTTCCTAGACGGGCACTTTGCTTGCCGAGCTGACCTTCGGTGATACGGGATACGCCAGCAATGTCGGCACTCATTGTTGCCCAAACCACCCAGACATTCATCTGCACCAGCACGGCCCCGGCCTTTTTCTTGAGCTTCACCTCGGTCTTGCCAGTGGTGTCACGTTTCACCTTGCGCTTGTTCGCCGCGCTTCCGGCGACGCCGCCTTCCCATTCGTACTTGCTGTCGAATGTAGCGGCATCGGTGCCGGATGCCTGCAGCTCGACATAGTCGTCGGGAATGTCATCAGACTCCTTGGGGGTGACGAAGTGTCTGATCAAACTGTTGGCTTTCGCCGTGGGGATCACGTCACCGACCACTCGGGCCACCCCATCGGCTGGCACGATGTCGATGTCCTTGATCGATTGATTGGCGGTCGCGCCAAGGGTGGCCGCCACGGCGCTGATGGTGATAGTTCCTGATGAGATTGTCTCGTTGGATGCCAGAAAAAGGGAAACCGGACCGCTGGTTTCCACAGGCGGGCTGACGCCATCGTCATAAATAGAATCTTTCAAGAATATCCCCGCCAGATTATTGCTTTGATCCCCGTCCCCCGAACGTTTCCCTCGAAACGTCCTATTCTGCATCATGAAAACTTCGTTGCCGCCTATTTTGAATGTCGTGAAATAGACCTCGCCCTCCACCGTCCCGTCGTGTTCGGGCGGATCATTGGGCTGTTCCACGGGATCGAACGTCCAATGGCTGCTTGCCGTCCTGAAATCGCCGCCTCCTTCCTCCACGTAGTCGCCGGTGGCGGGCGGCATCTGTGCGATTTCGAGCGTGGCGTTGGTGCCGCTATTAGTTCCCGTCTGCCAGCCTCCCATTCCGGTTCCATGACCGGAGTTGTCGATGATGGCATCACCATCAGTCTCCCACTGTGCGTCGGACTCTGGGTCCATCGGATCTGTCAGCGTCCATCTCCATTTCTGCTTCCATATCTTGAACTCTCCCTCGCCTTCGTATCCGGAATCCAGCCAGTCCACCTCCAGGTACATCGTCGATGGCGTGTCATCCACATCGTCATCCACGTCGTCGAGATCATCGCCTACACTGTCGATCGTATCCAACGTTCCTGGGTTGGTGGTGTTGGAGGCCAACTCCAGCAAGTACGCCTCCAACTCCGCCACGGCGGCCTGGAAACTGTTCCAGGCAGTGAGCCGCTGGTCGGGCGAGGCATTGGGGTCGTCGTACAGAGTGAAATAGACAGTGGCGAGCGCCTGGACATGGAGCAGCCTGGCCAGCGCCTGGTCGAGCGGGCCGTCTTCGGAGAGCGCGGGATTGGTTCCCCGTCGCACCTCGTAGCCGTCAGTGAAGCCGTCAAAATCGCTGTCGATTAGATTCGGGTCAGTTCCAAAGACGTGTATCTCGGGCCAGTCGCGCACGAGGTCGGAGTCGGTGTCCGGGTCCTCGACGAGGTAGCGGAAAAACAGGCGCGGATAGCCGCTCGTGTCGCAGGTGTCAGTGCGCAGGAGGCCGTTGCCCCAGCGCGGGTTGTTGGTCACGGGCGCGGTGGTGTAAGTCTGCAAATCCGTCGTCCATTGCAAGGTGTAACGATAAGTGGGCATGGTCTGCGGAATGCTGAGCGTGAATGAAGTGGGGCCGGCGGCGGCCTGCGTCTGTTGCGCGCCCGCGCTGTCCCAGGGTATGTCGGCCACCAGCGGATTAGTGCCGACCACCGACTCTTCGATGTTCTTGCGCCCATCACCATCGGGGTCTTGGAACTTCTGCGCGGCGGTGATCTGATAGCGCGCCTGCCAGTGGTCATCGAGACCATCGGCGGGATTCACGTCCGTAATCCAAACCGCGCCGAGGTCGGTGTTCTGCACTGCGTAGGGATCAGTGAAGTTAATCGACTCGACCAAGTTGATGCGCGCGTCACCGTCGGCATTCTCGCTGCCGGAGAACGGAGCGACGCCGTAGCGCTGGCACCAGAGATCATCGAGACCGTCGTGGTTTGTGTCGATGGCAAAAGCGAAGACCGGTGAGGCGGAGATGAAGGCCGCGAGGAGAAAGTGTTTCAGGTCAGAGTGAGGCAGCTTTGTTCGGCACGTCATTTTGTTGTAGCGGAAAGGGGTCGGTTTTGAGCGCGGCTCTGACCCGAAGTGCAGTTCACCGTTCAATTTAAGCAGCTCAATTGAATCACAACCATGCATCCTCACGCGCGCTATCCACACGATGAATTCGCCCGAAACCGGAAAATTCATCATTCTTTGCTTGACTCACGAATCACAAACCGCTGAAATCGGCGCGTGCCCGACCCGCTTAGACTAGACATGATCCTGCCTGACGGACGTCCCCTTCGTCTAGACATGGGTCCTGAATTTCGTCTGGACGGCAACGTGCCCGCATCCCTAACCAATCCACCACCTACTGCCATGGCCATCGACAATCAAATCGGTCTCACCTTCACAGCGCAGGAAATCACCGACATCAACGCGGCGATCCTGACGCTTAAAACCACGCTCCAGCCCAAGCTCATCAACCTCACCGTGGAGCAGCGCCGGACGAACCCCAAGATCGGCGACAAGACGCTGGCCTTCGATGATAAGTGCGAAACCTACGCCGCCCAGCGACCCGACCTCGTGCCGAACTTCACGGACACCGGCGAGCTGGCTCAGGACCGCGCCGCCATCGCCATTGCGCAGCCCTGGCTGCGGGATCTCGGCCCCATCTGCGAGGGACTGGAGGACACTGTGTCATTGCTCTTCACGGACGTTTATATGTTCGATTTGTCCCTGCTCCAAAGCGTCAAGCAGGCCGCCAAACGCGGTGTGGCTGGTGCCGACACCATCTACAATGACCTCAAGGAACGCTTCCCAGGACGCCCCCCGGCTGCCGGTGGCGTTGGTTCCGGCGTCGGTGGTGGCACACCACCCCCATGATCCGCGTAACTCACTGATGTTCAGTGAGTTATGAACTTCAAAAAAGTATCGGCGAGGGACTAATTAGAAGCTCAGAGCTCCTAATTGGAGGCTCTGAACGAGTAAAAGGGAGCCCGCCGGGAGCAACTGCCAGCGCCGCACTTCTAATTATGAGCACCGGACTTCCGCCTTGTCCCTTCATGCTCGCCGTTGCAGGTCCCAAGCTGCCAATTGGAAGCGCTCAACGACCAAGCGGAAGCCCTCTGAAACCAAACCGCCGCCCAACACAGACAACTTCAATATCGAAAAGGCTTCTCAGTATCCAGGGACGCGCTGCACCGCGTCTGCAATCAACCAATTAAAAAGGAACGCGGCGCAGCGCGTTCCAAACAGGAAAACACCACCATGCCCTTTGATCCAGCCGTCCCCGCCTTCAACGCGGAACTCACCGCGCTCATGTTTCGCGAACAATTTATAGGCCTCAAAGCCATCATCGACGCGAACCCCGGCATCACCAGCGTCGTCATCGACAGCGTGACCACACTGCCGCCCGGTAGCACGGCTACGGTGAGCGCGAGCGTGGTGGGCACGGTGCTGCATCTCGCTTTCGGAATACCCGAGGGTCAGCAAGGGCAGCAAGGTGACACGGGGGAACAAGGCCCGCCCTTTGCCACCGTGGTCGTCGCCGGAGTGAACACATTGCCATCCGGAACCCCAGCCACGGTCGATGCGGACCTGGTGGGCAATGCCGTGGAACTCACCTTTGGCATCCCGCAGGGTGAAACGGGCGCGCAAGGAGCGCAGGGACTCCAGGGTGATGTGAGCGTGACACAGCTCGACAACGCCATCGCCACCACGAGCAGCAACAGCAACGTG
>JANPIW010000617.1:0-5152 GCA_031425215.1 Verrucomicrobiaceae bacterium
GCAAAGTCTTCCTCGAACTCGCCGCCGAGTGGGACCTGCCCTTCCTCATCCACAGCAGCATCAACGACAGCGACCTCTGGGCGCAATGCAGCGACATCCTCGACATCGCCGAGGCCAATCCACATCTGCGCTTCCTCCTCGCGCACTCCTGCCGCTACGACAAACCGAGCCTCGACCGCGTACACGAGCTGCCAAACACCTGGTTCGACAACTCCGCACACCGCATCCACTGCGAAGGCGTTGTGAAGGAGATGCCGTTCATCGCAAAAAAACACCGCCGCTTTGACTCCGACTACACTGACCCCGCCCGCGTCATCGCCGATCTCGCCGCCGCGTATCCAACAAAATTCTGCTGGGGCAGCGACTCCCCCTTCTACAGCTATGCCGCCGAGATCAACGGCGAGGTCGTGCGCCTGATCAGCACTTACAAGGCGGAAGTCGATGCGCTGAACGCGAGCCCGGTGGAAGTGGTGGAGCGGATCGCGAATGGGAACACGCGGGCGTTTATGAAGCTGGGGGATCAGGGAGCGCGCAGAGAAGAAGGTTAGACCGTCACGTCATCCTCACTCATGCAGGGCAACGGGCAGTGGAAACGAAAACTTTACGTTCTCCCATCGGTATCTGATGAATTCCAACAGTCTTTGCTTGGCTGGTAACAGCTCGGTGTTTCCCATGCAATGCTGTTGCCAAAAAAGAAAGTTTGCGAAAATCACATCGCGATTCGCAACGATCTCCATCCAGACATCAAATCCGCTGTCGTCCAGATGGCTTGCAAGTGCCTCGAATTGCTCGACTGCGTTCTTGTTCGACAACGCAAACGGCTTTGGGACTGGCCCACGATACTCATCGCCAAAAAAGGCGGCAACGATTGTGACAGGACCGATGATTCGGCGATTGAATTCATCGATCTCATCGGCAGGAATCCATAGTTCCTCATGCTCTTGCCCGCCAACAACATGGCGCTCGAAAGAGTCTCCATACTCGTCTCCAATCTCGAAGTGACAAACAAACCCTGCGGCATCCGGTTCCTTCGTGTTCCAATCACTCGCGATCTGTTTCGCGTATCCAACATTGAGAACTGGATAGAAGATCGGTTGCTCCGGGAGCCTTGGAGGAAAGCTTCTCATGTCTGTTTTGAGCATCAACTCAAGTTCCTTGAGACCGACAGGTCGCCAGAGTTCCATGGGAAACGAGGAGGAGGTTTAACCAAACGCCGAAACAAACGCCACCTCGAGGGCGAGGCCTTCGTTGACGTTGGTGTGGAGGTGTTGCTCGAGTTTGCGGAGGACTTGCAGTCGCTTGCTCGCCTCGGCTGGAGTCCATCTTGTGGAGAGCGCGGCGGTGGCGGCTTGGTATTGTTTGAGGTCGTAGTGCTCGGCGCCGACTTGGGCGCGGACGACATCGCCCATCCACGAAAGGAGCAGATCCATGAGCGCGTCGCGCTGCATTAAATAAGCGGCCTCGATGTTGGCCTCGACTTGTTCCTCGCGCTGTTTGAGCCACGAGCCGTCGGTGGTCTTGCCGTAGTGCTCCTGCTCGCGCTCGAAGTCCTCCTCCATCTCCTCTTTGATGCTCTCGTGCAGTTCCTCCAGGATTTCTTCGAAGTCTTTCTTCAACGAGAACGCGGCGGCGAGTGATCCCGATGGGCGCGCGCTGAGCTTCTCCAAAACAGCGAGCAGCTTTTGCTCGTAGTCAGTGAAGATGCGCAATCCAGCGGGCGCGAGCAGCGGAATCTCGATGACGCGCGAGCGGATGGTGTCGAGGAGCTGCTGCGGCTGCGCGGTGAGCAAAAGCAGCAGCGTGCGCGGCGGCGGTTCCTCCAGCGTTTTCAAAAACGCGTTCTGCGCCTGCGGCATCATGCGCTCGGCATCGACGATGACGCCAAACTTGTGACCCTCGGGGCCGCTCGTCATGTAGAGCGTGTGCTCCAGCTCGCGGATGGCATCCACCTTGATGCGGCGGGATTTGCTCTCGGGCCGCACGATGGGGACGGAGTGCTGCTGCCAGTCTTCGAGCGTTTTTCTTTTCGTGCCCGCCGCCAGGCTGAGCACAGCTGCGGCGAAGCCCTCGCGGTCCGCTTCCTTCGGTCCGGTGATGAGATAGGCGTGGCCGAGGCGGTTGCCGGCCATAGCTTTGGAGAGCAGCTCCATGGCTTTGTCAGCTTTGAATGGCATGTCAGCAGCGCTCCTCCACGAGTTTGATGATTAGTTCCGCGATGACTTCGATGCTCTGCGCGGCATCGATGACAGCGATGCGCTGCGGCTCCTGCGCGGCGAGGTCGAGATAGCCGCGCCGCACTTTTTCAAAGAACGCCAGCGGCTGGCTCTCCATGCGGTCGAGATCGCGCCCCGTCTGGTGAATGCGCGACCACGCGGCCTCGGCGGGCATGTCGAGCACGAGCGTGAGCCGCGGCACGGTCTCGCCAGCGGCGAAGGCATTGATCGCGCGCACGCTGTCCATCGGCAGCCCGCGCGCGATGCCTTGATACACGGTGGTGGAGTCGAGGAACCGATCCATCATCACCACCGCGCCGCGCGCGAGCGCAGGCCGGATTTTCTCACGCACGATCTGCGCGCGGCTCGCGGCGAAGAGCAGCAGCTCGGTCTCCGGCGTCATGTTCGCCGCGTCGTCTTTCTCGTGCTGGAGGAGATGGCGGATGTGCTCGCCCACGGCGGTCCCGCCCGGCTCACGGAGCACGACGACCTCGCGCCCTGCGGATTCGAGATGCGCGCGCAAACGCTGAATCTGCGTGGACTTGCCGCAGCCTTCGGAGCCTTCGAATGAGATGAGAAAACCGGCGGGCATGGAGCGCCTTGCATAGCCGCATTCACACGCGGCGCATGTGAAAAAAGCGGTGATCGTTTTGCTGTGTGTGCTAAGCTCGCGGCATGTCAGCCGCCAACGCATACAAGCTGGATACCGCAGTTCCGCATCCTTTCTCGAAACCAAGGCCGCCTCGCACCACGGAGGAAGAATACGAGGCCATTCTCGCTGACTCGCCGGACAAACTGGAGTTCCTCGACGGCAAGATCGTCATGATGGCGGGCGGCGGGTATAGCCACAGTCACCTCAAAACCAATACCACACGCGAACTTGGCAATGCCTTTCGCAAGCGGCGCTGCCATGTGCTGGACAGCGACATGAAAGTGAAAATCGTCAAGACAGGACTGAACACTTTCCCCGACGCATCCGTGGTTTGCGGTGCTCCCCAGTTTAAGGACGAGAAGCAGCTCACCCTTCTCAATCCAGGACTGCTCGTCGAGGTGCTCTCCGCAAGCACTGAGAGCTATGACCGCGGCACGAAGTTCTGGCACTACCGCCAGATTCCATCGCTCAACACATACGTTCTCATCTCCACCACGGCGGTTCGCATTGAGGTCTTCGAGCTGGATGACGACGAAGGATGGCATCTCACCACATTCGATGGTCCCGAGGCTGTGATGAAGCTCCGGCATTACGAGGTCGAAATTCCTCTCGCGGCGATCTATGAGATGACTCCGCTTGATCCGGCGGAAGCTCCAGCGCGTGAGGACGACGAATGATCGATCATCGTTTTCGAACAAAGGGCTGCCTTGATGAACTCATTGATCCATACCAGGAACGCATATGCCAGATGGTCGCGCGGGATTCCCCTGCGGCTCCTTGTATTTGTTTCCTGTTGTCTGCTGCCGGCCACCGCTTTGAAAGCCGCGCTGACCGGAACCAAAACCATCGGCCCCTCCGGAGACTACGCCAGCCTCGGCGCGGCCATCAGCGACATCCAGGCGCAGACGCTTTCCGGTCCGCTCACGCTGGAACTCCAGGCAGCCTATGTCAGCAGCGTCGAGACTTTTCCAATCGTGTTCAGCGGTCTCACCACCACGGCGGCGAACACGCTCACCATCCGACCTGCGCCCGGAGCCGCAGCGGTCTCCATCACGAGCGCGGACACCATGGCGGCGACCGTGGATTTGAATGGCGCGCAGTTCGTCACGTTCGACGGGAGGCCCGGCGGCGCGGGCGTGGCCAAGGAACTGACCATCGGCAACACCAGCAGCAGCGGCGTGGCGGTGCGCTTCATCAATGAGGCGAGCGGAAATACCCTGCGCCATCTCACACTCCAGGGCGTGAACACCAGCGCAAGCAGCGGCACGGTCGTCTTCAGCACCGGCACGAATGGCAACGACAACAACACCATCGACTACTGCGACATCCGCGACGGCGCGACCACGCCCGCCAATGCCCTCTACTCCCTCGGCACCACGACGACCGCCGCGCAGAACAACAGCGGCAACACGGTTTCCAACTGCAACGTGTTCAATTTTGATGCCACGACGGGCGTGGACGCAGCAGGCCTGCGATTGGATGGAGGCAACACGGACTGGAGCATCACTGGCAACAGTTTTTACCAGACAGCTAGCCGCACCGCAGTGGATGCCAGTGTCCGGCCCATTTACGTAAACAGTCCTTCCGGCGGCAACTTCATCGTCAGTGGCAATTTCATCGGAGGCGACTCGCCGGGCGCGGCGGTGACAGTGCAGAAATGGAGGACTGTTCAAAACGCTGCGGCAGCATATTTTTTCCGAGGCGTCACACTCAATGTGGCCACCAGCACACCGAGCAGCGTGCAGGGCAATATCATCCGCAACATCCAGTGGGCCACCTCCGGCGGTGTTGCCGCTGTGCCTGGTGCCTGGAGCGGAATCTATGTGCAGGCTGGCGATGTCAGCATCGGCACCGTGTCACGCAACACCATCGGCGGCGCCGGCACGGCTTCCATCCTCTGCATCAACACCGTCATTGGAAACAACTGCATCGTCGCACACGGCATCGCCTCTTCGAGCAGCGGGGTGGTGACCATGGCTGGCAATACCATCAGCTCCATCAATGTTCACGACATGTACGTCTCCAATATTGTCTCGATCATTGGCATCAGGGTCAGCGGCGGAACCAACATTATCACGGACAACACCGTTGGCAGCACGACCACGCCTGACAGTCTCAGCGCCACCACTTCGAATATCTCGGGTGGACAACAAATCGCCGGGATCCAAAGCTCCAGCAGCGGCAGCACCATCATCACAGACAATGTGGTGGCCAACCTCAGCTCCAACTACAAAGGCGCGTTCAACACCGGTCGAACTCTCGGCATCACAACATCCGCCGGCGCGAA
>JANPIW010000618.1:0-3429 GCA_031425215.1 Verrucomicrobiaceae bacterium
GCTGTTGAGCGGATGCACGGCGACGGACTGGCCGGTGGCGCGTACGCGGTCGGCGAGCATCTTGACGCGCTCGATGAGCTTGTCCTCGCACATGCTGCGGTAGAACTCGACATCGACGCGCACGCGCTGAGTGCCGGGGATGTGCTGCTGGAGGATGCGGTTCAAAAGGTACTGCATGTCCTCAAGCTGCTCGCCGCGCGGACCGACGAGTGCCTCGTGATCTTCAGTCAGGACCTGGAGCGTGGGGCCGTCAGCTCCATTCTCCTCCTCAATCTGCACGGTGTAGCCGAGGTAGCCGAGCATGGTGTCGAGAATTTTGTGGGCGTGTTCGAGGGTGGTCATAACTGGATGCTAGGTGCTGGATGCTAGGTGCTAGGTGCTGGATGCTGGGAGCTGGATGCTGAACAAGGGGCGGCAGGAGGAGCTGAAATGTTGCTTGGGGAGGGGGTGGTCTGTGAAACTGCATCTAATATCCAGCATCCAGCATCCAGCATCTAGCCCCCCAACTTTGGCGGGCGGTTTTTCTTGTCGATCTTCTTCTTGTTGCCCATGGGGTTGAAGAATGGGTTCGCCGGTGGCGGGCCTTTGGGGATGCGCTCTTTTTTCTCCAGCGGCTTGCCGTCGTCGGGGCCTTTGGTGATGTTGGTGACCCAGGTCTGGAAGATGCTGAAGAGATTCTGCACGGTGTAATACAGCGCGAGGCCGGAGGCGAAGCTGTACACGATGAAAACGAAAAACAGCGGCATGAACTGGAAGATGCGCATCTGCATTTTGTCCATGCCGGGGGATTGCGGCATCATCTTCATCTGGAGGAATCCGGTGAAGCCCATGAGCAGCGGCAGAGGATTGAGCGCCCAGCCGATGATCGGGATGTGGCCGATGGTGTCGGGCAGCGTGAGGTCTTTCACCCAGAGGAAGGACTGCCCGCGCAGCTCGGCGGCGGATTGCAGCATGTAGAGGCAGGCGAAGAAAATGGGGATCTGCAAAAAGATGGGCAGGCAGCCGCCGACGGGATTGATGCCGTAGTCTTTGTACAGCTTCATGGTTTCCGCGCTGATCTTCTGCTGGTCGTCCTTGTACTTGGCCTGAATTTCCTTCATCAGCGGCTGGAGCTTGGACATGCGCTTCATGCTGCGCTGGGACTTGGCCATGATGGGCCAGATGAGCGTGCGCACGATGATGGTGAGCAGAATGATGGCGATGCCCCAACTGCCGGTCTTGTCGTGCAGCCAGCGCATGAGATTGATGAAAAAGCGGCTGATCCAACTGAACATGCCGTAGTCCATAGCCAGCGCGCGCTGTCGGCCGATGTCGCGCAGGCGATGGTACTCGCGCGGGCCGAGATAGACCTCGAAATCCTGCGTGATCGTGGCTTCTGGCGCGAGATCGACAGGTGCGATGCCCACCGCGCTCTCGATGGCGTAGTCACTCTTGGCGGTGGAGAGGTCTTTGAATTCTCCCGTACTGTGATCCACGAGAAAACGCGCGCCCCACACCTTGCCCGGCTCGTCTTTGATGCCCTCGGGCGTGGAGATGAGTCCGAGATAAAAGCGGCTGCTCACGCCGCCCCATCTCATGCGTGACAGTTCTTTGCGGAACTCCGTGGTCTCAGTGCTGAACCAGCCTCCGGCGAATTTGGTGGTGGCGTGGTAATCAAAATTGCCGCCGTCATTCCACATGATGGACGGATAGACGTAATCGTCCGGCCGCAGCGAAGCGGCAGCGCCGGCGTAGAGGTAATATTCCTTACTGGCGTGCTGCGTGGCGCCAGTGTTTTTCAAAGTGACGCTTAGCGCGAGGAGATGATCGTCAGATTTGTCGCCCTCGGTGAGTTTCCAAGTCTTGGTGATCTCGATGCCGTCCGCTGTCGTGCCGGTGAAGATGATCTGCTTGTCGTCCTTTGCGGTGATCGTGTAGGTGGCGGTGTCCTTGCCCGTGGCCTCACGTCGGAGCGCGCCGACGGGTTCTTTGCCGAGCTGGTTGAGCACGACCTGATCCTGGCCGGAGAGTGTCGCGCTCTTCACGCCGCCGCCGCGCGTGGTGAATTGGTAAAGCACATTGCCTGCCTTGATCTCGTGCGTCACCTCGGGTGCGGGTGTCGCGGCGGCGGGCGTGACGGCGGCGGGTGAGCCTGGAGTGAGCGCGGCCTCGGCGGGTTTCACTCCAGCGGGATTATTCCTTGCCTCCTCGGCTTTGCGCGCCAACTCGGCGGCCCTTTTTTCCTCGGCATTCTTGCGGGCGATCTCGGCGTTCTTGGTCATGAACTGCCAGTTCACGAACATGCCGATCGAGCAGAGAATGATGGCGATCCAGGCTTTCTTATCCATTGAGTTCCAAATTTTAGATTTGTGATTTTAGCTTTTAGATTGGCGCGGGGGCACGGGATCGTGACCGGAGCCGCCCCAGGGATGGCAGCGCGCGATGCGACGCAGTCCCATCCATGATCCGCGCAGCACGCCGTGAGTCTCCACGGCCTGGAGAAAAAAACGCGAGCAAGATGGCTCGAAGCGACAACCCGAGGCCGGGCCGCCGATGAAGTGCAGCACGGGTGAGAGGAAAATCTGGTAGCCGCGAATCACGATGCGAATGAGCCATTTCATTGAGGGGCCGCAGGTGCGGGCGGCGGTGCGGGTTTAAGGATGCCAGCGCGTTCAGCGAGCTTGAGCCAGTCTCTCTCGAGTCCACCATACTCTGCCTGCGGTGCGCGCCAGCGTGCGATGACCACGAGCCAGACGCCCTCGACGAAGCGGTGCTGGTGCGCCCGGATGATCTCGCGGAGCCTGCGGCGGATTTTGTTTCGGAGGACAGCGATGCCGAGTTTTTTCGGCGAGATGATTCCGAAGCGAAAGCCGGTCAGCTCAGTATCCCGTAGCACCTGGAGGACCAGGAACCTGCCGGGATGCCCCACCCCATCGCCGCGCACACGCTGAAAATCGCGTGCGCTTTTGATGCGTAGAGTGGACGGGAGGCGCATGGAGACACGCGCGCACCGCCAGACCGAAGGCCCGAGGGCCTAGGCCTGCGTGTGGCGCTTGAAGTGAATCTCCACACCCTTCGGCAGCAGGCGCTTGCGCCCGAGGCGACGGCGGCGACGGAGGATGTCCTTGCCGTTCGCGGACTTCAGGCGCGCACGAAAGCCGAACTGCTGTTTGCGCGTCCTTTTGGATGGTTGGTAGGTTCTCTTGCTCATAGACTGTCTGGGTGAAAGTGATGCCCGCGCGCCGTGGGGAAAACACATTCCGAGGTGCTCAACGAACACCCTTTCCGGCGGAGGGGCGGGGAGACTACAGGCCGAAGTCTTTTTGTCAAACCCGTCATCACATGCTCAAAATGGATGCGGAAAGATCGGGACCACGGGCGGCTCAAAACTTGTACGACACCTTCACCGACGCGAAGTGGTCGTTGCGGTCGCCGCGAAGCAGGCGGCCT
>JANPIW010000619.1:0-2500 GCA_031425215.1 Verrucomicrobiaceae bacterium
CGACGAGCACTTTGCCGTCATTGATGTCATCCTCGGTGACGAGGTATCCTTCGGGGATCAGGCTCAAAATCTTGGTCGGCGTCTCGATCTCGGATTTCATCTCCACATTGCGAAGGGCGCGGATCTCTCCGCCCTGCAGCACGTCGATTTGCATCGGCCCCTGTGCCACCGTGAAGACAGGCACGTCCTGCACAGCAGCGGAGTCGCCGCTGAGAAAGTAATAGCCTCCTGCAAGTGTGATCAGAGCGACCACACCTGCGAGCCACATTTTGGATTTACCCGGCTTCGTCATTTATTCCCCTTTGGGTCGTTCGGTTTTTAATACGTCATCCCACGCGCCGTCTTTCGTAATGAAGAGAATGCCCATGTCTTTCCAGAGTTTGAGGCGCGCGAGCGTGTGCGTGATGAGCGTGGATGTGATCTGATCCCGCGCCTCGATGAGATCCTGCTGCGCGTCGATGTAGTCGCGCGCGGAGGTGCTCTTGCCCTCGATCAAGTAATCATATTCCACCTCCAGACGTCGCTCCGCCAGCTTCAAGCCCTCAATGGCTAGCTGGTACTGCTTCTTCGCCAGATCGAGCGCACGCCAGTCCGCCCGGATGTCGAGACGCAAGGTTTCCTCCTGAAGCTCCAGGTCCCGCTTGGATTTTTGCTCCGCCACCTCCGCAGCACGCAGGACATTGCGCTCGGCCTTCTTATCGAGCTGGAGATCGACATCCAGTCCCGGCGAGACGGTCCGGCGGCGCGCATCAAGGTTGGCTCCGTTGGAGTTCGGGGCGCCCGTGATGTCGTACTGCAACACCGCGCCGACGGATGGCAACAGGTCTTGTTTTGCGACTTTAATGCGGCGCTTTGCATCCTCGACGCCCTCGCGCGAGTTTTGCAGATCGAGCCGTGTGCTCAGCGCCGTGGTCAGCGCGTCATCGACCGAGCCGGGCGGATCAAAGAGCTGCAGGCGCGACAGCTCTCCTTCATCGAGCATGAGCTTGGCTGAAACTGGCAGGCCAAGCTGCAATTTCAACGCGTCGAGCTGGGCCTCATAGCTCTCAATCGCGCTGAGCCAGCGACGGTCGTACGAAAGTGTCGCGGCCTCGAGCTGGAGCAGCGCGGGCAGGCTGCGCCTGTTCGCCTCCTCCATGCCGCGCTCGCGTAGCACCGTCTCTTTGAAGGCGAGGTAGGCGAGATGCGCGTTCTTCGCCGCGTCGCGTGCCTGCAGTGTCCTGTAGTACTGCGAGGTGATATCGACGGTGAACGTCTTCCGATACTGGGTGAAATCACGCACCGAGTACAGCAGCGAGCGCTCCGCCTGCGTGAGCACCTCTGTCACCGCCAGATAACCAGCGCCGCGCAGCAGCGGCTGCGTGAGGGTGACGGCGAGCTTTGAGTCGCTGACCTCCCGAAGCTGACCGGTGATGAAGCGCATGAAATCACTGCTCAAGTCCGCGCTGATGCGTGTGCCGATTTTTGTCAGCGCGGAAAAGCCGATGTTGCCTTTCGAGGTTTGCGTCGCCTCGGTCACAAAAGTGTTCACGCCTTGCTCCACCTGCACCCGGTTTTCCACCGTCGATCCTGTGGCGGAAAAAATCGGCGCAAACTGGTGCCGCGCGAGCGTGAGATCGAGCGCCTCCAAATAAAGCGTCTCCTTGCGGTCGAGGTAAGTGCGGTTGCGATGCACGCCATTCCGCAGGGCGTCAGCCAGTGTGAGCACCTTCGCGCCCTTCTCGATATGCGCGCGGTCACCGAGAAATTCCGCCTTCTTTTGATTCACCGCCAGCTCCTCCAGCGTGGCGGGGCGAGGAGGCGTGATGTCCAGCATGTCGCGGCCCGAGTTTGGCACGGCGCGCTTTTTGAAGCGCAAGATACCGCGAGTCTCGCGATGCGCTGACTTTGAGTAATGCCCGGAGGTGCAACCACCAATCCCAAGGGCCAGGAGCAACGTCATGATGAGCGGTGCTGGCTTCCGGATATGGCGGATCATTTCGTCGTGGATTTCAAAACAGAGTGGCTGGGAGTGGGCCGCATGGTTTCTCGCCTGCGACGAAAAAATTACGACTGCGCGGCGCGCGATCTTTCGGGCAACCTTTGCGCGTAGCTGAATCGCGTGAGCGTTCAGTCAGTGGGGGTGCGTTGCACAGCGAAGAACTCCGAACTCCCGAAGGCTGTTACGCCTTCGGCTACGCTCTTGCGCGATAAACATCGTGCCGGACCGCGTTGATGTCCCGCATGAGCAAACGAGCGCTACGTCAGGCAGGAGTCATCACCACGATGATGGCCGCGCTTTTCGTCATGGCTCAGGACACGAGCACACCATCGGGGGTGCCGAGGAATTTCGGCATCGACACCGGCGGAGAAGTCTATGATCCGCGCCAGCTCGGGCGCGGCTATGAAAACGAATATCCAAGCTGGCCCGTGAGCAAGGAACTGCCCAACGACATCTTCACCTTTGCGCGCCTGCGCTACAACTCCGCCTACTACGGGCGCAGTTTTCGCGGCCGCAGCG
>JANPIW010000620.1:0-7189 GCA_031425215.1 Verrucomicrobiaceae bacterium
CGCCATGGCCCGCAGCAGCCGCACCAAGCTCGACCGCGATCCTGCCACATGGCAGCGCTTTGCGACGGAACTGCGTCTGCCAGCACATACCGATTACCTCGTCATTCGTTTGCACATCACTCAATCCTTCGATGCCGGAGAAAAGCCTGTCTTCACCGGCAGCTACGCCGACGATGTGCGCGTGTCACTGACCACTCGTCCTCCATTGCCTTGATTTCCCACCCAGATGAAACGCCTCCTTACTCTCTTCTCCGCCCTGGTCGCACTTTTCGGCCAAAGTCAGGCCGCCGATAAACCCAACGTCATCTTCTTCCTCGCCGACGATCTCGGGATTGGAAACGTCGGCTGCTATGGCGCGGACAATTACAATACGCCGCACATCGACAAACTCGCGAGCGAGGGCACGCGGTTCACGCATTGCTTCACGGCGGCGCTTTGCGGTCCATCGCGGTCGATGATCATGACGGGGCGCTATGCCTTTCGCAATGGATCGAGCAATCAGGATGCCTGCCGGGTGATGCCAAACAAGGAGTTGCAACTCGGCCGCGTCTTCCAGAGCGCGGGCTACAAAACAGCCTCCATCGGCAAGTGGGGCCAGCTTCCGGGGGATCCGGACGAGTCAGGCTTCGATGAATACCTGCGCTTCAACGGCAGCGGCGTTTATCGAAACACCAAGGACGGCAAGACCGAGAAGTATCAGGTGAATGGCAAGGAACTAAAACTCGGTGACGATGAATACATGCCCGACCTGCTTCACGAGCATTTGGTGAACTTCATTAAGAAGCACAAGGATGAGCCCTTCTTCGTCTATTACCCCATGTCGAGCGTCCACGGGGAACTGATGCCGACACCCGACAGCGCCTCGGGCAGTACGGACCTCATGGCGGACAACGTCGCCTACATGGACAAGCTCGTCGGCAAGCTCGTGACCGAACTTGAAACTCTGAAGCTGCGCGAAAACACACTCATTATCTTCATGGGTGACAATGGCACCGGCAAAGGCCAGTCGGAGCGTGCCACGATCGGCGGCAAGGGGCTCTCCGGCATGAAGGGCACCATGCTCGAATGCGGTGGCCTTGTGCCGTTCATCGTCAACTGGCCCGCCAAGATGCCCGGAGGCAAGGTGAGCGCCAACTTGATCGACTCCACCGACTTCCTGCCAACCTTCGCGGAACTCACCGGCGGCAGCCTTCCCAAGGACACGATCTTCGACGGTCACAGCCTCGCACCGCAGCTCCGTGGCGAGCTAGGACAGCCGCGTGAGTGGATCTATAACCAACTAGCCTCCAGATGGTATGTGCGGAATGCAAACTGGAAGCTCAATGAGAAGGGCGAACTCTTCGACATGAGCGACGCACCCTTCACCGAGAAGCTCGTCACAGGCGATCATCCTGCCCGCACCAAACTCGCCGCCGTGCTCACCAAATTAAATCCCGCAGGTGGCATCCCTGACAGCGGTGACGGGACCGGTCGTCATGCGAACAAGAAAATGAAGACGGAGAAAACCATGAGAGAGCCTGAATCACCACCTACGACCAACAAGTAAGCCAACATAAAACCGTTCAACCGTTTCGCCCCGCCATGAAATCTACTCTCCTGCTCCTTTCGTCATTCCTCATTCTGCATTCGTCCTTCGCGGCGAGGCCAAACGTCCTCTTCATTGCTGTGGATGACATGCGGCCGGAACTCGGATGCTATGGCAACAAGATCGTCAAAACGCCGAACATCGACCGCATCGCGGCGCGTGGGATCGTTTTCAACAAGGCCTACTGCCAGCAGGCAGTGTGCAGTCCGTCGCGCACGGCAATCCTGACGGGCCTGCGGCCGGATGTGACGAAGGTGTGGGACTTGGAGACGCATTTCCGTGTGGCGCAGCCGGACTGCATCACGCTGCCGCAGCACTTCAAGGCGAACGGCTATCACTGCGCGGCGCTGAGCAAGATTTACCACTCTGGCTTTGAAGATGGTCGCTCCTGGAATGAACCTCACTGGTATCCGAAAGGCCGCGCTGTCGATACAGACCTCGCGGACTGGACGAAGCAGATCGTCACCAAGCACGATGTGAACGCGGAAGAATACAGCGCCCCGAAGGAAGGCGGTGAGCTGCGAAAAAACGGCAAAGGCCCCAAAAAAGGCCCCGCCTATGAAGTGAGCCCGAAAGAGGACGATCAGCTCCCGGATGGCGCCACGGCGGCCGAGGCGGTGAAGCGTCTCGCAGCGCTCAAGTCGAAGAGTGAGCCCTTTTTCCTCGCCGTGGGCTTCTTGAAGCCGCATCTGCCTTTTGTCGCGCCGAAGAAGTATTGGGATCTCTACGACCCGAACACGATCCCCGTACCCACCACCGACAAACTGCCCGCGGGCAGCCCGGAGTTCGCCGGGCACACGAATGGCGAGCTGCACGCCTACCCCGGTGTGCCGAAAGAAAATCCTATCCCCGCTGATTTCGCCAAAACGCTGCGCCACGGCTACTATGCCTGCATCAGCTACACGGACGCGCAGATCGGCAAGGTGCTCGATGCGCTCGACAAAGAAGGCCTCGCCGACAACACCATCATCGTGCTCTGGGGCGATCACGGCTGGCAACTCGGCGATCACGGCCTGTGGCACAAGCACACGAACTTCGAGATCGCCGCGCGTGCGCCGCTGCTCATCAGCGTGCCCGGATCGAAGACTGCCGGGAAGAAGTGCGAGGCTCCGGTGGAGTTCGTCGATGTCTATCCCACGCTCGCCGATGTCTGCGGCCTGCCGATCCCGAGCGGACTCGGTGGCAGCAGCTTGAAGACGTTCATCGAAAACCCCGCCGCTCGCGCCACCGACGTCGCCATCAGCCAATATCCACGCAGTGCTCCTGAAGGCCCCGTCATGGGCTACAGCATCCGCAACGAACGCTACCGCGCCACCTTCTGGCGCGAGCGCAACGGCTCCAAAATCGTCGCCACCGAACTCTACGACGAGCAAGCCGACCCCACCGAAACGATCAGCCTCGCCGACAAACCTGAGCACGCCGCCTTGATCGAATCCCTCGCCAAGCACCTCCCGCCTGTCGGTTCCGATCTCAACCCCGCCGCCAAACCGAAAGGCAAAGACAAATCCCCCGCCAAGCCCGCCACCACCTCCACCGACGAGTCCCGCGATGTGCGCTACGACCGACTGTACCCAGCCAAGGCCAGGCTCACGCTCGAAGAGTATCTCGTGAAACAATCGAATGGCGATGAAGCCAAAGAGCGCTTCGCCAAGTTCGACAAGGACAAGGACGGCTTTGTCTCACGCGAGGAGTTCATCAAGGGCGGGAAGTAAGCTACTCACCCCAGTCATCCCAAGGCCACGCCTGATCGGGAAGGTGGCGAGCTGGTGTGCCTCGCGATATTCTCCCGATTTGTGGTTAACCTTTTGCCGGGATGCGGCATTTGCGTGTGATCATGAACGAAAGCCCCCAAGAAACCGAGTTCGTCGCGCAGTTGACCGAGATACAACTGCCGCTGCGGCTCTATGTGCAGTCGCTGCTGCCGGGTGATCCGGCGGCGCATGATGTGGTGCAGCAAGCGAATGCGACGCTTTGGAAGAAGCGCGATGAATTTGCGGCGGGAACGAATTTTAAGGCGTGGGCGTTTAGCGTAGCGCGGTATGAGGGGCTGAATCATCGCAAGCAGCAGGCACGGGATTCGCGACTGGGGTTTGGCGAGGAGTTGGAGCAGCTCTTTGCCAATGATTTGATCGAGCGCGAGCACGACACCGAGCGGCGGCATGAGGCGCTTCGCGGCTGTCTCGAAAAGCTCCGGTCGCAGGATCGCGAACTGTTGCTGCACCGCTATACGGCGACGGCAGGGACGCTGGATAACTTTGCGCAGAGGACGGGGCGCAGCGTAGGCGGGCTGAAAGTGACGCTGCATCGCCTGCGGAATGCCCTGCTCGGCTGCATCGAGAAACAACTGGCTGCCACGGAGGCTCAATCATGAACGAGAAAGAACGAAACGAACTCATCGACACCTTGATCGAGGGCGACATTTCCGAAGCCGATTTTCTGAGGTTGGAAGCGGAACTGTCCGTCGATCCTGCGGCGCGGAAAGCCTACTTTGACCGCGTGGTGCTTTCGCAGGCGCTCGCGGAGGAGGCTAGTGCTTTCCCGACCCAGCAGCCGACGATCGTAAGACCCCACCGGAGTGTCTGGCTGCAATGGCGTCCGCTCATGGCGGCGGCGGCGGGGTGGGTGATCGGGCTGTTCAGCGCTTCGGTGGTGTTTGGGTTTGTGGCGCAGCGGGGGGGCGGGGTGAAAAAGGTGCCGCTGGCGGTTTACAATCCGGGACTGGAGAACGCGGAGACGATCCTGGTGCGCGGTGTGCCGAAGGGTGTCGGGCAGTGGGGCGCAGATTCGGCAGCGGTGGTGACGGCCGAGAGCGGAGTGCAGCCGCTGGAGGGCAAGCGAATGCTGCGGCTGGAGCCGATTCCGCGGGAGGAGAACGTTAAGAACCTGCCGTCCCGTGTTTATCAGGTGCTCGATCTTCGCTCGCTGCCGAGGCTCGGAGTGGCAGGCGATGCCGAAGTGTGGGTGAGCGCGTCATTCTTCGCGGCCGATGGTGACGTGACATCGCGCTATTTGGTCCGCGCCTTTGCGCTCAAGGAAACGCCCGAACAGGCGACGCAAGGCTTTTGGCCGAAGACGCAAGAGGATGGAGTAGTGTCTGTGACGCAGAGGTTCGAGACACCGGCGGGGGACCGCGGATGGCACACCTTCTCGCTCAAGATGCCGCTGCCGCGTGGGGCGCAGAGTCTGGTGTTCATCCTCGGCGCTGGACCTGCGGAAGATGCGTCCGCGGAGACTTCGGTCCACTACGTGGATGATGTGCAGGTTTCCGTGTTCACCCCCCAGGCCGCGCTGCCTTGAAATGCTTCGATCTGAGTTCCCCATCCCATTCAAAATACCGCCGCTCGCACCTTAAGCAAAACCTTCCATGTCCCACTCCAACCTCTCTCCTTGCTTGATCAACCGACGCTTCTTCCTACGGGCCGCAGGGGTGAGCCTTGCCCTGCCACTCCTCGAATCCCTGGGCGGGCGAGTCTTCGCGCAAAACTCCGCCGTCGGCTCTCTGCCAGGCAAGGTAGCCGGCGCTGAGCGACCCCAGCGGATGGTGTGCATCGGCAACTTGCTCGGTTTTTATCCTCCGGCGTTCTTTCCGACCAAAACGGGTGGGGCTTACGAGTTGCCGGAGTCCATCGAAGCGCTCAAGCCGCACCAGAAAGATTTCACGCTCTACTCAGGCCTCGATCACGGCATCAAAGGCGGGCATTTCGCCATGAGTTCGTTCCTCAGCGGGGTGAAGACCTCCGATGCGAAAGGCATGCCGGATGGCAATATCACCGTCGATCAACGGGCCGTTGAGACGATGGGTGGTGCTACGAGGTTTCCTTCACTCACACTTGGATCGGAGAGCGGTATTCATGGCGGCTGCCTGATGTCCTGGACTCGCAGCGGCACCCGCGTTCCGCCCATCACCACGCCCAGGGACTTGTTCCAGAAGCTGTTCATCAATGAGGATGCCTCCAGCCTCGCCGCATCCATGGATCGACTCAATGTGAAGGGCTCCATTCTCGACGCCGTGAATGGTGATGCGAAGTCGCTCCAGCGTCACCTGGGTCAGCGCGACAAGGAGAAGCTGGACGAATACTTCACCTCTGTCCGCGATGTGGAGAAGGATTCCAGGAAGCCTTCAAGCAAGAGACTCGCTTGTTCATGCGCGACCTCATCGAGCGCGACGCCAGCATCGTTCACTTCCTCGATAGCGATTACAGCTTCCTCAACCAGCCGCTCGCCACGCACTACGAACTCGATGGTGAGCTGGGGGATCCCGCCAAGGCGCACGAGTTCCGCAAAGTCACCTTCAAGACTGACAAACGTGGCGGCCTGCTCGGCATGGGCTCCGTGCTCACCATCACGGCCAACGGCATCGAGACATCGCCGGTCACTCGCGGCGTGTTTTTGCTGGAAAACATCCTCGGCACCCCGCCCCCGCCGCCGCCCGATGACGTGCCCGCGATTGATCCCGATGTGCGCGGAGCCAAGTCCATGCGCGAGCTGCTCAGCAAGCATCGCGAATCGCCAAACTGCTATGGCTGCCATCAAAAGATCGATCCGCTTGGCTTTGCCTTGGAGAACTTCGACGCCATCGGCGACTGGCGCGCTCGCATCGAGAAAACGAAGATCGATTCCAGCGGCGAACTGCCCAGCGGCGAGAAGTTCGACGACGTGGCCGGTTTGAAAAAGATCCTCGTCCAGCGCAAAGACCTCTTCGCTAAAATGCTCACCGACCGCCTGCTCACCTACGCCTGCGGTCGCCGCATCGGAGCTCTCGACGAACCAACGGTGGAAAAGATCGTCGCCGATCTCCCAAACAAAAAATACGGCCTCCGCTCCCTCATCGAAGCCGTCGTGATGAGCGATCTCTTCCGCAGCCGATAAACGCACGAATGCCCGCCCCAATGAAGCTCCTCCTTAGCCTATTCCTCCTCTCGACCGCCTGCGCACGCCAACCCGATGGCGATGCTAGCGTGCAAATCACCGGCGAACTCAAGCAATGGCACAAGGTCACTCTCAGACTCGATGGTCCCTTCGCCGCAGAGAACCATCAATCACCCAACCCCTTCACCGACCTCGCCTTCAACGTCACGTTCACGCACGAGAGCGGCACACCGGGCTACACCGTGCCCGGCTATTTCGCCGCCGATGGCAACGCAGCCAATAGCAGCGGCGAAAGCGGCACGAAATGGCTCGCGCACCTTTCACCCGATAAAACGGGCACTTGGAACTACCGCGTGAGTTTCACCAAAGGCCCGCTCGCCGCTCTCAATGGCGGCGGAACAGCTTTGCCGCCTTTCGATGGCAAAAATGGCACGTTCAGCATTGCAGCCAGCGACAAAACCGGACGTGACTTCCGCTCGCAAGGCCGTCTGCAATACGTCGGCGGTCATCATCTCCAGTTTGCAGGCTCAAAAACCTATTTCCTCAAAGCAGGCCCCGACTCTCCAGAGACGCTGTTGGGTTATAATGACTTCGACAACACACAAGCTGGCAAAGCAGACAAAGTGCCGCTCAAAACCTGGCAGCCGCATGTGCAGGATTGGAAATCTGGCGACCCGACATGGAAGGATTCCAAAGGCAAAGGATTGATCGGCGCGCTGAACTATCTCGCCGGGA
>JANPIW010000621.1:0-5498 GCA_031425215.1 Verrucomicrobiaceae bacterium
CAGGCGCGGGAGCGAAGGTGCGAGGGGACGCTGGTGGACTTCGACGCCAGCAGGCTGGCTCGGGAAAGCGGCAGCAGGCTGCCGCAGTACAAGGCGCTGCGCGCGGCGGAGGGGTGTGCCAGTGAATGTAGCTGACATTGACCGACGCTCGCCGAGCATGAACGGGCGGGCTGTCGCCACACCCGTTTCACGGATTGAGGGTTCCGTTTGCCTGATTACTGAGCACTTCGCACTGAGCACTGAGCACTGCTGCTTTATCCCCCCCGTCCTCATCTTCTCATCCTCAGCGCGAGATACTTCCGCAGCGCTTCCGAGTGCGGTTCGTCGGTGGCGATCGGCACGAGGTCGATCTGGTGTTTCAGCAGGCCCTCGCTCAGCTCGGCGCGGAATTTTTTCAGCACTTCCATGTAGCGGTGGCGGATGACGGCTGGGTCGAGCAGGAGGTGATCCTCAATGTTTTCGAGGTTCTCAAAGCGCGACCAGTTGCCGAAGGGGAACTCCAGCTCGTCGCGATCCCAGAGCTGGAAGACTAAAATCTCGTGGCCCTTTTTCCGCAGCACGCCGACGGCGCGGAGCAGCGCGGCGGGATCGTCGAAGAGATCGCTGATGAGAATGACGAGGCCGCGGCGCTTGAGGCGCATGGCGAGCGACTCCAGCACGGGAGCAAGCGCTGTGTCTTTGCCCGGCTCGGTCTTCACCATTACATCGAGCAGATTGTGCAGATGCGTGATGCGTGTGCGGTTCGGGACGAAGTCGCGCAGCTTTGAATCAAAGGTTATGAGGCCCGCCGCGTCCTGCTGCGACATGAGCAGGTAAGCGAGCGATGCGGCGAGCTTGCGCGCGTAGTCGAACTTGCTCACGCCCTTCGTGCCGCGATAGGCCATGGAGCCGCTGGCATCGAGCACGATGGTGGCGCGGAGATTGGTCTCCTCGTCGTATTCGCGAATGTAAAAGCGGTCGGTGCGGCCGAAGATTTTCCAATCAAGGCGTCTGATCTCATCGCCCTGGACATACTGCCGGTGCTGGCGGAACTCGACGGAGAACCCTTTGTGCGGAGACGCATGAAGGCCGGTGGTGAAGCCCTCGACCACTGTGCGCGCGAAGAGCTGCAGGTGCTGCAGCGACGTGATGTCTTCGGCTTGGAGGATGTCGGTGAGGGTTGCCATCGGGAATGACGAATGACGAATGACGAATGACGAATGACGAATGGCGAATGGCGAATGGCGGAAGGCGGAAGGCGGAAGGCGGTCAGGGGAACTTGCGGTAGATTTCTTTTCGGTGGAGAAAACGGGCGAGCACGAGTGTGTCGCCTTCAAGCCGACAGCCGATCCGATAGTCGCCCACGCGTATTCGGTAGTGATGACGGCTGGCGGCCATGGTTTTGACGTTCGACACCGCCGAGAGCGCGGGTCTTATTTGGATCTCAGCTAAGACTGCGGCCAATCGGTGTCGCAAATCTTCGCCGCGCAGTGCTTCAATGTCTTTTGCAAAGCGTTTGGTGATCTCAAATTTCACAGGCGGGCTTTGAGGCTTGAGAGAAATTCCTCGCCAGGGATGCGCGCCTCGCCGGAGTCGCATGCCTCATCCACTAGGCAAGCCAGCAGCACATCCTCGATCTCGTCATCCACCTGGCTGCGAATTGATTCACTGTGGCGGCGGAATGCTTCCTCCACAGCGGTTTCTACGATGTCTCGGAGTTGCACTGTGTCGATGGTGATCTGGCTCATGGCTCGTGAAGATGGCTGAAGGTTATCATGCTACAACACCCTCGCCACGTTCTTCTTCGTCTGCTTGAGAAGCTCTGCGACGATCAAATCCGCCGTCATTCCCTCGGCCTCCGCATGGAACGTGGGCACGATGCGGTGGCGCAAAATCGGCGCTGCGAGCGCTTCGATGTCGTCCGTAGTCACATGCGTGCGGCCTTGCAGCAGCGCGCGGACTTTGCTGGCGAGGACGATCTGCTGGCTGGCGCGCGGGCCGGCACCCCAGCCGATCATTTGTTTCACGAAGGGCGAGGCGTTGGGTTCATTCGGACGCGTGGCGCGGATGAGATCGAGCACGAAGTCGGTGACGTGATCGGCGACGGGGACTTTGCGAGAAAGGCTCTGCGCGTTATGAAGGTCTTCGGCAGTGAGCACCGGCTCGATCTGCGAGGTGTCACTGCCCGTGGTGCGGGCGATGATTTCTCTTTCGTCGTTGCGCGTGGGGTAGTCGATCTTGATGAGAAACAGAAAGCGGTCCTTCTGCGCCTCGGGCAGCGGATAGGTTCCTTCTTGCTCGATGGGATTCTGCGTGGCGAGCACGAAGAACGGACGCGGCAGCTCGTGCGTGACCTGGCCTATGGTGACGTGCTTTTCCTGCATCGCCTCCAGCAGCGCGGCCTGTGTCTTGGGCGGTGTGCGGTTGATTTCATCCGCGAGCAAAATCTGCGTGAAGATCGGCCCGGGCTGGAACACAAGCTTGCGGCGACCTGTCTCGGCGTCCTCCTGGATGATCTCAGTGCCAGTGATGTCAGCAGGCATCAGGTCAGGCGTGAACTGCACCCGGCGGAAGGTCATGTGCAGCGCCTCGGAGAGCGATTTCACGAGCAGCGTCTTGGCAAGACCCGGCACACCTTCGAGCAGCGAGTGACCACCGGCGGCCAGCGCGATGAATATCTGCTCGATCACGGCTTCTTGTCCGACGATGCGTTTGGCGAGGGCTGTGCGGAGCTTGTTGTAACCCTCGACAAGCGAGGCGGCGGCGGCGGAGTCAGACATGATTATGGGTGTGGCAGTGAGGGTGAAAAAAGACGGGCAACGCGGAGGTGTTCTTTCCCGTAACGAAGGACGATTAGCAAGGAGTAGTGTGGGTCGAGAAGGATGTGGCTCGTGATCGAGGCGGGGCACCCAGCGCGTCCACAGACAACCATGCGAAATCAAGGCTCTGCGGCAGGGCATGCATCTCCGAGTTCCGGGTGATCTTCATCGGCGTGAGCGTGTGCGGCGCGAAAGCACGAAGCGCGTAGCTGAACCGCGTGAGCGTTCATTCAGTAGGGGAAAGGCGTTCCTTCGCATCAATTCCAAACCACCGAAGGCTCACGCCATCGGCTACATCTTGAAGGCTCATGCCTTTGGAGCTTCGGCATTGTGCCTCGGCGGGGCGGGACGCTCCAAACGCATGCAGTCGGACCGCCTTTCTCACAGTCCAAACCAGCCACGCTGCATGTCCTGCACCGCGCCCGAGGCCCGCTCCATGACAGTCACGGTGTCGCCGGACATGTCCTCGTTCACGGTGAAGCGGCGCACGAGGGCGAGAATCTCATCGTAAGCTTGTTTCCGCTCCTTGTAGTCCTTCTCCAGCGCGCCGTGTGTGGCGATTTTGCCGCCGAGATCGAGAGCCTCGGCTTTCTTCACCTCGATCTGCGCGTCGAGCGCCTTGAGCCGCCTCTCCAGGCTTGCCTTGGTCCGCTTCATCTCCTCGGCCAGTTGCTTCTCCTCAAACTCGAGCACTGCCTCAAGCTTGCCGATGCTGCGATTGATCTCGGCCACCTTCGGATCGGACTCGCCGGCTTCTCTGACGAGAAATGCCTTTTCACCGCCGAGCTTCAACAGCTCGAGTTTGTTTTGCAGATAGTCCTTCTCCGTCATCGTCAGTCTCGGAAATGCGGTTTCGCCCGCGCTCGCCGCGAGATCGGCTGCCCTGCTCTCCTTCTCTTCCAACGCCCCTGCGAAGTCGCCGCGAGCCAGATCCAAGACGGTGAGCTGCGTCACCATGTCCTCTCGCGAATCCGTGAGCCTCGCCAAATGCATCGCTGCCGAGTTGTTCACGCCTGTAATGAGCACGATGTTGTTCTGTTTCAGGTAGGCGGTGAGCTTGTCCTGGGTTTCCTGCAAATTTTTCTCCCGCCTCACCACATCCTCAGCCAGCGTGGTCAGCGCCTTGTTCTTCTGCTGCTCGCGGATTTGAATCCGAAACGCCAGGAATTCATCGAGCAGCGCGTCTAGGAAAACGCGCGTGTACTTCGGCTCGGAGCCGAAAGCGCGCACGTTGAAGATCGCGCTGCCCTTGTTCTGACTGACCTGGATTTCGACATCGGATTCCTTCATATCTGGATGCAGCGCGCGGACGCGGTCCAGCGCTCGGCGGCGCATCTCGCTGCTCTCGATGGTCTCGATGATTGTGCCGTAGAAGTCCTGGAGGTAATCGACATAGGCAGGTCCACTTGGACTGCTGTTGCCAACCATGCGGCCGCCGACCACCAGCTTGGCGAGGCTGATGTATTTCGGCGGCTGTTGTTTACACGAGACGAGCACGATACCGCTCATCAGCACGGCGAGCAGCGCCAACGATGTGCTCCCCAGCGCGCCCACTTTCCCGCGCCACGGATTGTGTCGCAGCATGGCGCGCACGCGTTGCTCGATGGCGGACACGCCGAGCATCGGCACGCCGAACGCGCGCGCAGGCCTCGGCAACAGCACGCTGGCGATCTCCACGAGCGCCTGCGCGAAATCCGTCGCTGACACTTCTCGCACCAGCACCATCTCATCCGCCGCCAGTTCTGTCTCTGCTTTGAGCCGCGCCAGCGCGAACCACACGACGGGATTCCACCACCAGAAGCAGGCCGCGATCGTCGCCGCCCACTGCCACGCGCCGTCATTGCGCGTGAGATGCGCAACCTCGTGATGCAGCACCGCATTGAGCTTTTTCGCGCTCCACTCCGCGCTTTCATCCGGCAGCCAGATGATCCTGCGCCTGCCACCCGTGAGCAGAGGCGAATCCACATCCGCGCTCACTCGCACAGCAGGCATGGAGCGCAGACCCGCCGCACGACTCACTCGTTCACACGCGGCGATCACATCCTCATGTGCCGGGTTGCTTTGAGCCATCAGCCCCCGCAAACCGATCCGCGCCCGGACGAGTTTCACTCCAAGCAGGACCATAAACACAATCCACCATGCGTGGACAACGAAAGGATCAAGCTCACGCACCGCGCGCTTCATCACACCGCCGAAGGTTGTATCCTTCTCAATCACCAGCGGCTCAGAGGCGCGCGCCTCGACCTGCACATCAACGGGTTGCTTTCTCAGCGACGAATACGAAACCACAACCTCCTCCGTCGGCACCAGCACCTCCAGCCGCACTCCACCAAGCAATGCCGGACGATAAGGCCAGGCCGCCAGCAGCAGCAGCGCGGCAAACCCGCTGCGCCAAACCCACGCGCGCGCCACGGCGGAGCGCTGCCGCAACAGCCGCGCAAGGCCCCACGTCAGGCATAGAAGCGCCGCACCTTTGATGAGCGCCATTGCCACTGTCATCAGGCCCGGATAGCGAGCGTGGAGAGAAAAGAGTTCGTCGGAGATATGGTTCATGATATGCGCGCCTCGTTGATGATTTTGGTGAGCCGCTCAGCCTCATCGGGCGAGAGCTTGAGATTTTTCTGTCCCAGCAAAGCCAGCGCGGCCTCGCCTGGTGAGTTGTCAAAGAACTGGCGCACCAGTCCGTGCAGCGCCTTCACG
>JANPIW010000622.1:0-2597 GCA_031425215.1 Verrucomicrobiaceae bacterium
CGTGCGTACTTCGCCCTTGCCGGTGACCGGATCGGCATAACGGAAGAAGAGGTAGCTCGCGAAATCTACCGCGTCGCGCAGCTTGCCCCCCAGTAACGCATGCACGGGCACGCCCAGCTTCTGGCCCATGATGTCGAGGCACGCGAATTCCAGCGCCGCATGTAGCTGTGTGCGATTGTTGTACAGGCTGGCAGTGGGGTTGCAGATCTTGAGGCGCATCGCCTCCAACTGGAACACGTCGTGTCCCGCCAGATAGGTGGCGAGACCGGCGAAGGCGCGCGTGGCATCCTCGCCGCCGCCCCCCATCTCGCCCAGCCCGACATAGCCGTCACTGGTTTCCACTTCGACCACGGTGCGCACGAAGCGCCCCCAATGGGCGCCATTGCTGTGCAGCAACGGCGCTTCGAGCGGCACGGTAACGGGCGTGGCGCGAATGGCGGCGATGGTCGTGGGCATCAGGAGTAATCCGGCAGGCGAATTTCGGGGATCGGCGCGCGGCAACCGCGGCCACGCAGGGCATCCGCGAAAGGGGAGTCATCGCGGATTCTATCAAACGACCTGGAACTGGTCATACCACCTGGCCAGTTCCAATCAGGTCTGCCCTCGGGGCTTTAGCCGCGCCCGCAAATCAAATCACGGCATCAGCAGGTTGGGCAGGAACAGCACGATCTGCGGAATGAACGCCATCGCGAAGATCAGCGCGATCACGGCTGCCAGCAGCGGTAGCGCTTCCTTGGTGTACTCGTCGAGCGGCGTCTTCAACAGCCCGCAGACCGTGAACATCGCCACACCCACCGGCGGCGTCATGCCACCAAGCGTAGTGGCCGTCATCATCACGAGGCCGAAGTGCACGGGGTCGATGCCGGCCTTGATTACGATGGGTACAAGAATGGGTGTGAGCAGCAGCACGATCACCGTGCTTTCAAGGAACATCCCCAGCAGCAGGATGAACACCACCAGCATCGTCAGCAGCAGGTTCTGGTTCTGCGTCACGCCGACAATCCACTCGGCCGCATGCGCGGGCACCTGTTCCAGCGAGATCACGTAGCCGATCATCGACGACAGCATGATGATCAGCATGATCATCCCGATGTCGTGAATGCTGTGGCGCAGCGCTTCGTTGAACTTGGCCCAGGTCAGCTGCCGGTAGGCGAACACGCCAACCACCACGGCGTAGAACACGGCGAACGCGCCAACCTCCGACGGCGTGAAGATGCCGAAGCGGATGCCGATCACCAGGAACACGGGGAAGAGCAGCGCCCACTTACTGTGGTTCAACTCGCGCAACAGTTGCATGAAGCCGGGAAACGTCGGGTTGTCCGGCTTGTAGCCGCGGCGCGTGGCGATGATCCACGTCGTGCCCATCAGGAGCACCGTCATCAGCAGGCCGGGAATCACACCGCCGATGAAAAGCTTGCCGATCGAAACGTTGCCGAGGAAGCCGTACAGGATGAGCCCGATCGACGGAGGAATGGTCGCGGTGATCAGCGACCCCACCGCAATGACCGCGCAGGTGAAGCCGCGCGAAAAGCCGTTCTTCAGCATCGCGGGGCCGAGGATGCGTGCCTCCATCGCGGCGTCAGCCACCGCCGAGCCGGAGACGCCCCCCATCAACGCGGAGACCACAATTGCCACCTGCGCCAGGCCGCCGGTGATCCATCCCGTCATCACCTTCGCCAGCGAGATGATCCGGTCGGTGATGCCCGACGCATTCATCAGGTTACCCGCGAGTACAAACAGCGGCACTGCCAGCAACGGGAACGACTGCGTGGCTGACGCGATACGCTGCACGCCGATCTGTGCGGGAATGGTGTCGGAGGTCAGGAAGAAGATGAGGCTCGACACGCCGACCGAGAACGCAACCGGCATGCCGAGGAACATCAGCGCGAGGAACAGCACGGTGAGGGCAATGGTCATAGCGGGCTTTCCCCGCCGCCGGTGCCGAAGTGCAGGTCCGGGTCACGCCAGAACGCCACCAGTTGCCGCGCTGCCGTGATCGCCATCAACAGTGCCCCGAAGGGCACTGCGGCGGTGACATAGGCGTACGAAATTTCCGTGTCGCCCATCGGCCGCTGCACGTTCAGCATCGTCAGCTGGATGCCGAGCCCGACCAGGGTCAGCAGGAACAGCACCATCACCGTCCAGTGCGTGATCAGCAGCGCGCGCTGCACGCGTTGGGGGAACAGCCGCACGATGATGTCGATGATGATGTGCTGGCGCGCTCGCAACGCCGCATCGGCGCCAAGGAATGCGCACCAGATGAAGAGCAGCATCGCGATGTCGATGGCCCACAGCACCGGGGCGCCCATTGCGCGGCTAATCGCCGCCACGAAGACCAGGGTGGCGCATCCGGCCAGACAAAAGCGCGCGACTACATCTTCGGCGCGCGCCAGCGCCGTGTAGAACCCGCTCATCGCGGCTTACTTTCCGAGCGCTTTGTTCACTTCCACGCGCAGATCTGTGTAGCCGAGTGTGGCGTACACGCCTGCAGTCGCCGTGCGGAACGGGGTCTTGTCGATCTCGACCACGGACACACCCTTTTCGCGCAGCTTTTTCTCATAATCGGAAAGCGACTCGATCGTCTTCTCGGAGGCCCA
>JANPIW010000623.1:0-1683 GCA_031425215.1 Verrucomicrobiaceae bacterium
GCTTCCTCACGCATTACCTCATCGCGAACATCAAGGACCGCAAACTTGAGCAACCCTTCAATCAAGGCCGCATCTGGCGCATCATGCCAGACACGAAAGAGCGCCCGCCAGTCGTGAAGGTCAGCAAGGACGTGAAGTTCCTCACCCACGAAAACGGCTGGGTGCGCGACACAGCGCAGCGACTCATCGTCGAGTCTGGCGATGCCTCCACCGTGCCTGCTTTGAAGGAGATGCTGAAACACGAAAACGCGCTCGGCCGACTGCACGCGCTGTGGACGCTCGATGGCCTCGCGGCGATCACGCCGGACCTGCTGCGCCCCATTTTGACCGACAAAGACACCCAAGTGCGCGCCGCCGCCGTGCGCATTGCCCCGCGTGACATGGCGCCTGATTTGATCGCCATCACGACGGAGAAACAGCCGCTCGTGCTCGCACATCTCGCCATCAAGCTCACCTCGCTCAATTTTCCGGACGCGGATGCGGCGGTCGCGCGCATCCTTGCCAGCAACGGCAAGAACACGCTCATTCGCGAAGGCGCGCTGACCGGTCTGCGCGGCAAGGAGGCTGCGTTTGCAAAATTGTTTGCCGGGCGAATCAGCGAGGACAACGGCCCCCAGATTGCGCCAGTCATTCAAGCTCTTGCATCGCTGCTAGCCCAGGCAAACAAAGCCGGCCCGTTCGAGGAGATGCTCGATCTCGCTGGCAGCCAGCCGCCTGCGGGCGCATTCCAAGTCGCGGCCATCAAGGGCCTCGCCACCACTGACAACAAGACGAAGCCCAAGCTCCTCTGGCTTGATGCTGAACCTGCGTCGCTGAAAAAACTCAAGACCGCCATGAGCGACAAGGCCAGCGCGAAGCTCTTTGCCAGTGTCGCGGCTCGTCTGGCCTGGCCAGGCAAACCCGGGGCACCGGCGCCACCGGTGATGGTGCCGCTCACGGAGGCGCAGACGGCCTTGTTTGAGAAAGGGAGGATCGTCTATGCAACTCTTTGCGCCGCCTGCCATCAGCCGCACGGTTTCGGCCTCGACGGCCTCGCGCCACCGCTGGTGGACAGCGAATGGGTGCTCGGCAAGCCCGACATTCTCGCCCGCATCGTCATGCACGGCCTCGCCGGTCCCGTGAAAGTCAGCGGCCGCACCTACAACCTCGCCATGCCGCCGCTGCCGCAGCTCACCGATGAGGATGTGGCCGGGGTGCTCACTTACATCCGCCGCGAGTGGGAGCATAATGTCTCGCCCGTCGAGACCCAGGCCATCGCCAAAATTCGCGAGCAGAGCAAAGGTCGCGTGATGATGTGGACGGAGCAGGAGCTGAAGGGCGTGGATAAAAAGAGAGCCGGGAAGTAGTGTGTGCGGCGGCCGTCAGGTCCTGGACATCTATTTTTTCATCATCCAGAAAATCACCAGCCAGATGATGGCGACGGCGGGCAGGGCCAGCCGCGCGTCAGAGAGCAAGCCGAGGACGACGCGCAGCCATGGAGGAGTGCGCGCGCTCCTTCGTGAACGATAGCGCGTGGATTGAGCCTCCATCTGGACGGGCGGCGCTTGCTGGGTCCGCGCGGGAGACCTCATGCGGCGGAGCGAGTCATCGTAGTCCGCTCGTTTCCGGTCATCGGAGAGCACGGCGTAAGCATCGTTGATGCGTTGCATCCGCCACTTCGACTGCGGGCGGTCACCGGCCTTG
>JANPIW010000624.1:0-3210 GCA_031425215.1 Verrucomicrobiaceae bacterium
GAAGTTTGCGGACTTCCTGCACTGGAAGCTGCCCGAGCCGCGTCTGAGCACGCTGCGCGAGAACAACGAGTGGCGGCCGCTGGTGCGCGCTTATCTCGCGAGCATCAGTTTCATGGATTCGCAGGTGGGCCGCTTGATCGACGCGCTAGATAAATCAGGCCGCGCGAAGGACACCATCATCGTGCTCTGGAGCGATCACGGCTGGCATCTCGGTGAGAAACTGATGACGGGCAAAAACACGCTCTGGGAACGCAGCACGCGTGTGCCGCTCATTTTCGCCGGACCCGAGATCGCGAGGAACGCAGTGTGCAAACGCCCTGCGGAGCTGCTGGACATTTTCCCCACGCTGCTGGAACTGGCCGGGATGCCCGCGCGAGCCGATCTCGAAGGCCACAGCCTCGTGCCGCAGCTCAAAGACGCGAATGCTCCGCGCGAGTGGCCGGCGATCACCACTCACAACCAGGGCAATCACAGCATCCGCGCCGAGGACTGGCGTTACATTCATTATGCCGACGGCACCGAGGAACTCTACGACCTTCGCGCTGATCCGAACGAGTGGACGAATCTGGCGAAGAACGAGAAGCACGCCGCGACGAAAGCCGGGCTGGCGAAGTGGCTGCCGAAGATCGACAAGCCTGCTGCGCCCGGAAGCAAGAGCCGCGTGCTGACTTATGATCCAGCCACTGGCGATGTGGTGTGGGAGGACGATAAGATCGACAAGACCGCGAAGCTGCCGGAGTGATAGAGGCTCAGGTGACGTCCGAGGACGAGGAGCGGCGATGGCTTCGTGCAATCCTCCCGCCAGGCTATTTGCTCCTGGTGTGAGTCAAGAGCTGAGGGGCTGTCGCGCCTCGTGCGCTGCCTTGGCGATGGTGCGCGCCTCGGAGACAAGATGGCAGCAGCCTTCCATGCAGAGGAGCGGGATGGTGTCTGCGGCGCTCGTGGCATCGGCTTTTGATGACGCGGCGCCGGTCAGCGGCTGCGTGGCAGAGAGGGGCCAGGTGATGCGTCTCATGCACCTGGTCGCTGTGTCGCAGTGACGGGCGATCATGGTGAGCGCATCGTCATCCGTGATCGAGCTGGCAAAGCGGTACATGCCCGTCTGCCTGCCTAGGAGGTCGCGCAGCGGGATGGCGGCGAGTTTTTCCTGCGCGTGCTCCATCGCCATGCCGAGCGCGGCTGGATACAGGAAATCGAGAGCGGTCACGACATCGTCGATGCTCGCGAGATCGAGCCGCCAGCCGTGACGCAGAGTGGGCGCGGTTTTCAGAGGGCGGTGTTTTCCGTCGTCGTCGTACCTGGCGATCTCGCGCGGGTGGAGCGGCGATGAGAATGTGGGAAGGGAAGTGAGTGATGCGTCCTCCGCGTGCTGGAGTGTGAAGGTGCCGCCGTCATTGGAAGTGATGCGCACTTGCCCGATCAAATTTTTTCCGGCGGCCAGCCAGCGCATCAGAGTTTGGGTGATGTCATAGCTCGGAGAGTCTGGCCGACGAGTCGTCAGCGTTCCATGGGCGCGATCAAACTCCTCGACCTGATCGAGCACCACATCGGCCATGAGCGCCTCGGTGCCGATGGCGCTGCTGTAGAAAAGACGGCGGCCATACAGGAGATGTGGATTGTGCCGGAACACATCGCGCGCGCTCGCGGCAGCGCCGGTCTCGGACTCGAAACCGAGGAGCACGGGGATGTCCTGATAGCTGTGGAGTCCGTCGGCGATGAAGAAGGGGACGACGATGACATTGGGCGCGGTGGTGAGTTCATGCCAGCGGGCGACGAATGGCGCCTCCTCCATGTAAGCATCCGCCACCTCGGCAAATCCGTGGCCGCCTTCGCGGATGAGCGCGACCTGTTTCTCGATCACTTTGCGCGAGTTCTCATTCAGATTGGTGCCGTGACCGACGATGACGAGGCTCGTATCGCCGCGCGGCACGCCGGGCGCGACCTCGTCGGCGCGTTGCAGCAGGAGGCGCGTCATGTTCGGATGGATGCCGACGGGATCGCAGTAATGGATCACACGGCCATCGCGCTGCGTCGTGGGTCCGGTCAGGCGCAGCTCGCGCGGGAGCACCTGCTGGCAAAAGTAGCCTTCGCTGATGAAATTCGGAACGATGAAAATCTCGCGGCTTTCGAGCATGGAAAAAACCTCGGTCATGCTCGGCTCCTCTTTCCAGAAAGCGCACGCGACCTCCGCGAAGATGCCGCGTCTGCGGATCTCGTCAGCGTGCTGATGCGTGGGCGCGCTGGAGTCGGGATTCACCGTCGAGCCGTGACCGAGGAGGATGAGCGCGGAGTCTGGTTTTGAGAGGGGCATGAGAGGGTGCGGGCGGCTGGCCTGCACTCTTATACGAGCGAATGCAAGCCGGCGGCGCGCGTGTCTTTGATAATGGCATCCTTGAAATCAGTGAGGAATTCAGCGTTTGCGACATTTGAACGAGGGGGATAAAATTCAAATCATGGCCAACTTGCTTGAGCTTCCCGATATCACCGACACTAAGGCGTTCCTTCAGGATCGTTGGGACGAGCTTTGCGACGATCCTGACCTGGCCAAGCTTGACGACCGGATCGAAACCGACCGCTTTGGACAAATCATCATGACCTCTCCCGCAGAATGGACGCACGGTGCGAAGCAGATGAATCTGGGCACAGAAATGAAACGTCTGCTGCCCGGGGGAACCGCCATCGCCGAATGCCCCGTGGCCACGACAGGTGGAGTGAAAGTGGCTGACGCAGCCTGGATTTCCGATGAGCGACTGAAGCAGGCGGGTAACAGAAAGTGTTTTTCCACCGCGCCTGAAATCTGCGTCGAAGTCATCTCCCCGTGCAACACGCGCGCTGAGATCGCGGAGAAGCGCCGGTTGTACTTCGATGCCGGAGCCGAGGAATTGTGGGTGTGCGACAAGAACGGCGCGCTGCATTTCTTCCTCAAAGCAGCGCCCGACACCGAGCACGTTGCCTCTCTGCTATGCCCGGACATGCCTGACACGGTGAACGTTTGATTTACGCGATCAGCTTCTCAATCACTTGTCCGCCGAACTGCGAGAGCTGTTTAAACCTCCCGGCGTGGTAAAAAGTGAGTTTGTTGTCGTCTAGGCCGAGGAGGCGCAGGAGGGTGACGTGGAGGTCACGGACGTTGTGGACTTCCTCGACGGCTTCCATGCCGCGGTCATCGGTGCTGCCGATGGTGTGGCCAGCTTTCACGCCGCCGCCGGC
>JANPIW010000625.1:0-3671 GCA_031425215.1 Verrucomicrobiaceae bacterium
GTCGCTGCATGGAGTCGGAGAACGGAAGGTTGTATTGCTAGCCGCGTGCCAAGTACTTCATGCCGGCCGCTGATTGGTGCTGGAAGCCTTATAGAATCAGGGAAAGAAAATTTTTGCGCTGATTTTTGACCATGCCAACTCTTAGTGCAGAAGCCGACTTTTGTTCTCTCAATAGATAGCTCTTTATCTTTAGAGCTATTCGCTCTATTCAATCTGGGCGGATGAGGCATCCACGCTCCTTTTCATGAAATCCATCGTCGTATTCGGCTTCCTTGGCACCTCGCTTGATCGGGCGCAGGGCGCGGATCGTTGGTCGAAGTGGCGGCCGACGGTGGCGATGTGTCAGCAGGAGGATCTGCTCATCTCGCGGCTGGAACTGCTCGCGGAGCCGAAGTTTGCGGAGGTGACGAAGACAGTCATCGCGGACATCCGCCAGGTGTCGCCGGAGACGGAGGTGCGCGTGCATGATGTCGTGTTCAAGGACGCGTGGGACTTTCAAGAGGTCTATGAGCGGCTCTACGACTTCGTGAGTGGCTACGACTTCCAGCCGGAGAAGTCCGACTACCTCATCCATCTCACCACCGGCACGCATGTGGCTCAGATTTGCTGGTTTCTGCTCAATGAAGCGAACTTTATCCCGGCGCGACTCCTGCAAACCTCGCCCACGCGCAAGGACTCTCGCGAGACCTCGGCTGCGGGGCGCTATGAGGTCATCGATCTCGATCTCTCGAAATATGATCGGCTCGCCACGCGCTTCGCGCAGGAGCAGGAGCGAACGCTGGATTTCCTCAAGAGCGGCATCGCGACGAAGAGCAAGGGCTTCAACAAAATCATCGAGCAGATCGAACTCGTGGCCGTGAACTCGCGCGCGCCCATCCTCATCATGGGACCGACGGGCGCGGGTAAGTCGATGCTCGCCGGCCGCATCTGCGATCTGCGCCGCGCGTGTGCCGGACTCACTGGCCGTTTCGTGGAAGTGAACTGCGCCACGCTGCGTGGTGATCAGGCGATGTCGGCGCTCTTCGGCCACAAACGCGGTTCGTTCACGGGTGCGCAGTCGGACCGGCCCGGCTTGCTCAAGGAGGCGGATAAAGGCCTCATCTTCCTTGATGAGATAGGCGAGCTGGGACTCGATGAGCAGGCGATGCTGCTGCGCGCCCTCGAAGACAAAACCTTTCTGCCGCTGGGCAGCGACAAACCGGTGCAGAGCGACTTCCAGCTCATCGCCGGCACGAATCGCGATCTGCGCCGCGAGGTGGCAGCGGGCAAATTCCGCGATGATCTGCTCGCGCGGATCAACCTGTGGACCTTCACGCTGCCGAGTCTCGCAGAGCGACGCGAAGACATCGCGGTAAATCTGGATTTCGAGCTGGAGCGCTTTGCGAAGTCGCATCGGCGCAAAGTGAGCTTCAACAAAGAGGCGCGTGAGGCTTTTCTGAAATTCGCGCACAATCCTGATGCAAAGTGGAGCGCGAATTTCCGCGATCTGAACGCCGCCGTGACGCGCATGGCGACGCTGGCACCGAGGGGGCGCATCACGGTGGAGTGCGTGAGAGCGGAGGTGATGCGGCTGAGCGAGGGATGGCGGGAGGTAAGGGACGGAGTGCTCAGTTCTCCGTGCGAAGTGCTCAGTGAAAAGCGGCGCGTGGAGATTGATCCGTTTGATCTCGTGCAACTCGATCATGTGATCCGCGTCTGCCGCGAGAGCAAGACGCTGTCGGATTCAGGGAGGAAGCTGTTCGCTGTTTCGCGAACAAAGCGGAGCGTCACGAATGACGCGGACCGGTTGAAGAAGTACCTGGCGCGCTTTGATCTCACGTGGGCGGCCACGCAGGGCGGATGACTTCAGGTCTAATCTTCCCAGCCCAATCGCCCTCGGTTTGCGACATAGAGCAAGCCGATCAATCTGGCGTGGACGATCAGAAAAAACGCGGCGACTGCGCTGGCAATGCTTGCGCGCAGAAACACGGCCTGCGTGACTGGAAGCAAGCCCCACACGACTTGAAAAGCCAGCGGCACCAAAACCAGGGCGGCTCCCGCGAGCATAAACGCAGGTCCGCTTTTGCTCATCGCTGGCAGAATGTGTTGAGGAAGAATCTGTGAGGCATTCCCAAACACCACGAGTGCCAACATGCCCAGGCAGAAGTAATCGCAGCCGATGGCAAAGGAGATCTGTGTCGCCATTTCACGCCACTCCTCATAGGTCCGCATCATGTAGCTGATCACGATGGCGGGCATCCACGACAGGCAGGCGAGACCCAGCAGTGCGGCCATTGATCCCCACAATCCTTCCACGTTGACCGAGCCTTCCTGCCATGCCTCCTTGCCCCAGTTTGTCAGCGTGTGCTCGATGATGGTGAAGTAACACCGCACAATGACTCCGATGAGCAGCAGTGCGACGAAGACGATGCGAGTAGAAAGATACACCTTCCCGTCCACACTTGTGCTCAGCGCCATCAGCGCGACAAAGCCCGTGCCGCACAACACGACCAGGAGCCACCAGCCGAACCGCACAAACGGAAAACTCAAGGCGTCCAGCATCAACGGAAGCGGGCGTTTTTCTTCTGACATGCTCGTATGTTGAGCAGTCGGCGGTCACGTTGTCAGCAATAATATTGCCAAGAACTGGCGAAGACTCACCACGGGCATGGCATTCATCATTCGTGTTTGTGGCAGCGTTGCTCAGTTTGGATGAGTCGCGCTAAAAGCTCATCAACCGCCACGCCAGCCCCATCGCCGCGCATACGCCGATCGTGCTCATCACTCCGAGCTTGAAGCGCTCCATTGCGATGAACGCGGCGGCAGCGACGACGGCCACAAACCAGTCAGTGCTGCCGGTGGCGTCCGGCCAGAGCGCGTGCTGAGCGAACTGCACGCCGAGATTCAGGATGACGCCGACCACGGCGGCAGTGATGGCGGTGAGCGCGGCGCTGAGACGCGGTATCTCGCGCAGCTTCTCGATGTGTGGCGCGCCGAGGAAGACGAAAAGAAAGCACGGCAGGAATGTGGCCCATGTTGTGACCAACGCGCCGATAGTCGCGCCTGCCAGCGGACTCAGCGTGCCGGGATGCTGCCAGCCGCCGACGAAGCCGACGAACTGCAGCACCATGATGAGCGGACCGGGCGTGGTCTCTGCCAGCGCGAGGCCGGACATCATCTGACCGTGCGAGAGCCACGCATAGTTTTCCACCGCCTGCTGCGCCACATACGGCAGCACCGCATACGCCCCGCCGAAGGTGACGAGCGCCGCCTTGCTGAAAAACACGCCCTGCTGGAAATGCGTGCCGCTCCATCCCAGCCACGCGCCAACAGCGAGCAACGGCAACCACCACAACACGAGACACACGACCGAGACGAGAATCGCACGGCTCCAACTCGGCGCGGGTGACGGCGGCAGCTCGATGGCGGCAGCTTCTGCCTTGCCACCACCACCGTGGCCTTTGCCTGCGGGAAATTGCGCGGGCGCGACACGATTGCCGATCCACCCGAGCAACGCCGCCGCCGCGATGATGAACACAAATGACACGTCGAAAAAATAGATCGCGACAAACGACCCGGCGGCGATGCACCACAGCGCGGGTGATCTCAGCGCCTTGCGCCCGATGCGCAGCACTGCCGAGGCGACGACGGCGATCACCGCTGGCAGCAGCCCATAAAAAATCGCCGCCAGC
>JANPIW010000626.1:0-3658 GCA_031425215.1 Verrucomicrobiaceae bacterium
ATTGCATGTGGGCATTGCTTTTTCTGCTCGAAGACGCTTTTCGCCTGCTGTGACAGGACCAACCCCAATGCAGCCGACGCCGAAAAAATGATGGGGCATTCGCCAGCGGGTCTATTCGGATTTTCGCACATGCTTGGCGGCTACGCAGGGGGCCAGGCAGAATACCTGCGAGTACCTCATGCCGACGTGGGGCCGATCATTGTTGAGTCCGACTTGCCGGATGAGAAGGTTCTCTTCCTCTCGGACATTTTTCCCACGGGTTACATGGCGGCTGAAAACGCGGACATTGAACCCGGTGACACGGTCGCCGTGTGGGGTTGCGGGCCAGTGGGACAGATGGCGATCCAAAGCTGCTGGATGCTGGGCGCGCGTCGCGTGATCGCCATCGACCGCGTGCCAGAGCGGCTCGCCATGGCAGCGTCGCATGGCCGCGCTGAGATCATCAACTTTGACGACGAAGATGTTTATGAAACTCTACAGGCGATGACTGATGGGCGCGGACCAGACCGCTGCATTGATGCGGTAGGTTGCGAGGCGCATGGGACGGGCAGCTTTGATGCCGTGGTCGACAAAGTGAAGGCCGCCGTGATGCTCGCGACTGATCGCGCTCATGTCATCCGGCAGGCGATTTTCTGCTGCCGCAAAGGCGGAACCGTGTCGGTGCCCGGGGTGTACGTCGGCATGATCGACAAGTTCCCTTTCGGCGGTGCGATGTCCAAGGGGCTGACCATCAAAATGGGTCAGACGCATGTGCAACGCTACACACGGCCCTTGCTGGAAATGATCGAGAACGGCGACATTGATCCTTCGTTCGTCATCACTCATACGGTTCCGCTCGAGGAAGCGCCTGACGCTTACAAGACCTTCCGCGACAAGGAGGATGGGTGCATCAAGGTCGTGCTCAAACCTTAAAAAGAACGGATCACATTCCACTGCCATGAGACCCATCTGGAAAGGCGCGATCAGCTTCGGTCTGGTCAATATCCCCATCACGCTGTATCCCGCGACACGACGGGATGAGCTTCGCTTTCAATTCCTGCGCAAACGCGACCTCAGTCCGATCAACAACAAGCGCGTGGCGGAGGCGGATGGGAAGGAAGTCGCATGGAGCGACATCGTTCGGGGCTACCAATATGAGAAGGGCAAATACGTCGTGCTCAGCGACGATGATTTTTCCCGCGTCGATGTGGAGGCCACGCAGACGGTGGACATTCAGGAGTTTGTCGAGGTGGACGACATCAATCCAATGCTGTTCTCCAAGCCCTACTACATGGAGCCGGTGAAAAGCGGCACGAAGGCCTATGCCCTGCTGCGAGACGTGCTGCGGGGCACGAAGAAGGTGGGAATCGCCAAGGTCGTAATCAAGACGCGGGAACATCTCGCGGCGGTGAAGGCCCAAGGCGATGCGCTGGTGCTGGAGCTGATGCATTTCGCGGATGAAATCATTCCTTCCGGCGATTTGCATGTGCCAGGTGAAACGAAGATCGCGAAGAAAGAGTCCGACATGGCAAAGCAACTCGTCGCGAGCATGACCGGCAAATGGGATCCCAAAAAATACAAAGACGAGTACAAAGAGGCACTGATGGATGTGATCGACAAGAAAGTGGCATCGGGAGGCAAGAAGGTGGCGACGCCGAAGAAAGCGAAGGGCGTCAAACCCACCAATGTGATCGACCTCGTGGCGGTTCTGCAAAAGAGCATTCAACAACATGGCAGCAGCAAGAAAAAAGCCGGCGCGCAGCCGAAAGCCCGCCGCAGAGCCGCGTAAGTCGCTTGCGGCGTATCACACGAAGCGTGATTTCAGCCGCACGCGCGAGCCCCGCGGAGGACGCACGGCCAAGGCAGCGGCCACGTTTGTCGTCCAGAAGCATGACGCATCACGCCTGCATTTTGATTTCCGTCTGGAGATCGATGGCGTGCTGAAATCATGGGCCGTGCCCAAAGGTGTGCCGTTGTCACCCGGGCAGAAGCATCTGGCTGTGATGGTGGAAGATCATCCACTCGAATACGGAACGTTTGAAGGGACGATCCCGAAAGGGGAATACGGCGGCGGCACTGTGATGCTGTGGGATCGCGGCACCTTTCGTGTCGGCGGAGACGACCCGGCCCGAGCCTTGAAGGAGGGCAAGCTGCACCTCTACCTCGCAGGCGAAAAATTGCGCGGCGAGTGGGCGCTGGTCCGCATTCGCGGCGAAGATAAACAATGGCTGCTGCTGAAGGCAGGTGAGGGACTCAAACCGCAGCGCAGCACCTGGGAACGCTCCGTGACCTCGGGAAAGGCCATGAAGGAAATCACACAGAGTACCGCTATGCCTGCCTTTGTGGAGCCGATGAAAGCCAAACCAGCCACGGTGCCACCGACCGGTGACGACTGGCTCTACGAACTGAAGTTCGACGGCTTCCGCTTCCTCGGAGGTAAAGCGGGTGATGATGTCCGCCTGTGGTCGCGCACTGAGAATGATTTCACCGCGCGCTTCCCCGCAGTGGCGAAAGCACTGACCAAACTCAAGGCGGCATCGGCGCTGGTGGATGGCGAACTCGTGGTGTCAGATGAGAAGGGCCGACCATCGTTCCAGCTCATTCAAAATGCCGATGAAACGACGCGCGTGCATGCTTTCCTGTTTGATCTGCTCGAAGTCGATGGCGAAGACCTTCGCCAGCAACCTTTGGAAGCACGGCGCGAAAGGCTGGCGTCGATCATGCCGGGCCGCTCGCCTGCGCTTCTGCTCTCCAGCGAGGTGACCGGTGAGCCGGAACAATTGCTCGCGGAGCTTGCGTCGCGCGGCTGGGAGGGTTTGATCGCCAAACGACGCGATTCCAGCTATGAGGCGGGTCGGCGCAGCGGTGCTTGGCGCAAAATCAAATGCCTGTTGGAGCAGGAATTTGTCATCGGGGGTTTCACGGCACCCAAAGGATCGCGCTCGCACTTCGGCGCGCTGCTCATCGGCTACTATCGCGGCAAGGAGTTGATCTTTGCTGGCAAAGTGGGCACCGGCTTCGATGCAAAAACCCTGGCGGCACTGCATCAGCAGATGCTCACGCATCGCATGACGAGAAGCCCATTCGCTTCAATGCCCACACGTCGCAGCCGGTGGGGCACGACCTTCACTCGTGGTGAACTGGCGCGGTGCATCTGGATCGAGCCACGCTTGGTGGGTCAGGTGCGTTTCGCCGAATGGACGGAGGAGGGTATTTTGCGGCAGCCCTCCTTTCTCGGCCTGCGGGAGGACAAACTTGCACACAAAGTGGTGCGGGAAACCTGAGGCAAACACGCACGCCGCCGCTCACAGCCCTTTGGGTAATCGCTGCTTCAGCGTGAGGAGAGGCGCGAAGAGATCGCCCCGTCGCTTCACTCGTTTCAAAACGGCCTCGGAAACAAAAACGAGCGTTTGGGGATCACGCGAGCGAGCGCACTTCTGAACTTCGGCCCACGTCACGGGCGTCGAGACCGTTGGCGCAGATTTCGCGCGCAGCGAATAAACGCTCACCGTGGTCTTGTGCGGATCATTCTGGCTCCAGTCGATGAAAATCTTGCCCGGGCGCAAGGCGCGGCGCATCTGGGTGACGACGAGTGCGGGAGCGCTCTCCTGCATGAGCTCGGCCACACGCTTGGCGAAGGGTTTGGTCTTCTCATAAGTTGTCGCCGTGTTGAGCGGCA
>JANPIW010000627.1:0-4872 GCA_031425215.1 Verrucomicrobiaceae bacterium
TTTGTTTTCTTCTTTCACGAGGGTTCCAGGGTTGTTGTGCATGCTGTTGCGGACTTCAAAGCGGACGCCGAATTTTTTGGCGAACTCGACAGAGCGGCTCTGCATCACCTTGCTGCCGCTGCTGGCCATCTCGAGCATCTCGTCGTAGCTGATCTCGTTGATCTTCGTCGCGTTGGGGACGACGCGCGGGTCGCAGGTATAGACGCCATCCACGTCGGTGAATATCTGGCAGAGGTCGGCTTTGATCGCGCCAGCCATGGCGATAGCCGTGAGGTCCGAGCCGCCGCGACCGAGTGTGGTGATGCGTCCGTCCGAGGTCTGGCCCTGGAATCCGGCGAGCATGACGATGTTTCCTTCGTCGAGCATCTGATGCACGGCCTTAGGCGTGATGTTCACGATGCGCGCTTTTGTATGCACGGTGTCGGTGGCGATGCCGGCCTGCGCGCCGGTGAGCGACACTGCTTTGCCGCCGAGATCGTGGATGGCCATCGCTGTGAGCGCGATTGTGGTTTGCTCGCCTGTTGCAAGCAGCACATCCATCTCGCGCTCGACGGGCTCTTTGTCGGGTGAGACTTGCCGGGCCAGTTTGATCAGATTGTCCGTCACGCCGGACATGGCGGAAACGACGGCGACGACCTTGTTGCCCGCCTGCTGAGTTTCGAGAATGCGCCGCGCGCAATTCCGAATGCGCTCGGGATTGCCGACTGAGGTGCCGCCGTATTTCTGAACAATGAGTGCCATCTGGATTTCGAGGGCGGCAAGAGTGGCAAGAGGGGGCGGTAGTGCAAGGGGGAGTTGAGCGGAGGAAGTTGAGCGGTCGTTGAGCAGTTGTTGAACGATGGTTGAGCGTTGGTTTGAAATTTCAAACCACTGCTCAACGACCGCTCAGCAATCGCTCAACAACAGCTCAACCTGTAGTTTTAATGAACTCGCGCACGCCGCGCAGGAACATCTCGACGGCCATCGCGCTCAAGACGAGACCCATCAGCCGCTGGAAGGCATCGAGTCCTTTCTCGCCGAAGAGGCGCACGAGTCGCTCGCCGAGAAGCAGCAACGCGGCGGTGACGATCATCGCAAGTGTGAGCGCGCCAGCGATGGTGAGATGGTCGGGCTTCGTGCCAGCGGCGAGCAACAGAACTGTGGCGAATGCGGATGGTCCGGCGAGGAACGGCACTGCGAGCGGCACGATGAATGGCTCGCCTTTGGGCAGGCCGCCAAACACGGACTCCGGCGGCTCGAAGATCATGCGCAGAGAGATGAGGAACAACACGATGCCACCGGCGATGCCGATGGATGTCTGCGAAAGGCCGAGGAGCCGCACACCCCAATCCCCCGCGCCGAGCACGAGGAAGAGAATGCCGAGCGCGATGAGGCACTCGCGCAGCAGCACAGCGCGCCGTCGCTTTGCCGAATCGACGCCGCGAAGCACCGCGAGGACGGTCGGCACATTGCCGAGCGGATCGAGCACCAGCACGAGGACGAGGAAGACGGACCAGAAGCTCGTTTGCATGGTTGAGCAGGAGTTGAGCGATGGTTGAGCGGTTGATTGAATTACAAAACCATTGCTCAACGATTGCTCAGCAACAGCTCGACCACCGCTCAACGGCGCACCGCGACCCCGCGCTCCTGCGCGAAGAGCCACTTCCACACCTCGGGATTGTCATACGTCTGCGTCCAGGAGTCGTGCGCGGCTTCGGGGTAGAGCGTGAGCTTGACGTTGCCGCCGACTTTTTTCAGCGAGTCGTTCATTTTCTTCGAGAACTCCACGGGGACGGCGGTGTCTTTCTCACCGTGGAAAATCCACACGGGCAGATGCTTGATGCGCTCCGCCATCACAAAACGCACGCCCGCGCCGCCGCAGATGGGAATGATGGCGGCGTAGGTGTCGGGATAAACCATCGCCGTCTCCCAGGTGCCGAAGCCGCCCATGCTCAGGCCCGTGAGATAGACGCGGTCGGTGTCCACGCGGTGGCTCTTGATGAGGTGGTCCGTGAGCGCCTTCACGCTATGCGCTTCCCAAATTTGACGCGGCTCGCACTGCGGGCTGGCGATGACGGCGTCGATCTTTTGCCCTGCGGCGATGAGCTTCGGCGGACCGTGCTTCTTCAATTCCTCAAGGTCATTTCCACGTTCGCCTGCGCCGTGCAGAAAGATGATCAGCGGCCAATTCTTGTCGGACTTCGCGTCGTAGCCGTCCGGGAGCGAGAGCAGATAGCGGTTGCCGACTTCGATTGCGGCGGTGCCTTTGAATTCCTGCGCGGTTTGTTCTCCGGCGAAGGTTGCGAGCGGTGAGGCTGCCAACAGCAACGTGGTGAGTGTGTGTTTGATGTTCATGCAAATGAATCAACGCGCAGCGAGGAGCGCGGCCTGGCTGCGCTCTCGCAATTCCTCGAGCGCGGCGACGATGAGCGCGCGGTCCATCTCATGCACCTCGATCTTGCGGCCGATCTCGGGCACGAGCGTGACGTTCAGCTCGCCGCCGAGGTGCTCACGAAATTCTTCGAGTCCCGCAAGGATGACCAGCTCGCCATTCGAGCTGCGCTGCAAAAGCTCGGGCGCGTACGTTGCGAAGCCGATGCGCTCGATAAGCGCGATGATGCGCGCGGCGGTCGCGGCATTGATAATGGCTTTCTTCACCGAGTAGGTGAGGTCGATGGCGATGCCAACGGCCACGGCCTCACCGTGCGCAACGCGGAAGTTTGAAACTTGCTCCAGCTTGTGCGCGGCCCAGTGGCCGAAGTCGAGGGGGCGCGCTGATCCCATTTCAAAGGGGTCGCCGCCGCCCGCGATGTGTTCCACGTGCAGCTCCGCGCTGCGCTGCACGACGCGCTCCAGCGTTTTTTGATCGAGGGCCGCCAGATCGTCAGCGCGATCGCAGATTTCCGCGAAGAATCTCGCATCACGAATCAGCGCCACCTTGATGGCCTCGATGATGCCGTTGCGACGTTCGCGCTCGGGTAGTGTCTCCAGATAAGAGAAGTCATTCACCACGGCAAACGGGACGGCAAAGGAGCCAACCCAGTTCTTTTTACCGAAGTAATTCACGCCATTCTTCACGCCCACGCCGCCATCGCCCTGGCTGAGCGTAGTGGTCGGGAAGCGCACATGCCGCACACCGCGATGCGCGGTGCTGGCGGCGAAGCACACGAGATCAAGCACCGCACCGCCGCCGATGACGAAGACGTAGCTATGCCGGTCGAGCGCCGCCTCATTCACCGCGCGCCAGCATTGCTCAACGAGGCGGAAGTCATTCTTGCACGCCTCGCCGCCCGGAATGATGAGCGGCTCTGCCGCGAGGTGCAGCACATCAAGATGCGCGGCGGCGTAATCGCTGATTTGCTCCGCGAGCTTGGGCAGCGCGAGCGCGACGCGACTGTCGATGAACACAAGCGCCTTGGCCGGCTTGCCCACGCGTCCGAGCGAGACGAGATCGCGCACGACCGTGTTGTCCGGCGCAAACGCCTCCCGTGTGAACAGGATGCGATGCGTGTAATCGACCGTGATCTTCCTTTGCAGCATGAAGTACTTTTCCTCTCAAACCATGATCTGGCAAGCAGCCGAAACGCTCACGTCGCGGCGATCTTGCGCTGCCAGAGGCGAAGCAGTGGAGCCAGTGCGACGAATCCGCAGGCGAGGGAAAAGGAGACCGACGCTACCGCCAGCCCATCCACCACGGCGATGCCGGCCAGCAATATGCCGACGGCGCGGCCGATCGCAGCCCCTCCTTGCCGCATGAGGCGCACCGCCATCGCGACTAACGATACGAAGACCACAAGAAAGAGAAAATAGCGTATCAAAAACAGCTCGAAGCTGATGAACGCCGCCAGCGTGGCGAGCAGCGCCGGTGTGAGCAGCATTGCGATGGCGAAGATTCGTCTGGCTCCCGTTGCCTGGCCTTTGCCCTCCCAGCGAGCGATCAACGTGACGCCGACGATGTAGCAGCCCAGCGCCAGCGCGGCATATAGTGGACACCCCGAAGGGAAAGCCAGAGGACTTGCCGCAAACCGGAACACTCCGATGGGGATAAGCGAATCGTTAAACAACAGTGTCACTGTATAGCCACCCACCCACAGATGCATGGACGTGAGAATGGGCGAGGCCGCGACCAGGTACAAAAGAACGCGGCACGCACCCATCACGATGACAGAGCCAGGCCACGGCTTGTGATAGAGATCGTAGGCCAGAATGGCGAGCAGGAGCAGCAAGGTCAGATTCGCATTTGCGCCGCCTCCGAAGACGCACGCCACAGCCCCCAGCAGCAGCCCGGCAATGCCAACCATCCACGCCGCGCTCTGCGTGACGCTGCCACGCGGAATGGGCCGCTCCTTGCGATGCTCGCGATCACATTTCGCATCCGCCGCGTCATTCAGGATCATCCCGGCGGAGTACATCAACGAGGCGCCGAGCAGCAGCCAGAGTACCCGCGCGTCCTTGATCTCGCCACCAGCGAGCAGCCAGCCTGCGAGCACGTTTGTCCACGCTGTTGGGAGGTTCGAGATGCGGGCGAGTTCGAGCCAGGGCTTGATGGCCATGCGGTATGGCTCAGAATGTTTTCAGCGGAAAAAACTTCGCGATGGCATCGAAGTCCCGGTCGTTGTGAATGACGTGCGCGTCGTATTGCAACGCCGTCGCCGCGATGATGCAGTCCATGTGCTTGCGAATGGTGAAGCCATTAGCGCGGCAGGTGCGATAGATCACCGCCGCCTGATAGTAGGTTCCCTTCTGGATTTCCAGGAACTCGAATTGATCCATGATGCGGGAGATTTTCCGCAACTGCTCGTCAAACCGGATGCCTTGCAGCGACTCCATCAAAGTGGGGCCGCACACGCATACATCCTGTTCCAGCTCGATGAGCTTGCCCAGCTTGATGCC
>JANPIW010000628.1:0-4653 GCA_031425215.1 Verrucomicrobiaceae bacterium
TCGTCATCGCCGGAACCGTCGCCATCGACAACGTCATCACGCCTCACGAGAAACAGGACAACCTCCTCGGCGGCTCCGCATCCTATGCCGCGCTCGCCGCCAGCGTCTTCTGCAAGCCCGTGCATCTCGTCGGCATCATCGGCCATGACTTCCCCAAGCCGCATCTCGACATGCTCGCCAGCCGCGGCGTGACGCTCGAAAACGTCGAACGCAGCACTGGCGAGTCCTTCACCTGGACGGGCGAGTACTTCAATGACATGAACACGCGCACCACGCACAAGGTCGCCGTGAACGTGCTCGAAACCTGGAAGCCCGCCGTCAAAGGCGAAGGTGCCGCCGCAAAGATCGCCGTGATGGCAAACATGAGCCCGGACAATCAATTGCAAACCTTGGAGCAATGCAGCGGCGCCGAGTTCGTGGCCGCCGACACGATGGACCTCTGGATCAGCATCGCCAATGAGCGCCTGCACGACGTGCTCAAGAAGATCGACCTCCTCGTCATCAATGAGGGCGAGGCCAAAGAGTTCGTCGGCACGGGCAATCTCGTCGTCGCCGGCCGCAGGCTTCAAGAAAAAGGCCCGCGCTTCGTCGTCGTAAAGCGCGGCGAGCACGGCAGCTTTCTTTTCGGCGAGCGGCCCGAGGATTTCTTCGCCTGCTCAGCCTACCCGCTTCACTCCGTCTTCGATCCCACTGGTGCTGGCGACAGCTTCCTCGGCGGCATGGCCGGCTGGCTCGCGGCCCATGGCAAATCCAAACCCACCTTTGCCGATCTCAAAACCGCCGTCGTCCATGGCAGCGTCACCGCCAGCTTCACTTGCGAGGCATTCAGCACCCACCGCCTCCAGGATGTGACAGCGGACGAGGTCGCCAAACGCATCGCGCTGCTGAAAAGCTACACGGAGTTTGCCTGAGCCATTGCCGCCAAGGGCAAGTCAACGCACCCGTGACGCGGCTACGAGATGCGCGCGCATTGCGCGCCCCTTCGCCGCTCGCATCCCCCGGATGTCCGGCGACCACCGCTACGGCACGAGTATCTCGCTGGTGCTGCCGTCGGTGAAGGTGACGAAGACGATCAGGCGGCCGGTGGCATCCATGATGGGCTGCTCCCACTGATGCACGTCATCGCCGGAGCCGGGGATGTCCACGTCAGCGATGATGCGCGCTCCGGCGCTGGTCGTGATGCTGTCTCCCGTGCGCAGCACCAAGGTGGGCGCGGCGCCGTTGATGGAACGCCACACGCCTTTGTTGTTCGCCGCTGTCGTGCCGCCGCCGGTCACGTCGCCGATGAAGGCGATGAACTCACTCCCTGCCGTGCCGCCCACCACCGGGTGGCTGATGTAAAAGAAGTTGGCTCCCACTGGCATCCCTGGCGCTGCGGTCTCGGAGGAGACGAGCCGCTTCATCGTGCCGCCGATGTCGGTGTAGATGCCGAGGGTGTCGGCGGGATAAGAGCTGATGCCGTCGCCCGCGAGATCCACCCAGCCGCGCCATGCACCGCGGTTTTCGTTGTTCAGCCAGCCGGGCCAGATGCTTCCCACTTTCGCACCGGCACTCGGAAGATTGAGTCCGGGGCGGCTCGCATTGGTGTCGCCACGGCGCAGAATGAGCGTCGGTGCCGCTGTGCCTGTGGTGCGCCAGATGCCGTCGTTCTTGTCGTTGGCCGCGTTGTCGCCGACCGCGTTGAGATAGGCGTGGAAGGCGAAGGTGCCCCCGCCACCCATCGCAGGAAGGTCGAGGAGCCAGAAGGTCGCTGTCGTGCCGGGCGCGGTCTCACCACCGACGACAACCTTACCCACCGCGCCGCCACGCGGCTGGTACCAGATGCCGGTGTTGCCGCTCGGTTTGAGAAACGCGCCAAAGACGATGTTGCCCTGCGCATCCATGCGCACCGCACCCGTCTGCGAGCTGTTGAGGAAGCCGAAACTCTGGCCGGCAACTCCGGGCGCGGGTGAGTTTTCACGCGCCACCACGCCAACGGCGGTGGTGACAGCTCCTGCGGGACTGCAACGCAGCAGCGCCGTGTCAGTGCTCGCGCCTTTCATGGTGATGGTGAAGGCAGACTCCGCATCGCTGGCATTGATGCGCGTGGTGGCAAAACAGCCGGAGCCGAAAGCGCCGACCAACGTGCCAGCGGGCAGCCCTGGAATTTGATCGCCTTCGCGGATCAGAATTTGGAAGCCCGTGCCACCCAGCTCGCTCCACAGGCCGGTGTCATTATCCGGCGTGGTCGGCGGAGTGCTCGATCCACTCGGTTTGAGCGAGGCGAGGATGGTAACATTGCCGTCATCATTGATGGCTGGCACCAGCGGCAGGATGCCAAAGAGCGCGGGTGTGCCGCCAGTCTCCGGCGCGGCATCGTTGCTGCGCACGAGGCGAGTGAGCAAAGTGCCGTTGTGTTTCCAGATGCCCTGGAAGTTCGAGTTCGGCGGCACATCGGTCACGCCGCCCACACCGATCTCAAGTTCGCCTGGGAAAACGATGTTCCCGTTGTGCGCGAGGAATGCGCCGCGCAGGAGAGCGTCGAACTTTGTGCCATCACTTACGCCCGTGCCGTTCGGCGCGTCCACGCCGGTCAGCACGCTGCCAAGATTCGAGGCAAGCGCGCCTGGAGTGATCACCAAAGTGTAAGTGGAGCCATTGCCGAAACAGGCGAAAGCACCCGTGGCTCTCACCGTGATCGGGAAGGAGCCGGTCTGCGCTGTTGTGCCAGAAAGGAGACCGGCAGCGGAGAGAGTGATGCCCGTCGGCAGCGTGCCGGAGTTTACGGTGAAGGTGACAGGCGCTATGGCACCGCTCTGCGTGAAGCTCTGGCTGAAAGCGATGCCCGCGCTGCCGGTCGTTGTCGCAGGATTGGTGACCGTGACCGTCGGACAGACGCCCGTGCCTTGGATGCTGAAGTTGTACGGGTTCTCATCGCCGTCATTATTGTCGATGCTCAGTGTGGCGGTGCGCGCGCCGCTGCCGCCGGGTGTGAAAGTGACCTGGAACGTGGTGTTGCCGCTCGTCACCACCGGTGAAGTCGGAACGGTCGTGACTCCAAAGTCACCCGCGTTTGCACCGCCCACGACGACCTTGTTAGGCACGCCGGTGAGATTCAAAGCGGCGGTGCCTGTGTTCTCAATGGTAAAGGTGCGCACCACCGTGCCGCTGCCGAGCGTGGCGTTGCCGAAGTCGGTGTGATCAGCGGTGTCGGGCACGCCATCTCCATCAGCTATGTTCACGCCGTTGCCTTTGACGTTGATCTCAGGAGCGGCAGCGCCCGCAAACTGCACCGTGGCGCTCTGGAGATTGCGCGGCGGAGCGCCGGGCGCGGGGGAGAAATCAAACAAGGCCACGCCGAGGCCCGCATTGTTCAGGATGCCGCTGAAGAAGTTCACGCCGTCCGCCGGGCTGACTGGCGATGGGAACATCTGGCCGATGGTCCAGGCGCTGCCCGTGCCGCCGGGCAGGCGTGCGTAGTGCAGCGGTCCGATGAAGGCTGTGCCGGCATAATAGACCACGAACAAATCGCCCGCGCTGTTCCGGCTGAAGCACTCTGTGCCCGGGACGCCCGTGGCGTTGCCATTGATCCGGGTGGTGACAAACGCGCCGGTGGCATCGGTGTAATAAGTGAGATGTCCCAGGTAGTTGCCGGCGACGACGTGAACCTTGTTGGCCGCGTCCAGGAGGATGTTGGGGTTGAAACCCTGCGCCTGATCGGTCGCGCCCGCCGCAAGCGTCACCGGCGCGCTGTAGGGGCCGGCGACATTGTTGATGTAAATGAGGCTGGCATCCCGCCCCGTTCCGTTCGTCTCGCGCTGCATGACAAAGTGCGCCTTGTTGTTCGAGTCGAGGGCGAGGTTCACATCGTTCACCTCATTGTTGGCATTGCCCGCCTGCACATACACATCACCCGCCACGCCCGCTCCCTGCCACACGGCTCCGTCAAACCAGCGGTAGCGCGAGCTGTAAATGCGCCCGCCATTCACATCATCGAAGTCGAAGGCGATGTGCGGACGATTGTTCGTGTCCACCTTGATCACCGGGTGTGAGGTGTTCTTCCATCCGTTCGGATCAGAGTAGGTCTCCACCTGGGTGAAGGTCCAGGTGCCGGTGGCTCCGGTCGTGCTCGTGCCGTACCACACGCCCCGTGTGCTGTTGATGCCGCCACCGATGGAGCCGCTGATGGCGACATGAAATCTTCCGGTGCTGTCGATGGCCACCGAGGTGTAGTCCGCCGCCTGGAAATTCGCGATGACGTTGGCCGGGCCGAAGGTGCCGATCACCGACCACGCAGCGCCTGTCCATTTGATCAAACTGTACAAAGCCGTGGCACCGCTGTCTTTGCGCCAGAAGCCATAGACCTCGTCCGTCGTGGGATGACGCGCCAGTGAGTTGAAAGGCCAGTCAAAGCTCCCAGCCGTACCAGCCCCCGCCTGCAAGTTGGTGGCAGCAGGCCCAGTCACCGCCACGCCCGTGCCCTGCAGTGTGATGTCGAAGGGATTCTCGTCCGAGTCGTTGTTCACGAGCTGAATCGTGCAACTGCGCGGGCCCGCCGCGCCAGGAGTGAAGGTCACGGTGAATGTGTCCGTTCCCAAAGGCCCGGCGAGGGGCGGGGTCAGATTGTTGGTGATGACAAAGTCACCCGGATTGGTGCCGCCGTTGGCATTGAAG
>JANPIW010000629.1:0-5486 GCA_031425215.1 Verrucomicrobiaceae bacterium
CGGAATTTGGCCTCGGAAATGTGCGCGTGATGCACGTAGCGGTTTTTCACTGATGATCAGCATGTTACGCTCGTTACCTCGTCGTAAAATTGCTAAGACCCATGCAAAATACACGCATCTCGAACTCGCCGCCCTCCGCGCCGCCGTCGCCGTCCTACCGCGAGTGGTCAAGGCTGGATGATGGCGTTTTACCTTGGAAGCTCGGCCTAGCCTGAATCATTGCAGTAAGGATGCCGAAGAAAGAACCATCCAGCACCGCGCAAACAGAGCCAGCAGAGAAGAAAATATCGGAAGTCATCCCGGCGACTATTCCAGCATGGGAAACAAACCCGATGAACTTGGCAATCCTAGCCGCGACACTCGACCCGAAAGGGTGCCTTTCGTCGAACTCCCAAGATGTTCTCTTGCACGCGATAGCGTTGATTGAAGAGGGCGAAGGGCTTCGTCAGATGCTGGCGTCAATGGATCGACCAGCACGACTGGTGTGGCTACGGGAAAGGGCGCGCCACAACAACGGGGCCGCGCACTTGCTTGGCGCATTGCGGCTCGGTTGCGGGAGCAACTCGCAGCGGTCGTGGAAGCGCGCACGGCCTTGGCGGCGCAACTCGAATCCCTCAACGCGCTCGTTTTAGCGTTGCTCCGCGAATCGCTCGCCGATGCTCGCACCGTGCGTCTGCCGATCCGTGATTGCCTGCGCGAAGTCACGCAAGGAATCGGCGAGCACTGGCGCGAGTTTCCCGTGCTTGGAGCAACCCGCTCCGGTTTAGCGTCCGCTAAGGAAGGTGTCGGTAAAGCACCGGGCCGCTACAAGCCCGTCCGCGTCGGCACAGTCTTCTACAACCCGATGCGTATCCTGCTCGGCTCCATCGCGATCATCGACGAGGATGACGCTCCCGGTATCACCAGCCCGGATTACGTGGCGATGACCGCCGTGGAGGGCGCGCTGCATCCGCTCTGGTTTTACCACTGGTTCCGCTCCCCGCATGGCGCAGAGTTCATTAAATCACTGACGCGCGGCGCAGTGCGTGAGCGTCTGCTATTCAACCGCCTGGCCCAAGGCGAAGTTCTCGTTCCACCCCTGCCTGTGCAAACCGCCTGCGCCGCGAGCCTGCGCGAGATCAAACGCGCCAAAAAGCAAATCGAGTCCCGCCTCGCCGATTTGGAAAAACTCCCCGCCGCGCTTCTGCGCGCTGCGTTTGCGGGTGATGCGTAATCGAGTGCGCGATGGGCTTGCGCCCTGCTCACAACCCTACGCATTCTCTGCTTATGCCTGAAACGCGCCATCTCGACCACGCACCCATCGTGGAGGCTCTCATCCACTTCCAGGCCAACGCCGCGGAGCGTTGGTCGCCGGAAACGATGCGGAACGAGTTGCAACCGGCATGGCCGGAGCACACGGAGGTGCAGGAGATGCGCCCGGTAAAGTTTGAATGGAAGCTAGAGGCCGGAAAGGAGCCGGAGCAAAAGATTTCCTCCCCTGGCGTGGACGGTCTTTTCTTCCGCGCTCCCGGCCAGCCTACGGTCTATCATGCACGGCGGGACGGCCTGATCGTGAGTTGGCTGGCTCCTTACGCAAACTGGGAGACCTTTCGAGATACGGCGCTGGCGGCATGGGCTAAGTTCCAAGAGATTCTCGCGCCGGAGGATTTGCACACGGTCGCTTTGCGATACATCAATCGACTGGAGTTCCCGCAAACAGAGTTCAAGCTCTCGAACTTTTTTGCCAGTCCTCCTGCAAAGCCACCGGATTTGGCGGACTGGGGATTTCTCAGCTTCCAACATCACACGCTTTTTGCCCCTACCGACTCGCGCTTTGCCGTGCAGGTCATTTTCACGCGAATCGAGGGACCACCGGAGATAGCAGCCTTCATCCTCGACATCGAAGTGCGGCTCAAGGAGTCGCTCGCTGCCACAACGCGGAGCGTCGAGGAAGTGCTGGAGGAAATGCGCCTGCTCAAGAACAAGGCTTTCTTCGGCATGTTGACGCCGGCAGTAATTGAGCGATACAAAGAGCCATGATGCTTGCGCTGACGGCGTTCGCTGGATTCGCACCAGCCGCCACTCCCTACCTTCGCAACTGCGATACCCGTTCCGACTACGCGGAGGTTTCGACGGCCCTCTCGGCTTCGAGTCCGCCGATGTTGCTGCTGGCTGAGTTGAACAATCTGATGCTGGACTGCCATGTCGCCGGCTGGGACGGCTATGGTGCGAAGGCGGTGAGCGTCCACGCCTACGCGGCGGCGAAGCAATTCATCGAGAGCCTGCCTGCTGGATTTCCAACACCATCACTCTCTGCTGACCCCGATGGCTGCGTGACCTTCGAGTGGCGTAAGTCGGCCCGTCGTGTCGCGCTGGTGAGCGTGCATCCCAATTTTCATGTGGACTACGCCGCGATTTTCGGCGCGGCAAAGCAATATGGCTCCGAGCCATTTTTCGGTGAACTGCCGGAATCAGTCCGCATCCTCGCGCATCGAGTATTTGCGGCGTGAGCGTGGGCTCGCTTGCCGCAGTTGCCGTGGATGATGATGAGCGACTGGCGCGCTTCATTCTCACGGAGCGGCATATTCGGAAGACCGATGGCACGGTGAGGGCGGAGGCGATAGCCCCTTTTTAAGCACGTTGAGTTGTCCGTCACGCGGCACCGCGATTTGTCGGGTGGCGAGATATGGGCGATGGGCGCTCTGGTCGCAGAAAAGCGGCAGCTTCCGCTGATTGGGCGAGCGGATTTTCTCGCCTCCGATGCGCGCGAGCAGAATCTCGATGTGAAGCCCGACGAACCGCCGAGGAACCATGCAAATTTAATTGGGTGGCCCCCGGACAAGCCCGCGCAAATGATCCGCGCCTTGGAAATCGCCACCCGCTCGATTTACGTGACCAAGCCATCGGGCAGCGCTTGAACGGCAAGGGATAAAAGCTGGCCCCGCCCTTGCGGACGGGGCCGAATACTCGCTCCACACTTACACCGTTGCCGAATGGTGGACGAGCTAAGCATGATGGTGGCCAGGAACCGATGAAAGCCAAAACAAAACGCCACGCCTCGCAGCAGTCGGTCAACGGCGCGGTCAAGAGTATCTGCGACATCATGCGGCGCTCGAACTGCGCCGGGGCTCTGCAATACGTGCCGGAGCTGACGTGGATTCTCTTCCTCCGCATCCTTGATGAGCGTGAGGCACGCGAAGTGGACGAGGCGGAAGCGCAAGGGGTTCCGTTCACGCCCGCGCTGACGGCGCCGTATCGCTGGAGAGATTGGGCCGCGCCGGATTCACCGATGCGGCAGGACAAGAATGCGAGCGTGTGGAAATTCGTGCATGAGGCGGAGACGGGGCTGCTGGCCACGCTCAAATCCTTGAAGGATCAAAAAGGCGCGACACCGCGGCAGAAAGTGGTGAGCGAAATCATGTCGAGCGTGGATCGAAGCCGCATCGACTCGGAGAAGAATTTCCTCGATGTGCTCGATAAGGTGCATGAGATCAGCCGCGACACCATGGACGACACACATGTCTTCACGCTTTCCCAGGTGTATGAGGGGCTGCTGCTCAAAATGGGGGAGAAGGGCAACGACGGCGGCCAATTCTTCACCCCGCGCGAAGTGATCCGGGCGATGGTGAGCGTCGTCGATCCGCAGATTGGGAAGACGGTCTATGATCCGGGCTGCGGGACGGGCGGGTTTCTCACCCAGGCTTACGAATACATGCGGGAGAAGTCCGGCAACGCGATCACGAGCGTGCAGCTCGACAAGCTGCGGCACGGCACCTATTACGGCAGGGAGAAGGACAACGCGGTATATCCCATCGCGCTCGCGAATCTGGTGCTCCACGGGATCGACGAGCCGCATCTCTGGCACGGCAACGCGCTCTCGAAGGTGGCGACCTACGACGGGCTTTTTGCGGGCGCGCCGACCTTTTTCGATTACGTGCTGATGAATCCGCCCTTCGGCGGCAAGGAGGGCAAGGAGGCGCAGACGGAATACGACTACAAGACCAACGCGACGCAGGTGCTCTTCATCCAAAACGTGCTGCAATGCATGAAGACAGGAAGCCGCTGCGGAATCGTGCTCGATGAAGGCGTGCTCTTCCGCATCGACGCGGAGGCTTTCGTGCAGACCAAGCAGCAGCTTCTCGAAGACTGCGACGTGTATTGCATCGTGAGCTTGCCGGGTGGGGTCTTCACGTCGGCGGGGGCGGGCGTGAAAACGAACCTGGTCTTTTTCGACAAGGGCCGCCAGACGGAACGCATCTGGTATTATGATCTCTCGGACGTAAAGACCGGGAAAAAGACGCCTTTCACGCACGCGCACTTTGAGGAATTTTTCCGGCTGCTTCCCGATCGTGCGGATAGCGAGCGGAGCTGGACAGTAGAGTTTGCCACCAAGCTGCAAACCGCACTGGAGCAAGCCCGCCCGCACCGCGAAGCCGCCGCCGAGGCCACGGCGCGAGCAAAGACGTTGGAGGAAGCATCGGTGGTGGCGCGCAAGGCGAAGACGGCCAAGCCCGATAAACTCCGCGCCTTGGAGGAAGGGTGGAAGGCCGTGCTACGGGAAGCCCGTGAAGCGGAGGCAAAGGCCGTCGCCATCGAGCACGCGGTCTATGATCTAAAGGCGGTCAACCCGAACCGGCGCACCGTTGTGGATGAGCGGACGCCCGCGGAGCTGATTGCAGAGATCGAAGAAAAGGGCCGGACTGTGGACAATGCTCTCGCGCGTTTGAAGACCGCGCTCCTGACCGCGGTGAACTGAGTTGTCGCCTGTTCCCCGTGGGTGCCTCGACTCACCTTGCCGGAGCGCTCCTGTCGCGCGAGGATTGGGGCCATCATGTCAGCGACTACACGACGCCCTGGCCGCCCCACGATCCGCAACGCGGAGATCGCCAACGGCATCTGCGACGGCATCGCCAGCGGCAAGAGCCTCTATCGCTTCTTGGAGGCGGAGGGCATGCCGAGCTACGCGGCGGTGTGCGTTTGGCTGCGCGAAGATCAGGAGTTTCAAGAGCAATACGCGCAGGCGCGCGAGGATCAGGCGGATTTTTTGGCCGACGAGATACTGACGATCGCCGATGGGACCGGCAACGTGCATCGAGATCGGCTGCGCCTTGACGCCCGCATGTGGATTGCCGGCAAGCTGCGCCCCAAGAAGTATGGCATCAAGCCGGACGCGCCGGCAATCAACGTAGCCGTGGGCGTCAACGTGATGACTGATGAAAAACTGGCCGATCTTGCCCGACGCAAACGCAAGTCGATCGAGCGGCGGCGCGCGGCGGAATTGGCGGAGGCTACCTGACGGGGCGGAGGGCCGAACAAACGCGCAAAAGCGGGCGCTCCAAAGGGCGTCGGAACACATCAACCGACAACTATGGATGCTGGCGAATGGACTCGGAAAACGATGGATGTGTTTGCACTTCTGTTTGCACTCGGCCCTGTTTGCAACCACCGATCGCCCGCAAACCCTGATAGATACAGGGTATGGAGCGGGTAGCGGGAATCGAACCCGC
>JANPIW010000630.1:0-6217 GCA_031425215.1 Verrucomicrobiaceae bacterium
CATTGATCGCCACCGCGCCGTCGTTGTCGATGGTGATGAGCACTTCCTCGGGCAGCGTCGAGGTGGAGTCAGAAGAGCGGGGCAGTTTCATCGATAGCTCGCGCTCCGTTTTCATCGCTCCGGCCATCACCATGAAGAAGAGCATGATGACGAAGACGACATCAATCATGGGGGCGATCTGGAATCCTGGCTGCTGCTCGGCGGAGGTGGAGATGGCTTTCATGGTGAGGGTTGTACCACGAATGACTGGCTGGTGTCGAGACAAAACTGGAGTGCGGCAGCAGGCTACTGCAGTCCAAGGTGGCGGAGCCACTTCGATCAAATCCTGCTGGCTGCGAGCCTGCGCTTTGTGGGCTTTTTCTTTTCTTCCTCCGGCTCTTCGATGTCGAAGAGGAACTCGAAGTCTGATTTGTCGAGCGAGCGGGAGAAGCCTTCGTCTCCGCCGAGGATGCTGGAGGCCATGAGGTTTTTCTTTTGCTGCAGGAGCATGATCTTTTCTTCGATCGTGTTCTTGGTGAGCATGCGGTAAGCCATGACGGGCTGGGTCTGGCCGATGCGGTGGGCGCGGTCGATGGCCTGGGCTTCGACGGCGGGATTCCACCAAGGATCGTAGAGGATGACGTAACTGGCGGCGGTGAGATTGAGGCCGCTGCCGCCGGCTTTGAGGGAGAGGAGGAAGACGGAGGCGTTCGTGTCTTCTTGAAAGCCGCGCACGATGCCGGCGCGGTCGGTGCTGGCTCCGGTGAGCCAGTGGTGCGGGATGTTCATCGTCTCGAGCCGTGTGCGGATGATGTTGAGCATGGTGACGAACTGCGAGAACAGGAGCACCTTGTGCCCTTCGGCGTGCAGCTCTTCGATGAGGTCGAGTGTGGCGGTGAGCTTGGCGCTGTCGGCCTCGGGTTTGTCTTTGTGGAGCAGCGCGGGGTGGCAGCAGATCTGGCGCAAACGTGTGAGCGCCTGGAGAATGGCGAACTGGTTTCGTTTGAGCGCTTCGAAGCCCGATGAGCTGAGCACCATGTGCTGCGCGCGCGCCAGCTCGTCGCGGTAGAGCGCTTCCTGCTCCTCGTTCATCTCGCAGATCATGGTTTCTTCGGTGCGCGATGGGAGGTCTTTTGCGACCTGGCCTTTGGTGCGCCGGATCATGAAGGGACGCAGCCGCGCGGAGAGGCGCTCCGTGGCTTTGTCGTCTTTGCGGCGGTCGAAGTGGCGCTGAAAGTAGGCGCGGTCGCCGAGGGAACCGGGCATGGCGAAGGTCATGAGGCTCCACAAATCCATGAGGCGGTTTTCGAGCGGTGTGCCGGTGAGCACGAGGCGGTTGTCTGCGTTGAGCTGGCGCGCGGCGATGGCGGCTTTGCTCTGCGGGTTTTTGATTTGCTGGCCTTCATCGAGGATGACGGCGAGCCAGCGGATGGCCTGGAGCACTTCGCTGAGGCCGCGGAGCTGCGCGTAGTTCAGCACGAGCACATCGGTCTGGCAGTTGCGCAGCGCTTCGACGTTCATCTGGTCTTTCTCGTGCAGGACCTGGATGCGGAGATGCGGCGCGGCTTTGGCAAACTCGGTGGCCCACACATCGAGGACGGATTTGGGGCAGACGACGAGAGTGGGCTGCGTCGCGCCAGACGGCGCGGTCTCTCGCAGCCACAAAATCCACGCGATGCTTTGCAGGGTTTTGCCCAGGCCCATGTCGTCGGCGAGGATTCCGCCGATGCGGTTGTTGGTGAGGTAGGCGAGGAAATGAAAGCCATCGGTCTGATAGGGGCGCAAGGTAACGCGCAGTGATTCGGCGATGGCGGGTTTTGAATCGAGATCAGCGGCGTTGAGGCGCGCGGCGATCTGGGCCCAGGCGTTGGGATTGAAAAGCTCGCCTGCTTTTTGCGCGGCGAGATGGCGGAGGTGGACGCGATGCGCTTCGTCGCTGAACTCGTCAAGATCGAGGCCGAGGCGCTCGATCATATCGCGCTGCTCATCGGTCAGCTCGAGCTGCACGCGCCGCCAGGTGCCGTCTGCCAGCGCGACGTATCCGCCTTTGGCTGCGATGAGGCGGCGGATGTCGGCGGTCTTGAGATCAGCGCCCTCGACTTCAAAGATGAGGCGCAGGTCGAACCAGTCGATGCTCGTGGTCTGCGATGCCTCGAGCTTGACGCGTGCGATGAGCGGATCAGCGAGGATGGTTTTCAACCGCTCGTCAGGCTCGAGCGCGATGCCTTCGGGCAATGACTTGGCCCATTGCTCGAACAGCTCGGGAAAATTTTTTGTCATGCGCACGCGGAAGCCGTCGAGCGAGAGATCGTACGCCGCGCTGAGCAGCGGCAGCGTGGCGGCGGCGGCTTTCAGTGCGGAGCGCTCATAGCACATGATCTCGTGGAGGCTGCGCTGGCCGGTGGCGGCAGCGCGCTCCCAGCCGCGCTCGCGGAGCTGCTCGCGCACGAGGCCGGCGGCATCGACGGCGCGCACGGTGATGACGGCGTGATCAGTCGCCGACTTCACGGCGCTGACTCCGCAGTTCGCGATGATGCGGACCGTCAGAGATTCACGCCGGATTTTTTTTTTGAGCGTCTCGGGGAGTTCGACTCCGAGACGCTCAAGAAAAGCAACGCCGTCTGGCGATGATAAAGCCGCGAGCGGCACATCGACAGACTGCTCGATGCGTGATTCCTCGCCAAACCAAGCGGGGCCGCGGTGGACGGTCTCGCCACTCAGGTAAAGAGTCTGCGCGCCGGGGAGAACGCGGAGCGGGATCGGCGCATTGCCCGCGCTGTCTTCGAGACGCAGGCGGAAAGTGAGCCCGCCGGCGATGACTTCCGCGCCCTTCCAGCGCAGCGCGTCATCGGGAAACTGAAACGGTGTCTCATCGAGCGTGAGCAGCAAGGGATGGAGCTGAGGCTGGTGGAAGAGTGAGCCGAGCCATGCGGCGTTGCGCTCGGTGTCGAGGCGGAAGGAGTCAGCGCCCGTTTCATCGACATGACAAAAACAGGCGAGGAGCAGCAGCTCGGTGGCGCCATCGAGGGCGAAGACGCCGCGTGTGTGCTCACGGCGGATCTGCGGCAGCGCTGACACGGGCAGGGTGTCGAAGTGCTCAGCGCCATCGGCGCGCATCTGGAGGCGCGCGTCATTGACGGTGATGACGACGCGGAATTCGCGCTGCTGGCGCGCGGGTGGCGCGGCGGTGTCATCGAGCGCGGCAAATTTTCTGATGCGCTCGCGCCACTGCGGGACGGTGCGCGCTTGTTTCCATTCACGGAGGCCTTCGCGCACGCGCTCGAGATCGGTGATGGCGCGCAGGAAGGCGGGGGCGGCGAGGCCTTTCTCATCGAGAGCGAGGGCAACGTGGTCCCAAAATTCGCGAAGGTTTTGCGGCGGCTCGGGCCAGAGGGCGAGCGGGTCGGTGGTGTCGATGCTCCATTTGGAATGGAGGCGCACCATGTCGTGGTCGAAAATCTGGCCGGTCTGCTGGACGCGCTGGAAGCGTTTGTCGAGCTTGAGGAGATACTGCTCTTCTTCGGGTGTGAGACGGCGCTCGAGTTTGCGCTCGAGGGTGACCTGGAGTCGCTCCTGCTGGATGACTGCCTTGGGCATGAGCAGCATCTGCTCCGCGTCTTTTTGCAGCGCGATGAGGACGGAGCACGCGGCGAGGTCGTGCAGCTCACGGTCCTCGGTGTCGCTGTCACTTTCCCAGCCTGCGGGGCCGAGCTCCCAGCGCACATGCACTGCGTTTTTGTCGAGCATCACATCAGCGTCCGTCTGACGCTCCATGGGATCGACGTTCACCACGGCACCGTCCTCGACGAGCTGCTCCGCTTCCCGGCGGAGTTTGATGTCGAAGGACTGGAGGAGTCCGGGAATGGCGGTGGTGAGTTCGGGCATCTTGAGGGGATAAAAAACCCCGGCTTTGCCACCGGGGAGAATCGGTACGCTTGGCACAGGGGCCGGACGGCGGCAAACGAAGTGTTCGATTTGGCCGAGAAAGTTTCAGCCGGCTTTACGCAAGCACTTCCTTTACCACCCGCGCGGGATCGACGCCAGTGAGGCGGAAGTCGAGGCCCTGGGAGCGGACGGAGAGTTTTTGATGATCAAGGCCGAGCTGATGCAAAAGCGTGGCGTGGATGTCGTGGACGTGGACGGGATTCTCGACGGCACCGAAACCGAACTCATCGGTCTGGCCGTAGATCGTGCCGGGTTTGAAACCGCCGCCTGCGAACCACATGGTGAATGCGTCGATGTGGTGATTGCGTCCAGTCGATTCGCGCACCTCGCCCATGGGTGTGCGGCCAAACTCGCCGCCCCAGATGACGATGGTGTCATCGAGGAGGCCGCGCTGCTTGAGGTCTTTGACGAGCGCGGCGCAGGCTTGGTCGATGTCAGCGCACTTGAGCGGCATGTGTTTTTCCAAGTTCTCGGTGGGGCCGCCGTGGTGATCCCAGTTTGTGTCGTAGAGCTGCACGAAGCGCACGCCGCGCTCCACGAGGCGGCGGGCTAGGAGGCAGTTGCGCGCGAAGGTGGTCTCCTTGCCGTCTTTGATGCCGTAGAGGTCGAGCGTGGCTTGGCTTTCGCCGCTGGTGTCCATCAGCTCGGGCGCGCTGGTCTGCATGCGGTAGGCCATTTCGTAAGCGTTGATGCGCGTGGAGATTTCGTCGTCACCGGTTTCCACGAGGCGTTTCAAATTCAGCTCGCGCACGGCATCGACGAGCTGGCGCTGCTGTTTCACGGAGATGGATTCCGGGGTGGAGAGATTCACGATGGGATCTCCCGTGTTGCGCAGCGGCACGCCTTGATAAGTCGTGGGCAAGACGCCGCTGCCCCACAGCACCGCGCCGCCGCGCGGACCACGCGGCCCGCTTTGCAGCACGACGAAGCCGGGCAGGTCATCACACTCGCTGCCGAGGCCGTAGGTGATCCATGCGCCCATGCTGGGACGGCCAAAGAGGCCGCTGCCGGTGTTCATGTAAAATTTGGCCGGCGCGTGATTGAAGAGATCGGTCTTGCAGGTGGTGATGAAGGTCAGCTCGTCGGCGATGCTGGCGGTGTGCGGCAGCAGGTCGTTGAACCACATGCCGGACTGGCCGTGCTGTCGGAAGTTGTATCGGGTGGCGAGCAGGTTGGTGCGATGGCTGCTGTCCATGAAGGCGAAGCGTTTGCCTTTGGTGAAGCTCTCGGGAATGGGCTGGCCATTCCGTTTTTGCAGTTCGGGCTTGTGCTCGAACATGTCGAGCTGCGAGGGGCCGCCCGCCATGAAAAGGTAGATGACGTTCTTCGCCTTTGCGGGGAAGTGCGTCTTCTTTGGCAGCAGTGGATTGTGTGTCTTCGGAGCTTGCGCGCCCATCAGCGAGCTGAGCGCGATGGAGCCGACACCGACAGAGCAGCGACTAAAAAAGTGGCGGCGCGTGATGTCGTGCAGGGTGTGGTCGGGGTTCATGGGGGCAGCAATTTTGAAAACGTCGCGCCAGTGACTTTTATTCCGTGTGCTCTGGTCATTGCTGGTCTGGGGCAAGCCCGCTGATCATCGTGGCGACGGCTCCATTTTCCGTCGCGAAAGGCGGCTGGCTGGCTAGAGCCGCAGAAGCCAGAACATCACGCTGCAGGTCGAAGGCGTGGTCATAGATGCTGGCCAGAGCATCTGAGGCATTGAATCGGAAGGCATTGATGCTGCCGTTGTAGATCGGTCTGAAACACGGCTCACAACTCACCAAGTCGTCGAGAAACTCTTCCTTTGTCGGATGGCCGCCGCACAGCTCACGAACCCGCTGAAAAGCACGTTGATCCTTCGGCGCAAGTCCAAGCTGGCCCTCTTGACGTGAGCGATGGAGCTTTCCGATCAAGATGTCACGCGGATGAGGGATGATGATTTTCAATCCGTGCCGCATCTCGACATGCGCCCTTTGCAGGTAATGTGGCGTTGGCCTGAAAAGCATGGGCGGACAAATCTGCACACCATAAGCCGGGCGCAGCGCACCTCCGCGGCCGACTCCTGCTTGCGCAGCGATCTCGCGCAGGCGCTCGCCGCCATCGAGCACCATGATGTCCACGTCCGCGCTGGTGAATGCCTCGTCGAGACAAAGCTGAATCGGTGCGGAGCCGAAGATGGTCAGCGGCAGGTCGTACTCTGGCGCCGCCTCATGCACGGCTAGGGAACCGCTGATTTAATCGGCGCGGCAATCAGGAGCAAAAAGAAGTTGCGCGGTGGGGTAAGTTCACAGGCATGGAACGACAACTGAGCTTT
>JANPIW010000631.1:0-2307 GCA_031425215.1 Verrucomicrobiaceae bacterium
TCCAGCAGCTCGCCCGCTTTCTCACTCGGCTGCAAAGCACCACTGAGGGCGACGGCACACTGCTCGATCACACCATGGTCATGTATGGCAGCGGCGCGAGCTGGACGCATCTGCACCTGCATCTGCCCATCCTCCTCGCCGGTGGCAGCAGGCTCGGCCTGACTCACGGACAGCACCTCGACCTCAGCAAAGCAGGCCAAAACGCGACCGCCACCGACCGCCAGCGCGCCAATGAAGAAACCAACCTCCACGCTGGCGACATCCGCGTAAACCCCGATGCCCGCATGTCGAATCTACTGCTCACCATGATGCATGCGATGGGCATCAAACAGGAGCGCTTTGCCGATAGCTCAGGGCCGATCTCACAACTTCTAACATAAATGAACCCGCACCTGCTCATCCCACTCCTTTGCCTCTCCGCACTTTCCAGTCTCAGTGTCGAATGGCGTGGGGCTAGCCTTGATGGCGGCACATTCTCGTATCAGGAAATCAGCGACGACTTCGACCTGCGGACGACGCTGACGCAACTGCCAAAAGATGGGCGCGTATGCCTGATGGTGAGGGAGAGCCTCGCGGCGGAGGCACGCTTCGAGGTGCTCTATGTGATGAGCGATGGCCGCGTGGGCACCGATGCCCATGTGGGTCCGGGTTACTATCACTCGCCTGGAAAAGCGGACTCGCCGAAGGCGCTGCCCATCCGTCTGCGTGCCACGCGCTGCGGGGATGAGATAGCGCTCACGGTCCTAGATGCGCAGCCGTGCACGCCGCCGCGCATCAACGACCACGCCACGATTCATGGACTTACTGGTAAAGTTTTCGCGGGCGTGTTTTACAGCGCCGCTGCTGATCAAAAGGCCGCCATCGTGAGCGATACGAGCTTGCAACCGCTCGCTTTCAGCTACCGCACGTCTTGGCTCGGCAACTCTCTAGCTGGTTCGGCACGCGGCATTCAGCAGCAGGTGCAAGGCATCACGGTAGAGCCGATTTCCGGTCGCATCTATCTTAACGCGCATGGCGACGAGGGAGACAAGTTTGGCGGCATCTACTCGGCAGATGGCGATCAAATTAGCCGCACGGAAAACAGCAAGCTGCTGCGTCGCAGCGGCTATGGCATCGCGGTCACGCCGGAGTTTGTCTTCCGCGTCTGCCAGGATGAGGGAAAAGAAAAGACCGGCGGCAAGCGGCGCTTCTTCATCAGCAAGACAGACCCGCTTGGTCACGCGGTGGCCATACCAAAAGCGGATGCGATGAAGCATCTGCGCATCGTCGGCACCACCGGTCATCCACGCGGCGTGGCGGCCTCGGTGGAGAAACGGGAGGTCTATGTGAGCCACACGCCGGAGAATGAAGTGCTCGTCTATGACTTCGATTTGAAGCTGCTGCGCAAGTTTTCCGCGACACGTCCCGGCGCGATGGCGTTGGCAAAAAACGGTGACCTCTGGCTCATCGAACGCGCTGGCGATGGTCAGGCGCCAGTTCTCTGCCGCTACACTGCGGCTGGACAAAAACTCGCCCCGCACGGCACTGGCCTCGTCATGCCAGAAGGCATCGCGGTCGCACCCGATGGCCGCGTTTGGGTGGCGGAGTCCGGCCCGCGCAGTCAGTTCCTCATTTTCGACGATGCGGGCAAACCTGCGGGCACTTTCGGCGCAGAAGGCGGCGTGTGGTCGCGCCATGCAAACACGCAGCCCGGCGCCGTGCATCCGCTGAAGTTCAACCGACCCGTCGGCATCGGTTTCGATGCGCAAGGCCACATTCTCACCGCCGCGGGAAAGCTCGATGACGAGGCCGGCACCGGCGATGTGCATACAACCGAGCTGCGCAAGTTCACACCCAACGGCACGCTCGTCTGGGAGCGCCACGGCCTGGAGCCGATGGACATCGGCGCACCGCAGCCCGGCACGGATGGTCGTATCATCTACACCGACCTGCATCGCTACGAGTTCGACGGCACCACGCCAGCGAAGTATGCGGCCTTCACCATGGACCTGCGCCGCCATCCCGAAGACCCGCGCATTTTGGAGAAAATGACCGGTGCCATCGTGCGCAGCATCGGCGGCCAAAAAGTCCTCTACACCGTGGCGAATACCGGCCACGGCATGGCCGCGTTTCGATTTGAAAAAGACAGCGAGACCGCCATCCCCGCGCTGCTGCTCCATCTCGGCGAAAGTAAAACCCGCGCCGCGCCCCAGCACGCACCGAAAAGCGAACGCTGGCTCTGGCGCGATGCGAACCACGACGGACGCATGGACGCGCCTGAGTTCATCACCCTCGGCGACATGGATAAAACGCGCGACATCTTCGTCG
>JANPIW010000632.1:0-6757 GCA_031425215.1 Verrucomicrobiaceae bacterium
CTCCAAACCTCCATCCTCACCGGCATCGCATCCGGTCTTCAGGGCTGGAGCAAAGCGCCGAAACCAAAGGCATGGGACACTGTCGTGGCAAAGCTCGGCAAAGACGAAAAGCTCGCGCCCATCATCCGCGATCTCTCCGCCGTCTTCGGCAGCGGACGCGCGATGGACGAACTGCTTGCCATTGCCAAAGACGACCAGGCCGACGCGCAATCACGACGCGCCGCATTGAAATCCCTGCTTGCAAATCCAAAGCCCGACCTGCTTCCGCTCCTGCGCGCATGGACGCAGGACAAAATCCTCGGCACCGCAGCCATCGCCGGACTCGCATCGTTTGATGATCCATCCGTGCCCAAGGCACTGCTGGAGCGCTTCCCGCGTTTCTCCGCCGACTCACAATCCGCCGCCTTGAACACGCTCGCCTCGCGCACATCCTACGCCACGGCGTTGCTCGATGCGATGAAGTCAGGCACGGTTCCACGCAAAGCGCTCTCTCCATTTCAAGCAAGGCAGATCGCCAACCTCGGCGACGCAGCTTTGACCGAGAAACTCAAAACCGCCTGGGGCGAGGTCCGCGACACGCCCGAGGCGAAAAAGGCCGAGCTGGCAAAATGGAAGAAAGTGCTCACCAAACAAGCGCTCGCATCCGCCGACGCATCCAAAGGCCGCGTCGTCTTCAACACCGCCTGCGCGGCCTGTCACAAACTCTTCGGCCAGGGCGGCGCCGTCGCCCCCGAGCTGACCGGCTCGGATCGTGGCAACATGGACTATCTCCTCGAAAACATCATCGACCCCAGCGCCACCCTGCCCATCGATTTCCGCATGAGCGTCTTCACACTCAAAGACGGCCGTGTGCTCACCGGCATCGTCGCGGAGCAGACGGAAAAAATGATCACCGTGCAAAGCCAGGTCGAGCGCGTGATCGTCGAGAAATCCGCCCTGCAAAAACAAGACATCCTCCCCATGTCCCTCATGCCCGAGGGCCTCCTCACCGCCCTCGGCGAGGCCCAGGCCCGCGATCTCTTCGCCTACCTGATGAGCCCGCAGCAGGTCGAGCTGCCTGCGGTGAAATAACCCCATTTCACACCAGCCGCGCAAAGCCCGTCTGCTGCGTCGTCACTCCTGCCTCGGAGATGAGCGCGCCGCGTTCGTGCAGCAGCGCCACCTCTGTCAGCGTCTCATCGAGCGCCGTGAGCATTGCGCTCACATGCTCATCCGTGTGCGGCCACATCGCATAGAGCTGGCTGGACATCATGAAACCTCGGCGCAGCATCCCACGAATCATCATCGCCTTCGCGCTCACTGCCGCGTCACCGAGTGTGAAAGCAATCGACGGCGCGCATGGCATCCCGCCGATCTTGATCTGCAAAGCGGGATGCCGCGCCGCCACATCGCGCAGGCCAGATTGCAGTTTTTCTCCCAGCGCCCACACCTGCTGCTGCACACCCTCCGCTTTCATCTTGGAGACACAAGCCAGCGCCGCAGCCGTGCCCACGCCGTCGGTCCAGTAACTGCTGGAAATGAAACTGTCGTTCGCCGCGTCCATCACTGCGTCGCGGCCGATGATCGCGCCGCTGGGGAAGCCATTGCTCATCGCCTTGGCATACACGGCAATGTCTGGCTCGATCCCGAGCTTCGGAGCAGCGCCGGGAAAACCGAAGCGCCAGCCGCTGGTCACTTCATCGAGCACAAACACCGCGCCCGCCGCGTGACACGCGTCGATCACTTCTTGCACGAACCCATCACGCGGAAGCTCGGAGCGCATCGGTTCCATCACCACTGCGGCCAGCTTGCCATCGAGCTTTTGCATTGCTTGCGCGAGCGACTCGGGATCATTGTAGCGAAATGGCACTGCCGTGCCCACCAGCTCGCGCGGCACGCCGAGCGGTTGCAAACCAGGCAGTAAATGACCGTCGAGAGCGGCTTCATCGCCTAGGTTTGCAGCCAGATACCAGTCGCTCCAGCCATGGTATCCGCAGAATGCCACGCCACTTTTCCCAGTCGCCGCACGCGCAATGCGAACCGCGAGTCCGAGCGCCTCGCCGCCGCCGCGTGCGTATCGCACCTTCCCAGCCCACGGATGCAGATCGAGCAACAGCTCCGCCAGGGTGACCTCCTCCGGCGATGCGAGCGTACAATACGAGCCGAGCGACACACGCCGATGCACCGCCGCGTTCACGTCCCGGTCGGCGTGCCCGAGAAGAATCGCGCCCACGCCGCCCGTGAAATCCACGCGCTTCACGCCATCGAGATCCCAAACCTCCGCGCCCGAGCAGCGCGAGAAATACGATGGCCAGGTTTTTTCATCGAACAAATGCGCGCGCTTCGAGAGCAAGCCCGTCCCGCAAGAAATCTTCTCCCGCGCCTGCGACCAAAGCTCCGGCCCGCGTCCCGTTTTAGGCTTGAATGACTCCGGCAGATGCGCCGAGAGCACGCGCATCGCGTTGTTCCAAAAAATATCCTCCGCGTCCTCGCGACGGAATCCACAGGCCTCGAACGCCTCGCGCAAACACAAAAGCGACTCAATGCCCACAAGCGTGTGCGTCTCAAACTGCGTCAACGCCTTAGACGGAAGATCGTCAGCATCCGCATATAGCCACGAGAAGCCCTCGCCCATCGTGTAACACTTCGCGCGGAACTCGCTCACCATGTAATCGCTGCCAAAGAGCACGCGCCGCGGCCCCAGCACATCCAGCGCGCATCGCATCGCCTCCATTTCGGTGACGGCAGAGTTGTCTAGCACCACGTTCGGGATGGACGCGATCTTCGGCAGCCCTTCGCGCGCGTTGCGGTAGTTGAACGACCGCGCGATGTGCGCCAGCACCAGCGTGCAACGCGGATATTTTGCGCACAGCCGGTGAATGGATTTTAAATTCTCAGCGTCCGCGATCCCAGCGCTGCGCATGATGTGCAGCATGAGCGCGCCGCCGATCTCGTCACACAGCTCCCACATCCAGTCCGGCGCGAAGTCCTCGATCCGCACCTGCGTCGTGTCCGCATACGGCGCGTAGAGGCGGTACGGCTTGATGCCCACAAAGCCGCGCTCCCGCATCACCTCGCGCACCATGCCGCGATCATCCTCCGGCGAGACGAGCATCAGCCCGCAGCTCGGCGATGCCTTTCCAAACCGCTCCACCTGCTCCGCGACAAACGTGTTTTCACCCACGCGATCATTCCCCGCGCTCGGATAACCAAAAAACATTCCGTGCAACTCACGCCCGGGCAGCCAGCGCGAGAGCGCCTCATGCCACGCCACTTTTCCGTAACCAGTATCCTCCGCGAGAAACTCCGGCCGTTTTCCCTCCGCGAAATGCCGTGAGTGAAAAAAGTGCGCGTGCATGTCGAACACACGCTCAGGCACAAAGCCTTCTGCCGCCTGGGCGACAAGTCTGCGGTCGGAGTCGGTGAGTTCAGTTACGAGCTGGATCATGGTGAGGTTTGCTTGGGTGTGATTTCAATCGCCCGCCACTCCACCAGATCGAAGCGGGTGGGGCTTTGATACGAGCCGAGTGCTAGCGCGATTCGCTTGGACCCCGGCATCCAGCCCCAAGGCTGCGGAATGCTTAGCTTCTTGCCCGCGATGGGAAACTCCTTCTTGAACTCGCCATCCACGCTCATGCGCACCACCCCAGGGCGAACCTCAATGAGAAGCTCATAGCTGCGCCCGTTCTCGAGCGAGAATCGGAAGCCGTAGCCGTCCATGAGGCTCTTGCCGTCGATCAATTGCAGTCCGGCCAGCCCTTCGCTCCACGCGTCGAGATCGCAGCAGCCGAGGCCGCCGTTGGCCGTGATGAATACGCACACCGAATGCCCGCCGCTGAGCCGGGTGAACTTCACCCGCACATCGTAGGCTGCGGGCATCTCGCGCTCCAGCCCGACCACGCTGATGCTGGCATCGGAAGTGAGCACACCATGCTCGCCCTTCAGCCAGTCACCGGCGATGATGTCATTTCGGATGCGCACACCCGCCAGGCCATCATGCCATGGCCCGGCGATCTCCTTCGGCATCGGTGCCGCTGTTTCCTCGGGCCAGAGCCAGATCGACAATCCTACCGCCACCAGCACCAAGGCGGCGAGGGAAAAAATCATCCATCGTCGCGCTGACCCTGCCCCGCGTGAATCGAGCGCGAGGAGAAACTCGGTCACACTCGCAAATCGTTCATTTGCCGCCGGCCTCAGCGATCGCATTACCGTCGTGCTCAATGCGGTGGAGATTTCAGAGCGAATGCGATGCGGCTCATCGAAGCTGCCGCGCGGAGTCTGTCCCGTGAGCAGCTCGTAAAGAATGACACCGAGCGCGAAGATGTCGCCGCGCGCATCCATGTCCTGCCCGCGCAACTGCTCCGGCGGCATGTAATCCACCGTGCCCACCGCCGTGCCCGTGAGTGTGAGCCGCGAGGTGCCGCCGTGCATCGGCAGCGCCAGGCCGAAGTCCGTCACACACGCCGTGCCATCGCGCGTCATGAGCACATTCTCCGGCTTCATGTCGCGATGCACGATGCCCGCCTCATGCGCGGCGCCCAGGCCCGCCGCGATCTGCCGGATGATGCGCAGCGCCTCCGCCACCGGCAGCCCTTTCGGATGTCGCCGCAGCAGCTCGCGCAGGCTGCCACCCTCGATGTGCTGCATCACGATCGCCGCGCTGCCGTCATCGAGCCGCTGAAAATCATGCACTGTCACGATGTTCGGATGCCGCAGCCGCGCCATCGTGCGCGCCTCGCGCTCGAGCCGCTCAAGAAAAAGCGGATCATCCGCCAGCTCGCTAGCCAGCACCTTCACCGCCACATCACGATCCAGACTGATCTGCCGCGCGAGAAACACCGCGCCCATTCCGCCGCGCCCCAGCAGCGTCTCCACCTCGCATCCCGGCACCGCCACGATCTCCATCGTCTCCACCGCCATGCCCTGTGCCATGAGCGCATCGGGTTTCAAACCGGAGAGCCGGCGGCGTGGATTGGAACTCGCGTGTGGTTCGGACATGCGCCCGCAACCAATCGCAAGACACGATGACGCGCAAGCAAAGTAGCCATCTCGCTCCTGCAAGATGGCTACTTCGCGCGCAACACCTGCATCAGGTACGTCATCTCCTCATCCACGCTCCCGCCGTCACGTTGCGTCTCCGCGATCTCCGCGCGCAGCGCCTCACGAAATCGCGCGCGCAGCCGGTGAATCGCCACCTTGAAAGTGCTCGCGCTCATGCCGAGCTGCTGGGCGAGGCGCTCGTAATTATCGGCATCGGATTCGCCTGTTAAGAAGGGGCGCATGACGGTAAACTCCTCCGCCTTGCCGCGCACTGCGGATTGCTGCTCCAGCTTCGCCATCGCATTATCCAAGACCGTGAGCGCCCACTGCCGATCAAACATGTGATCCGCGCTCTCGCCCTCGATCTGCTCTACCTCATACCAAGCCTCTGCCTCCGCCGCATCGAACGAGATCACCTGCCCGCCGCCGCGCTTCAGCCGCGCTTCCTTCCTCTGCTCGTCATTCACATGCCGCCGGAAAGCCGTGAGCATGAACGTGCGCAGCTTGCCGAGCTGCGGATCAGCCGCCGCGAAGAGCTGCTTTTGCAGCACCTGCACAAAGAACCCCTGCACATAATCCTCCGCATCCGCCGGCGCCGCGCCGTAGCGCCGGCTCCACGAATAAAGCGGGAACCAATACGCGCGGCACAAATCCTCCAGCGCCCGCGCCGCCTGCTCGCCCTGCCCCTGCGATTGCAGCACAAGGCTCCATCGCGTGGGTTGAAAAGCGGCGGGCGTGGTTTCGGGCATGTGGATCAAAGAATGCTTCGGCAGCCATCCATTCACACTTTCTTAACACCTTCCAGTCCAGCGTTCACTGGCGGCGTGTCAGCGCGGATGAATCGTGGCCAGTAATGAACGACACCGAAAAACATGGCCTCCACAAACTTTCCAACACCACTCTCGTCATCGCGGCGCTTGGCGTGGTCTTTGGCGACATCGGCACCTCGCCGATCTACACGCTCAAGGAGTGCTTCAGCCCGCACAGTGCGCATCACATCGCCGCCACGCATGAGCACATCTTTGGTGTCGTCTCGCTGGTGCTGTGGGCGCTGATCCTGCTCATCTGCGTGAAGTATCTCGTGTTCATTCTGCGGACGGACAACAAAGGCGAGGGCGGCGTGCTCTCGCTCATGGCTCTGGCCTCGCATGGCATGAGCGAAACTGCGAAACGCCGCACGATTATCGTGCTGCTGGGCCTCTTCGGCGCGGCGCTCTTGTTTGGCGATGGCATCATCACGCCCGCCATCTCCGTGCTCAGCGCCGTTGAGGGACTCAAAGACGGCGGATTGCTCGGTGCGGCTCCGACGGATGCTCTTGAGGCCGAGGCGTGGAATCATCACATGCAGTGGCTCATCATGGGCATCACCTCTGTTATCCTCATCGCGCTGTTCTCGGTGCAGTTTCTCGGCACGGCAAAAATGGGGCGTTTCTTTGGGCCGATCACCGGTTTGTGGTTTGTCAGCCTCGCAGTTCTCGGAGTGTCGCAACTCATGCGCGGCCCTGAAATCCTAGCCGCTTTCAATCCGTGGCACGGCTGGCATTTCTTGATGAGCAGCGGCCATGCGGGCTTCGTGATTCTCGGCAGCGTCTTCCTGGCCGTGACGGGCGGAGAGGCCTTGTATGCCGACATGGGCCACTTCGGTGCCTCGCCGATTCGTCGCGGCTGGTTCACACTCGTGTTTCCAGCGCTCGCATTGAATTACCTCGGCCAAGGCGCGCTGCTCATGCATCAGCCG
>JANPIW010000633.1:0-3550 GCA_031425215.1 Verrucomicrobiaceae bacterium
GGGAAACCGATCACCGTGATCGGGACGGAGGCGATTCGGTCGTCCTTTGACCAGAACTGCATCGAGCAGGCGCTGAACTCGCGCTCGGCTCCTGGCGTGACGGATCTCGTTTTGAATCCTGACGCGCACTCCGGTTACGGTGCGCCGGTTGGCTGCGTGATGGTGTCGCCGACGCACATCTATCCGGGACCGGTGGGCGTGGACATCAAGTGCTCCATGTCGCTCCTGCAGATGAACATTCCTGCCGAGGAGATCGTGGACAAAGTAATCCGCCGCCGCTTGATCGACGCAATCCTCGAGCGGACACCGACGGGGCCTGGGCGTGGTCAGCGCGAGGCGAAAAAGTCGCGTCGCGTGTCGGCGGATCTCGGTGTGCAGGCTTGCACGGAAGGGGCGAGCCGCAGCGTGTGCGAAGCACTCGGCATCCCGCCGGAGTGGGCGCTGCGTTGCGAGGACAGCGCGCACCTCGGCCATGATGGCAATGTTTCCACGCTGAACGAGCGCCTGGAAAAGATGCGCGCGTTTAACGGCTTTGCCGGCTTTGAAAACAAGATGATGCAGCTCGGCTCCTACGGTGGTGGAAATCACTTTGGCGAGTGCGAGGTGGTGCAGCTCGATGATGACGCGGCGATGCGCGCGACGGCGGAGGTGTTTGGCCTGCGCGACAATCACGTCGCCTTCCTGAGCCATTGCGGATCGCGCGGGTTCGGGAACATCCTGGCACAGCGGCAGTTCAAGACGCTGGAGTGCTTCTTCCGCACTTGGGGCCTTGCGTTTCCTGCCGATGACAAACAGCTCGTCTATGCGCCGCTGGGCACACCCGAGGCGGATGCATATCTCGATGACATGGCGCTCGGCGCGAATTTTGCCACCGTGAATCACATGCTCATCAACGCGCTCGTTCTGGAGGCCTTCCAGGAAGTGCTGCCAGGGACGACCGGGCAGCTCGTGTACTTCATCAGCCACAACATCGCGCGGCAGGAGGTAGTGGATAACCAGCTCTCGTGGGTCCACCGCAAAGGCGCGACGCGTGCCTTCCCTGCGGGACATCACGCGCTCAAAGACACGCCCTTCGCCGCGACGGGTCATCCGATCCTGCTGCCCGGAAATCCGCGCGATGGCTCCGTGATCATGGTCGCAAAACCCGACGCCGTGAAAAGCTGCTACAGCGTGAACCACGGTGCCGGCCGCTGCATGGGCCGCAAGCATGCCGCGCGCACGCTCGACCAAAAAACCGTCGATGCCGATTTCGAGACCCACGACATCCTCTTCAACGCGCGGCAGTATCCGATCGACGAAGCCCCGAACGCCTACAAAGACTTCAAAGAAGTGCTCCGCAGCGTGGAGGCCGCCGGCCTTGCGCAGCAGGTGTGCAAACTCAAAGCGCGCTTTGTGATCAAGGACGCGGCGGAGGCGGATGATTAACCTCAAACTTCAAAAACTATGATCACACCTAACAAGATAGCACTCAACAAAACTGAAGTGGCCCGCAGGCAGCTAGGAACAGCCATCGACCTGTGGTTCAATGATGGCGAGCCAGTGGCTATCCACACACTGGCTTGTGCCGCACATGAGCTTCTGGCCTCGTTGCTGAAAAAGCAGGGAAAATCAGCGCTGATGTTTGACCCAGCATATTACAATCCAGGCTTTGCAGGCGAAGTGAAGAAAGCGCTCCACCAACACTACAACTTCTTCAAACACGCGGATAAGGATGCCGAAGCAGGAATAGAGTTCCCTGTTGGCCTTACAGACATGTTCCTCTTGATGGGGATTGAAGGCTGGCGCGACCTCGTCGGCAAACGGGAGCCTTCGCATTTTGCTTATTGGTTCTGGAATATGGTACATAATCCTGAGATCATGAAGCTCCGTGATCGTCAATCGGGTGAGCCAATGCCCATTCCAAGCGAGGTCGTGAGGGAATTCATCACGATGCCGAAGAAACAGTTTAAGATGTTGTCGATCATAGCCTTTGAACAGGACACTTCCGGCGGATGGTTTTCGTCTCTCAGAGGATTTCGATAAGCTGAAGCAGTTCCTGGCCCGGCTTGCACACGATCACGTCCACCGGCACCAAACCATCAAGCGTTGCCAGCACATTATTCGGCTCAGCATCCGAGACGAGCACGTTGTCAGCCTTGCGATACCAAGCATCGCCAAAGCGAGTGTGATGAAGCTCAAAACCACGAAACTCCATGAACACACGAATCTGCGCCAGCGTTGCAGCAGACCCACGAATGACCGGTTGGCGGCTCACCACCCGCATCCGGCGGCCTTCGCCGTGGATGCCGAGGATTTGCCAGTCCAGACCGAAAACCTCGTTGGCGAGTCTTACACGCTCCAAGTACTCCGCCAGCGACGCAAACTGCCGGGGACCGAATACCCGCCCGAATTCACCTGGATGCGTCGCCTTGATCACATGGCTTTCGCCAGCAGTGAACCACACTTCATGCTCCGAACCTCGCGCGGAGCCAAAGCCCTGCGGAATGCTAGTTTGGCTCAGTGGAGGCAGTTCATCCATCGCTTCCAAAAGGGAAGGGCTGACGCGGTATCCCGCCCGGCTTTGGAATGCGCTTCAACCTGCTTTTTCCAATCTTCGTCGGACAAAGGCTCCTGCGTCTCGACGATGCGCCGGATGCGCAGCCGGTCTTCCCGACTGATTCGCTGATGGTCTATCGCACTGGCTTCCATGACTCCATCCTAAAACACTCCAACGCTCCAAACAAACATGAAAAACACCTCCATCCTCCAAATCTCCGGCGTGTCCGGCGGCGGGCAGTTGTTGCGGTCGGCGTTGTCGCTGTCGCTCGTCACGGGGCAGGCGTTTCGCATGACGGACATTCGTGGGAAGCGGCCGAAACCGGGGTTGATGCGGCAGCATCTGACGTGCGTGAAGGCGGCGGCAGAGATTTGCGGCGCGAGCGTGGATGGCGCGGAGATGGGATCGGTGGAGCTGGTGTACGCGCCGGGGAAAGTCGTGGGCGGGGACTACTCGTTCGCGATCGGCTCGGGCGGGAGCACGACGCTGGTTTTGCAGACGCTTTTGCCGGCGCTGCTTCATGCGGATGCGCCGAGCACGCTGCGGATCGAAGGCGGGACGCACAATCCGATGGCTCCGCCGTTTGAGTTCATCGAGCAATGCTTTCTGCCGGTGATGAAGAGCATGGGCGTGAAGGCTGCGGTGACACTGGAGCGGCATGGATTCATGCAGGCTGGTGGCGGCGTGATCACAGCAGCGATTCAACCGATCAAGAAGTGGAAGAAGCTGGAACTCACCGAGCGTGGCGAGCTGTTGGAAACCTTTGGCCGTGTGCTGCACGCGCATTTGCATCGCGACATCGCCGAGCGGGAGATCGCGACGGCGGCGCGGCTGCTCGAGTGGCCGGAGGATAAAGTGGAGCTGCATTTTGCAAACGACAGCGCGGGGCCTGGCAACGCGATCCTGCTCGGCGCGCGCTTTGCGAACGTGTGCGAGATCGTGAGCGGCATCGCGCAGATGGGAAAATCGGCGGAAGCCGTGGCGACTGGTGCGGCGAAGGGGTTGCGAGGCTAT
>JANPIW010000634.1:0-35216 GCA_031425215.1 Verrucomicrobiaceae bacterium
GGCGGTGAGGGGAAGCTCCCGCCCTACCTGCAAGACGCGATAGATGTAGTGGTGCATGTTCCCTGCGACATGATGAGCGCGGCGCTCCAGGTCGTAATCCATCACCTGCGCTCCGCCGGGTGAGGCGAGAACGGGGAGGTCCATGATGGCATCGCCAAGTGTGACGCCCACGAAGCTCGCGGCGCGCGGGGCCGGATCAAGCTGGCCGGACAGGTAGCCGGGCACATCCTCGCGGATGCCGATGAAGAGCTGGCGTTTGCGATTCTGCGGGACGCCGAGCTTGGTGGCATCCTCTTCACGCGGCACCACGCGATAGCCGAGCGCGCGGCCCTCGGCCTGGACGCGGGTGAAGTACTCGCCGCCACTGGCGCTGCGAATGCCGAGGACATTCTCCATGACAAAGACCTTGGGCTTGAAATGCGCGACGAATTTCAGGAACTCGAGATACAGTTGGCGGCGCGGATCAGGGACGATGCGTTTGCCGTGATTGGCACCGTCACGCTGACGCGCCTGTGAGAAACCCTGGCACGGCGGGCCGCCGACGATGACATCCACCTCCCGTGTTCCGATCAACTGCTCCAGCTCGGCAGGTGAAAACTGCGTGAGGTCTTTCTCCAGCGCGTGAGGCACGTTGCCGAAGTTGGCTTTGAAGACCTGGACGGCGTGTGCATTGAAATCGATGGCGGCAAGGCATTGGAACTCCGCGCGCTCCATGCCGAGGGAGAACCCGCCGCAGCCGCAGAAGAGATCAATGAAGGTGGGCTTCGGCGGCGCTTTCATGCGTCGAGCCCCTCCACGAGTTTGGCGGCTTTGGTATCCAAGGCCTTGGCAATCCTGAGAATGCTCACGAGGCCGGGATTGCGAACGCCGCGCTCAATACCGCTGATGAAGGTGCGGTGGATGTCCGCTTGGTCAGCCAGTTGGTCCTGCGAGAGATTCAGCAGTTCCCTGCGTCGCCGGACATTCTCGCCAAATTTCCTGAGAGAAGGATTCTTTGTAACCGCCATGAAGCGGAATGAGACTGATGTAGCCGATTGCGCGACAGCCGATCGGCTACAAAATCAGCAGCAGGCGGAAGCGGACACATGGGCGATGTCAGGCGCATGGACGGGAGGCATCGGGGTGGTATTTCCGAACCACGGCTCAGCTATTGCTCAACGACGGCTCAACAACCGCTCAACCCCGGCCGGCCTGCCTCAGACATCGTGATTCCGCACCGTAAACGAACAATCGCAGGGAACCGCGCCGATGCGGATAGCCACGGATTCACTGTCCCCGTGAAATTGGCCTCGCGGCTTTGCATTGCACTCTTTGCACCCGGTCAAATCGCGGTATTCTGCGCGCCCCATGTCAGCCATTGCCACAGCCCCCAGCGTCCCCGACAAACACGGTCACTTCGGAAAATTCGGAGGCATGTTTGTGCCCGAGACACTGATGGCGGCGCTCACGGAGTTGACGGCGGAGTACGAGAAGGCGCGCAATGATCCGGCCTTCCAGGCGGAGTTGGATCATCTGCTGCACGACTATGTGGGCCGGCCCACGCCGCTGTACTTCGCGGAGCGCTGGTCGCAGAAACTCGGTGGCGCGAAAATTTACCTCAAGCGCGAGGACCTGCTGCACACGGGCGCGCACAAGATCAACAACGCCCTCGGCCAGGCGCTGCTAGCGCTGCGTCTCGGCAAGAAACGCATCATCGCAGAGACGGGCGCGGGCCAGCATGGCGTGGCGACGGCGACGGTGTGCGCGCGCTTTGGTTTCGACTGCGTGATCTACATGGGCAAGGTGGACATGGAGCGGCAGGCGCTAAATGTGGCGCGGATGAAATTCCTCGGCGCGGAGGTGATCGCCGTCACGGCAGGACAGGCGACGCTGAAGGAGGCCGTCAATGAAGCGATGCGCGACTGGGTGACGAATGTGCGCACGACGCATTACATCCTCGGCTCAGCGCTCGGCTCGCATCCCTTCCCGATGATGGTGCGGGATTTCCATCGCGTGATCGGCCTCGAGGCGCGCGCGCAGATCCTCGAGCGCGAGAAGCGGCTGCCTGATCTGCTGGTGGCGTGCGTGGGCGGCGGGAGCAATTCCATCGGTCTCTTCCATCCCTTTCTCGAAGACAAAAGCGTGCGCATGATCGGCGTGGAGGCCGGTGGCGAGGGCATCCTGCCGGAGAAACACGCGGCGCGCTTTCAAGGCGGCCGGCTCGGTGTGCTGCAAGGCACGAAGACCTGGCTGCTGGCGAATGAGGACGGCCAGATCGAGCTGACGCACAGCGTGAGCGCCGGTCTCGACTACGCCGCCATCGGCCCCGAGCACGCTTATCTGCACGAGCTGGGCCGCGTGGATTACGATTACGCCACGGACGCGGAGGCGCTGGATGCATTCCAGGAGCTGTCGCGCACCGAGGGCATCATCCCCGCGCTGGAGAGCAGCCACGCCATCGCGCATGTGAAAAAAATCGCGCCGAAGATGAGCAAGGACCAGATCATCATCGTGAACCTCAGCGGCCGCGGCGACAAAGACGTGGCGCAGGCCGCGCGGTTTGTGTTTGGGGAGGAGCTGCGCCTCTGAGCAGGGAACGCCGACGATCCGTCGGCCAAAGAGCGACTTTCCAAAACTGCGATCTCCATTAAACTCAGCTCATGAGCGCGCGTGACCTTGTGACTCTAGTTCGGAAAGAAATGAGCAAGCTCCCTGCCGAGGAGCAGGCCCGATTCTTGAGTCTGGTCACGTCGGTCCAGCCCACCACGGCGCCGGAATCGAAAACCAAAAGGCCTGTCGTGTGGGAAGATCGCACGGAACGGCTCAGGGAAATCTTTGGTGACAAGATGCTGGAGAAGAACCTTGTGCTCGAAGAGCGCGAATCGCTCGAATACTAAACCCCTATGGTGTATGCCGACAGCAGCCTGATCGTGTCTTGCTACTTTCAGGACACGCTGACAACACAAGCGCTGGCCGCGATGAGCGCTTCCGGGTTGCCCGCTGCCATTACTGACCTGCACCGACTGGAGATCAGCAACGCAACCAAGCTCGCTGTTTTTCGAAATCGCATCACCAAGAACGAAAGCGACATGGCATGGTCAGATTTCCTCACGGACTACCGAGCAGGAAAATTCATTCGTCGCCGGATCGATTGGCGGGCGCCCTTCCGAGTCGCCCGCAAGCTCGCTGCCGCGCACTCCGTGACTCTAGGCACACGCAGCCTCGACATCCTTCATGTGTCTGCTGCAAAACAACTCGGCGCCACCACCTTCCTCACCTTTGACAAACGTCAGCGATTGCTCGCGCAGGCTGTTGGCATGCAAGTACTGCCATGAGGAGCGTCGAATCCTCGCCGCTGTCGGTCGTTGCTGCGTCACACGCATGGAGCGCCGACGATCCGTCGGCCAAAGACCGACTTTTCAAAACCATGATTTCGCGCACTCTTCCCTCATGCAAGCCACGGCCCTGCCGCCAATATCCTGGGAACGCATGAACGAAGGCGTCGAGAGCGTCCGTCGCAGACTGACTCGCGCGGCGAACGCGCTGGCTGCGGCAGGAGTGCGCTATGCGGTCGTGGGCGGCAACGCGGTGGCTGCGTGGGTTTCGCGTGTCGATGTGGCTCCGTGCGCAACACGCGTGATGTGGATCTGATGTTGCGCCGCTCCGACGCGGGCAACGCACAGCGCGCTCTCGAAGCCGCGGGTTTCATGCATCGTCGCGTGGCATCACTCGGCAAAGCCGGCGCGATGGATGTCTTTCTCGACGGGCCGGAGGGAAAAGTGCGAGACGCGCTGCACATTCTCTGGGCTGGAGAGAAAGCCGTGCCCGACGCGCTGGAGCCATCGCCTGAGCTGACGGAGACGGAGTTCACCGGCGAGTTTGAGCTGATCCCGCTGGCTGATCTCGTGCGGATGAAACTGACCTCATTCCGCGACAAAGACCGGATGCACTTGCGTGACCTGATCTCTGTCGGCCTGCTGGATGATGGCTGGCTCAACGCTTTGTCAGCGCAGCTAGCCGCGAGGTTGCGGCAGATTTTGGATGACCCGGAGGGATGATGGCATGGGAGACGGAGCATGGAACGCCGACGATCCGTCGGCCAGCGCGAAGCTATTAAAGGCATGAAACCTGAGCGTTTTGAGGGGACTACGCTGCCTGCCCGCAAACGATGGATCACGGGTTGCACAGCCGCTCTGCTGATCACGGGGGTGCGTGGGGAAGCCACTGTTTCCAAGGGTGGGTCAACGGTAGTGATCCATGTGTATTGGAGCTAGCGAGTGATCGTCGTGAGGCTTGCGTGATTTCAAGCAAGGAAGTAACCTCCGCCCATGATCGAAACCAACATACACGAACCCGTGCCCATTGCTGTCATCGAGTCTGGTGGCTGGCGCGTCGAGGGCACGCGCGTACCTGTCGAGGCGGTACTGCGTGAATTTCATGCCGGAGCCACGCCCGAACAGATTCTCGACAGCTATCCGACTGTTGGACTGGCAAAAATTTACAGCGTGATCGGTTATTGCCTCTCGCACATGGATGTCGTCGAGCGTTACCTTGGCGAGACAGTCGCGCAGGAGCGTGATGCTACGGCGCAGCATAGCAACGCGTCCAGGGCACGATTGTTGAAAGCAAGGCTTGCCGCACTAAAAGCTCTGGAGTTCTCAGATCGATGATTACCCTGCTATTCGACGAGTGCGTGGACAGGCGGATTGTGAATGGGCTATTGCGCAGAATCCCTGGCCTGGCATTTGCGACCACTGACGCTGCGGGCCTAAACGGAAAACCTGATCCCGTGGTACTGGAGTGGGCGGCTGCAAACGGATATGTGCTTGTCTCATCCGATGTGCGCACGATGCCCGCATTCATCGAACAAAGAATCGCTGCTGGAAAAGCCATGCCGGGAGCGATCATGGTACCCCAAACATTGGGTGTCGGCACAGCAATCGCTGATTTGAAACTGGTGATCGAAGCCGCATCGAAGGAGGAGCTTGATCAGACGATGCTGTTTATTCCGCTTTGATACACGCATGAATTCCCCCCATCCCATCGCCGCCGACATGGCGCGGTTGAAGTCGATGCTGCAAGAGTCGGTCGCGCCGCATATGCCTGCTGATGCGGGGCAGATGCAGATTTTGAATCTGGCCTGCGGTCGGTGCGATGAGGCGGAGACGCTGGTGTCGCTGGGCAAGGAGCTGACGAATGAAGGTGATGTGCGGCTGGTGGGCGCGGACATCCGCATCCGCGAGATCAGGCAGGCGCGGGAGACGCACTCCAAGCTGCCCGCCGAGTTTTTAATTCAAGACGCGTCGCAGCTTCATCAGCACAAGCAGATCGGCGATGACTTTGACCTCGTGCTTCTGCGGCATCAAAACTTCTGGCACGGGCAGGAGCTGTGGAAGAAGATTTTTGATCAAGGCCGCGCGAAGCTGGGGAAAAACGGGCTGCTGGTGATCACGAGTTACTTCGACAAAGAGCACCGGCTGGCGCTCGCCGCGCTGGAGTCGATGGGCATGGAGGTGGTGAGCAACAAGCGCAACAAAGCCTCGCGCGCGCTCAAGGACGCACCGGGGAAATCGGTGGACCGCTGGGTGGCGGTATTAAGAGTGGCGAAACCCGGCGAGTTGCGCTGAAGTGCGCGCAGCCTTCGTGCTCGCACCGCTCTCATGCCTTTGCGCTTTCGCTCCATTTCCCTTCGCGCCTTCCGCATCGCGCTGCTCGCTGCTGCGGTGTGGCTGATTCGCTCGCAGCATTCCGCGAGCGTTGGCGCGATCTCCATCGGCGTGGAGCGGGTGCGGGACTTTTTTCCGGCGGCGGTGATGCTGGATGACAAACCGTCGTCGGACGGACTTGTGGCAGTGAAGGATGTGGAAGGCGCGATTCTCGGCTTCGTCGCGCAGACATCGCCGGCCTCGGACAAGATCATCGGCTACTCGGGGCCGACGAACTCGCTCCTCGCTTTCGATGCGCAGCGCGCGCTCATCGGTGTGCGTGTGCTGAAGAGCGCGGACACGCCGGATCATCTGGCGGAGGTGATCCGGGATCGCGCGTTCTTCACTCAGTTTCGCGGATTGAAAACTGGCGGCGCGCTGGAGAAGGCTGACGCTGTGTCGGGCGCGACGCTCACGAGCACGGCGATCACGGAGGGCGTACTGCGGCGGCTGGGGCAGGAGACGGAATCACTGCGGTTCCCGGAGGAGATCACGGTCGATGAAGTGAAGGCTCTGGAGCCGCGCGCCGCGTCACTGCGCGCTTTCAAAGCCACGCCGCGCACGCTCGAAGTGCTGGACCAAAACGGTGCGCGCATCGCGATGGTCACGCGCACCGCGCCATCGAGCGACGGCATCTCGGGCTACAAGGGGCCGACGGACACGCTGATGCTGCTGGATGCGAAGGGCGAGACGCTGCGCTCCATCCGCGTGCGAAAGAGCTACGAGACGAAGACCTATCTCGGCTACGTCACCGGCGACGATTACTTCATGCGGCTCTTCGATGGACGCGCCATCGTGCACCTCGCCAAGATCGATTTCGACAAAGAGAAAATCGAAGGCGTATCGGGCGCGACGATCACGAGCTGGTCCATCTCGGAGGGAATCAAGCAGCGCTCCGCAAAACTGATGTCCGAGGCGCGGGAGCGCATCGCATGGTGGAAAAAAATCCGCTGGCGCTGGCAGGACACGGGCCATGTGCTTGTGATTCTCTCCGCGTTCGTCATGGCTTTCACGCGATTGCGCGGCAGCGCGGTGGCACGGAATGCGCATCACGCGCTGCTCGTGGTTTACGGCGGATTTATGGTCGCTGAGATGCTCTCACAGGCGCTCTTTGTCGGCTGGGCACGTCATGGCGTGCCGTGGCGCAGCGCGCCGGGTCTCGTGCTGCTCGGTGTCATCGCTCTGCTCGCGCCGGTGTTCAGCCGGAGGCAGATTTATTGTCATCACATCTGTCCGCACGGCGCGCTGCAGCAGCTCATCATGCGCCGGATGAAATGGCAATGGCAGCCGCCAAAATGGATCGAGTCGATGATGGAGCGCATCCCCTTCGTGCTGCTGCTCGCGGTGCTGCTCGTCGCGGTCAGCGCGGTGGCGTTTGATCTCAATGCCATCGAACCGTTCGACGCTTATCTCGTGAGCGTCGCCGGCATGGCCGCCATCGTGATCGCTGTCGTTGGCATGCTCTTCTCCGTGATCACGCCGATGGCCTACTGCCGCTACGGCTGCCCGACCGGCGCGCTTTTCAAGCTGCTGCGCTTCAGCGGCGACGCGGAGCGCTTGGGCAAACGAGACTGGCTGGCGATCGCGGCGCTCGGCGTGGCTGCTGTCCTCGCTTATGCGCGCTGAGCTGACCATCACGCTTGCCGCGCTGCTCGAATTCACAGCTTCTTAAAGGCATACGAGAGGCAGCCTGCCACTTCGCGCGGGATGGAATAGATGTCCCGCCACTCGAAATGCCTCGCGCCAGATGAATACACGTTTGTGATGCCGACTCTCCTCATCGTGAGGACGCTTCGCGTGACGCATCCAGTGCGATGACGGAAATGAAAAGCCACAGGCACTTCTTCAAAATGGTGTGTCGTCGCATGAGCTTGAGTCTGACGCTGTGATGCTCACCGAAACCACCCGCGAACGCGATCCAAAAGCCCTCGCTTTTTTTGAGGCGCTCCGGGTGACTGGGATGGAACGGACTGGCCGCCGCCGCTGTGCGCGGTGCAGAAATCGCGGGGCACGAGATCGTAGGGAATCTCGTCCTGATACGCTGACTGCTGCGCGGCGCAGGCGGAGGTGGCGAGCTGGCTGCTGGCGCGGCAAAGAGCGACGCTGGTGAGCGGTGGCTCGATGCGCGGGGCGGATGACTGGTAGCCGAGCTTCATCGCCATGTTCATCACGTCGCTCCACAGCGGCACAGCGAGTTTTCCGGCGTAACCGTCTTCGATGATGGTTTTCGGCTGGTCGAGGCCGAGCCACACGCCGCAGGTCACGCGGTCGGTGTAGCCGCAGAACCATGCGTCTTTGTAGTCGTTGGTGGTGCCCGTCTTGCCGCCGCCCGGTTCTTTGAATCCGTACTCCCTCCGCGCGGCTGCTGCGGTGCCCTCGTCGAGCACGCGTGACAACATGCGGCGCACGAGATGCGCGGCACCTGTGGAGATGACTTCGTTTTCGAGTGGCGGCGTCTGGTAGATGATGACGCCGGCGCGGTTGATGATGCGGTCGATGAGAAACGGGCGGCGGCGCAGACCGTCATTGGCGAAGACGCTGAAGGCGCTGGTCATCTGCTTGAGGTTCACGCCGAGATTGCCGATGAAAACCTGCGGCGTTGGTTTCTGCTGGGAGGTGATGCCTGCGTCCGAGAGGAGCTGCATGACGTGATCGAGTCCAGCGTGATTGCCGACGCGGATGGTCATGAGGTTTCGGCTTTGCACGAGGCCGGAGATCATGGGCTGCCAGCCCGTGAATTTGCCGTCGGAATTGCCGGGACTCCATCCGCTGAGCACGCCGTCGATCTCGCCGGGACGCAGAGGCGCGTCCTCGATGAGCGTGCCGGGCAGCAAACCCCGCGCGATGGCGGCGGCATAGACGAAGGGTTTCACCGTCGAGCCGATCTGCCGCTCGCCTTGCAGCGCACGGTTGAATTTGTTGTGGCGATAATCGCGTCCGCCGACGAGCGCGAGCAGGCCGCCGGTTTCATTGCTGATGACGGAGACGGCGCCCTGGAGGTAATCGGTGGTTTTCATTGTCGTCACGCCGTCCCATGTGGCGTCGATGACGGCTTTTGCCGGGTGCTTGTAGCCGCGCAGTTTTTCGATGGCACGGATGCGCTTCTCCATTGCCTCCTCTGCGGCGAGCTGCAGATCGCGATCAAAGGTGGTGATGACCTGCAGGCCGCCGTCCTCAATGTCCTGCTGCTCGAGGATGAGATCGAGATCGCGCTTCACCACATCGAGAGCGTAACCGCCCTGCGCGATGAAGGCGGGTTGCGCGTGAAGGGCGAGGTCCTCGTAGCGCGCGGCGAGCGCCTGCTCCTCGGTGATTTTTTTGAGCTGCACCATGCGTGCGATCACGACGTCACGCTCTCGCAACGCGGCATCGAAGCTTTTGAAGGGCGAGAATTTGGTCGGCCCGCGAATGATGCCAGCGATGAGCGCGCCCTCGCTGAGCGTGAGCTGCGAGGCGTGCTTGCCGAAGTACACCTGGCTGGCGCGCTGGATGCCGTTGAGGCCGTTGCCGAAGTAGATGCGGTTGACGTAGTGGTCGAGAATCTGGCGCTTGGTGAACTGCTTCTCAATGCGGCGCGCGAGCATCATTTCGAGGAGCTTGCGGTGAAAGCTTCGATCGTCGAGATCGGGGTAGCTGTTGCGCGCGAGCTGCATGGTGAGGGTGCTCGCGCCCTGGACGATTTTGCCGTCCTTGAAGTTTCGCAGCGCCGCGCGCACCACGCCTTTGTAGTCGATGCCGCTGTGGTCGTAAAAGCGCGCGTCCTCGCGCACGAGCAGCGCCTCGATGAAGTGCGGCGACACTTGATCGAGCGGCACGACGATGCGGTTCTCCCCGTGCATGCGCCCGATGACCTGGCCCTTGCGATCATAGACGACGGTGCGCTCCGGCATCTCGCCGAGCTGCGCGAGGTTGTACCCTTTCGCAAGCTGGCTGTACACCGCGATGATCACCGCGCCCGAGACGAGCGCGAGCAGCGCGGTGAGAAACAACACGCGCACGAAGACATTTTTCAGCCACCCGCGCCGCAGCAGATGCGAGGGACGCGGGGGTTCTTTCGACGGCGGTTGTGGGGGTTTGCGCGCCATGGTGGTCAGCGTCGCGGCATGTCTGCCGTTGTTTTCTCTCCGTGCCGCTGCTTTGATCGCATCACCACGCCATGCATCCCTCGACAAAATCCCTCATCGCCGCCGCCATCGCCGAGGATATCGGCACGGGCGACGTCACCTCGGAGTTTTTCATTCCGCGCAGCGCGCGTGCGAAGGGAAACATTGTGGCGCGCGAGGCGGGTGTGATGTCGGGCGCGGAGATCGCTGCGGCGGTGTTTCGGAAGATCGACCGAGCCACCAAGATCACGATTCATTTCAAAGATGGCGCTGCGTTTCGGAAAGGCGCCACGCTCATCGAGGTGGAAGGCCGCGCGCGCTCGATCCTCAGCGCCGAGCGTGTGGCGTTGAATTTTCTCCAGCGGCTCTGCGGTGTGGCGACAATGACGCGGCGCTACGTCGAGGCCGTGAAACCTCATCGCGCAAAGGTGCTCGACACGCGCAAGACCACGCCTGGCTGGCGGCTCATCGAGAAAGCGGCAGTGAAGGACGGCGGCGGGACGAACCATCGCATGGGCCTGCACGACGCGGTGATGGTGAAGGACAATCATCTCATGGCAGCGGGAGATTTGCGCGGTCTCCAGTGCGCCATTGACCGCGTGAAAGCGAAGCGCCCCGGCATCAAGGTGCAGATCGAGGCGGACCGCATCGGGCAGGTCGCGGATTTTCTCACCCTGCGCGGCGTGGACATGATCCTGCTCGACAACATGAGCTGCGCGCAACTGCGCCGCGCGGTGAAGCTGTGCGCGGGCCGCGTCTTCCTCGAGGCCAGCGGCGGCATCACGCTGGACACCATCGGCGCGGTGGCCGCGACGGGTGTGGATGCGATCTCCTCGGGTGCTCTGACTCATTCCGTGCGGGCGCTCGATCTGGCGCTTGATGTGATTTAGCGGCGCGCGAGTGGCGCATGGATCAGCGGCCGGCCAGCACGTCCACTTTTTGCAAAACCGGAACGACCATGCGGCTCGGGTCGCGAAATTGTGGCACATCGCTGGCGCAGACACGTTTCTCAAAATTCAGGCGGTGAAAGGTTGTCGTGTCTTTGATGCGGCTGCTAGAAAGGAGCGGGGCTACCCCAGCGCGGATTCCTTGGCCATCGGACCCAAGCCCCTTGCCCTGTCTGGTCATCGGACTCCCGCCGAGCAGGGTTATCATCACTAAAATCGCCACAGCGACAGCCAAGCCTTGTGCCTGTTCGCGTCGTCGGGGGAGTTGTGTCATAAATGCCTTGGAATTTTGGTTTCCTTAAATAATGAATTGAATACGGTTTTCTGTCATGCGATTTGTTAGATTTTTTCAGAGCAGCTGAGAGCCGCCACAAACCACGCCATGATTCTCGTCCTAACAGCAGGCTTCGGCGACGGCCATAACACTGCCGCGCGATGCGTGGCCGAAGCGCTGCGCCGGAAGAATCCAGGAGAGGAGGTGCGCGTCAGCGATCTCATCAGCGAGACGCACCCCATGATTTCGGATGCGCTCAAGGCACTATATCAACTCGCCATCACCAACCTGCCCTCCGCATGGCGGCTGACTTTCTACCTGCTGGAGAAAATTGAAACCGGCACGCGAAAGGAAGCGTGGCAGATCCCGATGCTCAACGCGCTGAGCACAATCATGGAGCGCGACAAACCACGCGTGGTCGTGAGCACGTATCCACTGTATGCCGGATTGCTCGCCGTGCTGAAAATGGAAATGCCGGTGCCGCCGTTGGTCACAGTGATCACGGATTCCATCTCCGTGCATCCCGTGTGGATGTGCGGACCGAGCGATGCGTTTTGCGTCGCTGACAAGGAGACGGCCGATGTGCTGCCGAAGATTGGCGGTGATCCGGCGCGCGCTCACATCACGGGATTCCCCGTCAGCCTGGCATTCAACGATTTGTTGGAGAGCACGTCATCGGATGAGAAGGGCCGCGTCCTTTATCTTCCATCGACGAGCACGAGCTGGTTTGCGCGCACGCTTGAGGCGCTGCGTCCACAGCTCGCGGCTGGATTGCATCTCACGATTCCCGTGGGCAAGCATCTCCCCCGACTTTACCAGGCATTACGCGCTTTCACCGATTCAATGCCGCAGGCATCCGTGGAGATCATCGGCTGGACGGACCGGATGCCCGAGCTGCTGCGCACACATGACGCCGTGATCAGCAAGGCCGGTGGTGCCATTCTGCACGAGGTGCTCGCGGCCCGGTGCCCTTCGATCATCGACTACGTTGTGCCCGGCCAGGAGGAAGGAAATGCGGAGTACCTCCTCGCGCACCGGTGCGCCATCCGCTCACGCTCGCCGCAGGAGACGGCGGACGCGGTGGCGAGGCTGCTCGAGAATGATCGCGCGCTGGGAAAGGAATTCCGTGAGAACATGAGGCCCGTGAGCATTCCTGACGCCGCGATGCGTGTGGCTTCGGTGGTGGAGAAGACTGCGGGGCGAGGCATCTCCGCATAATCGAAATTCCCTGAGCGCACGTGTGTCATTGGACCACCCAACACTGCTGGACGGGGAAAATGCATGACCCCACCGCTGCTCGTTCTCGTCCTCGTTCTCGAAGGTTTCATTCGAGGACGAGTAGGAGAACGAGGACGAGGACGAACTGGGATCATGGCATCGACCCCGACCGCATCGGCGCCATCGGCGGCTCAGCCGGCGCGCATCTGGTCGCCATGCTCGGCACCAGCGACCAGGAGCCGAAGCCCGAAGGCGACGGCGGCAATCCCGGCGTTCCCAGCCGCGTGCAGGCCGTGGTCGCCATGGCCACACCCGCCGACATGTCGAACTTCGCCGAACGGACGAAAATCGATGCCGCACTGGCCGCCCTCATCTCGCCCGTCACGCATGTGAGCAAGGACTCGGCTCCCATCCTGATCATGCACGGCACGCAGGATCGCACCGCGCCCATCGCGCAATCGGAACTGCTCCTGGCCAAGTATCAAAAGGCCGGTGCCTCCGCCGAGTTCTTCAAGGTCGAAGGCGCGCCGCACGCCTTCTGGAACGGCGAATGGTTTGACGATACCCTGAAGCGCGCCGTCGAGTTCTTCCGCAAACAACTCAGCGCAAAATCCGCCACCGGCACGGCGGCCAAGTAAGCGCCGGACACTCACCGCCCGGCCACCTCACGAATCTCCAAGGGATTCCGTCGTGCAGCCCAAGGTTCCTCCAGAAGCCACAGGCAAGGATTTGAAGTGGCATCGTTCCGACACGGAGTTACTTTCAACTCATGCAAGCCATGACCCTCACTCTGCCCCCCGAATCGCTCATCGGTGTCCGCATTCCACCAAGGGAATTGCATCAAGAGTTGTTGCGGCGGCTCGCGGCGGCGCTGTTCTCAGATGGCATTTTGTCAGGTGCCTCGGCGTGTCGCATGGCGGGCATGGGCAAGGCTGAGTTTCAGCACATGCTGGGCGAGCGCGGCATCGCACAGCCCTTGGATGAGGCTGACTTCGAGCAAGATTTGAGCAACCTCGCCGCATGGAAAGCCTGCTGATCATCTCCAACACCACGCCGCTCATCAACTTCGCCGAAATCGGGCGGATGGATTTGCTGGAGGCCTTGTTCGGATCGCTGGTCATCCCGCCCGCTGTCGTGGGCGAGTTGACTGGCAAATTCGGCTTGCTCCCGCAGGCGGCACAGGTTCCATCGCTGGACTGCATCTCGATGCGCCCTCCTGCAGATCAACTATTGGTCAAGAGTTTGGCCTCCCAAGTGCATCCGGGGGAAGCCGAGTGTCTGGTCTTGGCAATGGAGCATCCGGGATCGCTTCTGCTGCTGGATGATCTCGGTGCCCGCGAGTTCGCAGCTTCCAATGGCCTGCTCTACACCGGCACACTCGGCTGCCTGACCGAAGCCAGGAAACGCGGGCTGATCTCGGCCATCGGACCGCTGTTGCAGGAATTGCGCACCAAGGCGCGCTTTTGGATAGCGGACCGGCTTGAAGATCGAGTCCTGCGCGATGCCGGGGAAAAGTAGCCATGCGCTTTAGCGCGTGACAGCATTGCAGGCTGAAACGTTAGCTTCTCGCCAGAACCGTGGCTGTGTGAGCTACGATTCCAGCGCTACTCCCCCGCAGCTCCGCCGGCGCACATCTCGCCGCCATGCTTGGCACCAGCGACAAGGAACCGAAATATCAAAAGGCAGGCGCCTCCGCCGAGTTCTTCAAGGTCGAAGGTGCGCCGCACGCCTTCTGGAACGGCGAATGGTTTGACGATACCCTGAAGCGCGCCGTCGAGTTCTTCCGCAAACAACTCAGCGCGACCTCAGTCGCGGGCGGTGCGGAGAACTGAGATCGGCATTGGCGTCACATTCGTGAGCGGCAGCTTCCTCAACGCTCCTTCTTCGTTCATGACCTGTGATGGATCATCGAAGTCCTGGAATTTCGCGGCCTGAATGACCTGACTCCATTCATGGATTTGAAACACCCAAGCCCAATCACAAGGTTCCGCTTGCCTCTTCTCCAACGCCTCGGCAAGCTGGTGCGTAAATGACCCGCACACCGAACAACGACGAGCCGGACATCGACGTTAATCTCCTGCCCGAGCGCCAGCGGCTGCTCAACAAGCTTGTGCAGGACATACGCCAATGCACCCCGCCCATGGTGTTCGGCGTTCATGGCGATTGGGGTGCTGGAAAAACGAGTTTTCTTCAGGCGGTGATGCACGCGCTTACCGGGAGCTGCCCGAGCAAACCCGAGTCACCACGAAGCGAGCGGAGGAATCACCCTGAGTGGAAGGACGCTCCACTCGCCGTGTGGTTTGAATCTTGGCGGTATCAAAACGAGGCTTCACCCGTAGTCGCCTTGCTTCACGAACTTCGCGACCAACTGCGCTGGTTTACACATCCTGTGGCCAAGGGCGGACAGAAGATCAAAGAGACCGCCCTCACGCTCTGGAACACTCTGTTTCTGTCTCTCGATAGCATCAATGCAACGATTGAAGGCGAGATGGATGCGGGCGTCGGCAGCGTAAAGGCCGGCATCTCATTCAATCCCTTTCCGATTTCCAAAGCGCGAGACGAGGTCGCAAAGACCCGTCTGTCTACGCCGCTTCCATCCAATCAAATACGAAACGCCTTGGACGAGATTTTTGGGCAATTGCTTGGAATGAAACTCGGAGAGCGAAGTGCTAAAGCCCGCATCGTCATCTTCATTGACGACCTCGACCGCTGTTCAGCAGCGGCCATGTTCTCCCTGCTTGAGAGCATCAAGATTTACCTCAACCTCCGTCACTGCGTCTTTGTACTGGGAATCAACCGGCATGAACTTGAGCGAAACATCGCCTCGGTTCTTCCGGAGCCGATCGTTGCGGATCAGCGCCAAGTTCGTGCGCATGAGTACATCGAGAAACTGTGCGGTAATGTTATCAGACTACCTTACCCAAACCCCGCATCCCAGCCCAAGCTGGTGGACAAGTGGCTTGGCACTTTGGATGATCCTGGGCGGGAGGAACTCGTTCGCCTTGTGAACGCACATGCTTTTCTGCCGTTAAATCCACGGCGCATCAAGATGTGGTGCAATACCGCCATCCAGCTTTACGACAACCGTGTAGCTGTTCTCGGGGCGGCGCCGGATGTAGCAGAATTGGCTGCTCTCGCTCTCGTTGCATCGCTGCACACTTTTTATCCCGTCTTGCACCAAAGCCTTGCCACCGCTCCAAGCTTTATAATGTCATTAAAGAAATGGTGTGATGCCACGCAACGAATCGAGCCTGATTTGGATGTGTTTGATTGCCTTCTCAGGGTGTTCGTAATGCCGCCGTTTATCACGTCGGCTTCAAAAGCTGAATTTGAAGCGGTCGCAGACTATCAAAATGCGCATCATAGGACGGAGAATTTGCAAAAGCTAGAGGCTGCCCGCAGCGCCCGGCTCGAGTCTCTTAATCCAATTCTGAAACGTGCTTATGGATGGGCTGGCGATTTGGATCCAGCCGAAGACCAAGCTGCAGAACCCGCTCAGCCGCAGAGAATTCCACTTCTAACCGATCCTTCTTCGCTTCAATACTTCCATCCTCAGCGTCTTGTGGCAGACGAAACCATAAGCGAGGCCCACATTATACTCTATCTCCTCCTCAACTGAGGCAGCTGCCTTAAATCCCTCATGGCCAAGAAGACCACTGCCCAATCTCCTCGTCGCGCCACGGGCAAACGATTGCCTGCCAGAGCGTCGCAAAAGTTGGACGTGGACACGCGGTCCTTTCTCCCGCGTCAGCATCCCGTGCTGTGTGGGTACCTCGACAAGGTCCGCATCTGGCATGGCTTTGCGCGATTTATCGGATTGCCCGCGTTGGTCGAAACCAGCAAGGATGTGCCACTCGAACGTTTGTATGTCCCGCCGCGGCTCGCCTCCGGCCCTATCGAACCGGAGGCTATGAATGACCGTGAAAAGCCGCCACTCACATTTGATCTCATTGACGCGCTGGTGAAACACCCTCGTCTCATTGTCCTTGGCGACCCGGGCTCTGGCAAATCCACGCTCATCAACTTCGTCAGCGATTGCCTTGCCCGAAGTTCTGCCAGCCCATTGCGCGAACGTCTCGGCGCGGACCTGATTCCCCTCCCGTTTATCTTGCGCGAGTTGGGAGTCAGCGAGGAAGTAACTTGGGAAAGTTTGTGCGATGCGTTTCTCGCACGGCCCACTGGCCAGATGCTCGGCCACTCGCGTGAAGAACGGCGACAAATGTTCGAGGCGCTGATGTGTTCCGGTCAAGGTTGGGTGCTGCTCGATGGCTTGGATGAAATTGGGAGCGCCAAAGTGCGCGAAGATCTTCGCAATACATACCATGCCGCTGCGAAAGCCAATCCTCTCTCCCGCTTCCTGCTCACTTCGCGTGTAGTTGGGTACGAGGAGGTTCCATTTGATCTCGACTATTCAGAGGTCCCAATGAAGGGTGGTGGGACAATGCGTATCCGGGCAAGAAAGGATGCCTTTTCGTCCGAACCGGGTCCGACTGGCGACCAGAATCACGAGGTGTTGCGGGCCTACCACGCCGATGTGACGGCGTTAGCCAGACGGCACGGTGCCGTAGAAACACATCGCCTATTTTTGGCTCCTTTCGATGACTGCCAAGTGCGTGAGTTCACCCGAAATTGGTGGATGCACCATCGCGGCAATCCGGCGCTAGCGTCGGCAGAAGCAGAAGAGTTTCTGTCCGCTCTCCATGCCAAGGATGACACACGCACGCTGGGGCGTGTGCCAAATCTCCTCGTTCTTATTGCTCTCGTGTACAAGGTCTTTGTGAAGCTCCCAGACGGCCGTGCCGATCTTTATTGGAAGATCGCAGAAGCGTATTTGGAGAACATCGACCGCTCCTACCGTTTGAGTCAGCGTCTTCCATATGGGTATCGACAGATGGCTGGCTGGTTGGGCCATGTGGCTTGGAATATGCAGTTACGTCGCCATCGGGATGCCGTGGCTGCTGATAAGGATTCGGAGAACAAAAAGAAACCTGCTTCAGACATTCTCATCACCCATGAAGACGCCCTGAATTGTCTGACCGAAGCGATATGCGACTTAGACGCGAAGTCTGAGGGCCAAGCGCGGTCGCTGGCCACCACCTTCCTGGACTACGTAGCCCGACGGTCGGGCCTATTCATTCCTCGCGGCGAGGATGCCAAACACCGCAATCTGTTTGCCTTCATGCATTTGAGCTTTCAGGAGTTCTTTTGCGCAGTATACCTTCACGACCGTGTGGGGCGCATGTCTTGGTGGCACGAGAACGTCTTTGCCAAAAAGGACAAATCGTCGACTGCTCTCGCAGTTCTGCGCGAATACGCGGCTCGCGCGGAATGGGCCGAGGTTTTTGTGTTTTTGATGGAAATGCTCAAACTCGGAGATCGAGACAAACCAGTCGCCTTGCTGCGTGGTATTTTGAATGAGCATCCGAATGAAAGTGGATGGCGGAACTTCGATGCGCCATTTCCTGAACTTCCCGCTTGGGCAAAAAACCCAAAACGCCCTCGCCAATCCCGTCCACGACGGATGTCCAGTCCTCGCCTCGTCGAGTTGGTGGCTTCCCTGGCCATGAACTCTGAGGTGATTATGCCGACCGAAGCCCGCAAGACGTTGTTGCATCATTCCTGGGAATGGGAATTACGCCGATGCGCGGAGCCGATGCAGTGTTGGGCCGCCGATAATTTCGTTGCGCGTGTACTTGTTGCCCGCCGGGCTGACGCGAAAGATAGCTGGTCGGCGCTAAAGTCTCTTCGCGCGTCCGCGACCGCACTTTCATTTGCAGGCTGCGCCGGTCTCACCGACCTTTCTCCGCTCGCATGTCTTGAAAACCTGGAATCCCTCGATCTAAGTGGGTGCGCAGGCGTCGTGAACTTCGAACCGCTTGCCGAACTTGGTCACCTCCAAACACTCGTCCTTGGGGGGTGCTCGGGTATCACCACTCTCGATCCTTTTGCTAAGCTAAAGAAGCTCACAGTCGTTGATCTCTCCAACATTGAAGGGCTCACCGACCTCGCCCCGCTGTCGTCGTTGATTCGACTCGAAAGCCTAGTTCTCCGCGGCTGCAGTCGCCTAACTGACCTGTCTCCCTTGGTTTCTCTCACGCGCATCAGTTTCCTGCTCCTCGATGGCTGTGTTGGCATTACTGACCTCGCTGCCCTTACTTCTCTCGTTGATCTTGAGTTCTTGACCCTCCAGGATTGTGTAGGTCTCACGGACCTCCATCCAATCGCCTCCCTTGCGAAGCTTCGATACCTCGATGTGAGTCGCTGTACGGGATTACAGGGAGCTTCAATTCTCTCGACTTTGGCGCAGCGAGGTGTGCGGGTAACTGGCCCTTGAACTCGGCGGCGTTCTTTGGGGAAGGGCACGGGGAAGAGGAACAAATCGTGACGAAAAGATGGCTGCCGCCTTCACAAGAGCGGCATTTTCGCATTGCCAAATGGCCATAGATGCGATTTAATTCGATAAATCCGCTTCTTTCGATTCACTATTTCCCATGAACCTTTCCGATGTGTCCGTTGATGGCCTGACTCAGCTTGAAGCTAGGCTGGCGGCTGATCTGGAGATGGTGAAGCGGGTGAAGGCGTTGGTGCTGGAGTATCAGAAGTTGGGCGCGCGAAGTACGGGCATCCCAGGGGGATCGGCGGCGGCCACCGCACTGGGGATTTCGGCAACCAGCGCACCCGGCACGCCTCCCCACAGCCCCACCCCGATCCCCCAGCTCAAACCAGCCGAGGAACGACTGACGGAAGCACTCGCCACCATGCCGCCGGCCGGATTCATCCTGGATGATCTCTCGACTGCCACCTACAGCCCGAACGGTTGGCTCTCCAAGGACGAGATCAAAAGCTGGGTGAAGGGTATGGTTCGCAAGGGAAAGATCAGGGTAGTGGAAGTTCGGGCAGGAAGAATCGGAAGTATCTATGCCGCCGTCCTTCCCGAGGCATCCGGGACCGAAGGTTAGACCCCAGCACCCCAAACCGCGCATTCTCCCAGCCCTACCGTGGTTGAAGTACGCGATCCGGGTGTGTGGCAACCCAACAACGTGGCAACCCTGAACGGTTCTGGTGTCTTCGTGAGCAATCCCGTTGCCTCACCCTTCGGAAGTGGAGTGAGGCCTTGCTGTTCTGTTGCCTGACAGCGCGATTTCGGGATCAAAAGGCGCGATTCCGTGGCTACTGTTCACGATTCCGTGACTCCTTTTTCGTTCACAGTGACTCCTTTTTCGTTCGGGGTGCCTACCGAATCGTTCGCAGTGACTCCTTTTTCGTTCGCAGTGACTTCTTATTCGTTCGGCGTGGCTCCTTATTCGTTCGGGGTGACTCCTTTATCGGTCGAAGTAACTACCTTTTCGGTCGCCGTGACTACTTTTTCGTTCCAAAGAGTCACGGAATCGGGAAAGGCAGCCACCTCATGGCTCCGGAGAACTCCAAAATCGGAACGCCTCAAGACGGAATGACATCACGCTGTCACGTCTCTCGACCTCCACGCGAAGAAACTCCCGGCCGGAGTCAAAGAAACCGCTTCCGATGCTTAACCGGCTCCGCCCTTCGCTGCCGCACTGGCTTTTTATGGCACCGTCCTGCAAATGGTATGGCGTCCGTTGTTCGTCGGGAATGCCCATTCGCCTCGCCTCAGCTATGATCGCTGAACTTCTCCCGTCCTCACGAGACCCGTTACTTCTTCTCCAGCATCTTCTTTCCCAACCATGCCGCGCCCTGGCCTTTTTGCACGGCAGCGTCCAGTTCCTCGATCTCGGGGTATTTCAATTGCGGCGACTGCTTCAACATCTCGCGATAAACGAGGAGGAATTGTTTCGCGCCCGCCACCAGAGCGGTCTCGGGATCGGCGTCATTGAGCGCGGCCTGGGCGCTGCCCATGGCAAAGGCGCGCAGCAGATGGGTTTCGGAGCTGGGGGCCACCTCCTTGAAATGCTCCAGCCATCCGACGAGCGGCTGCGTGGGCACGGGCGCGTTGATGAAGGGCGTCTTTTGCACATAGGCCAGCACCGCGGCCGCCGCCTGCACTGACTGTTCTCCAAATGGGTCCGCGAGATACGCGGCGATCATCTCGCGCACCTGCGCGCGCAGCGGGGGATCTTTGATCACCTGGAAAATCACGCCCACGAATTCCTTCAGAGCCGCCTCGCTCTTGTCGCCCCCGTCGGTCGGGTGCGTGTAGCGGATGGTGATGAGGTGGTTGTTGAAGAGCGTCACGCCTGTCCACTGTTTGATGCGCGCCTCTTGCGGTCCCTCCTTGGTATCCGCCATTTTTGTGGCGACGAGCGAGCGCACTGTGAGCGGCGCGACGCCGTCTGGCCAGAGCGGTATGGCGCCATCGGCCGGCTCGTCGATGACGACGTTCTTGTAGCGTCCCGCGTTTGCTCGCATCTGAAACTGGCCGATGACGGAGTCCAGCTCACGATTGATCACCGCACGCATGTCGGCCTCTGTCGCCAGCTTTGCCGGATGCGGGAAGATGAAAACATCAGCGCGCGCCCGCTCCTCCAGGCTCTCGTAGCGGATGAAAACTCCGCCGCCTTCCTTGTATCGAAACTCTCCGACGAGCCGGTAGGTGCCCGGTGTCTGCGGGAAAGCCAGGCCCGAGCCTGAGTGCCGCCAGGGTTTGCCATCTGCGGAGGGTTTGCTCCAGGCGCCCTGTTTTTCATCCGGCTCCAGCACCGCGCGCGCAGTCGCGTGGAAGCAGCCGAGGAGGATCGCGATCAGAATGAGAGTGCGTGACATGCGCGCACTTTGCGCCGCCGGTCTCAAAAGAGCAACGGCAAAGCTCGTCGCTCGAATCAGGGCGCGATGACCACGCCGCCTGTCTTGAAGTAAACCAGATAAGCGGCCACACTGCCGAGGAGGATGGCGATCCATACGATGGCGGATGGTTTGAGCACGCGGCGCTTGGCCAGCACGGGGAGAAAGCCGAGCACAAGAAGGATCGCCAGCTTGCCCATGATCCAGGGAGTGGTGTACGAGTAGTTCATCTTGGCGATCAATCCGAAGCCCGCGATCAGGATGATGAGAATGCCGATGCCGTGCAGCTTCATTCCATTGCGCGAACTGCCGCTGGAGTCGAGCAGACTGCCGTATCCGGCGAAGAGGATGATGATTCCGACGATGTGCAGGATGTAATAAATGAGGGGCGACATGGGGCGCATCATTCCACCGCGCGCGGTGAAAACAAGGCGGAAGACGGAGGGCGGAGGTCCGCTGCCGTTTAATTAGCGCCCGATTCCTTCAATCCTCCTCGTTCTCGTCGTCGTCCTCGAAAGGCCTGCGGCATGCCTGAGCGCTTCGCTCCTAGGACGAGCAGGAGAACGAGGACGAGGACGAGCTACGCAATGAGCGCGCTAACTGGATGGATCTGATCTCTCATCGCGTCACGACCAGGACAATGGCGCTCATCATCAGCATCGCGCCGAGGAGACGCCAGCGCAGCACGCGGGCGCCGAGGTGTTGCTCCGTGCTGGAGAACCAATGGCCGATCATCCACACCACCACCACGCTGAGGAGGCCGCGCGAGGCGTACACCACATTGGCGGACGTGGCCCTGCCGTAAATGGCCAGGGTGCTCACGAACGTCACGCTCTGCATCCCGAGCAGCACCGCGCCGCCCGTGAGCCACGGCCATGCCTCGCGACGCACCGCTCGCAGCGGCGCTTTGAAACGTGTGATCAACGTGAAGGAGAGCAGCGCGTTCATCCAGTAGATGCACGGCAGCAAGTGAGCCGCGCCCCAGGCCGGCCCCCACTTCTGCACCAGCACATCAAACACCGCGAAACACACCGCGCACACTCCTCCTGCGGCGAATGTGACGCCGAGTGCTTGCGGCGGCTTGCTGGCGTCTTTGCGATTTAAAAAAGTCAGGCCCATCACACTGAGCACGGCGGCGATCCACAAGCGCGCATCGACGCTGTCCGCCGTAAGAAACGGCGTGAAGAAAGCGACGAGGACCACCTTCAATCCAAACACCGGCACCGCGACGGTCACATCACCGCGCTCCAGCGCGAGGAATTGCGCGATTTGCCCGGCGAACAAACACAACGCGATCAAGGCCGGCTGCCAGAGCAATGACACATCGACCGCAGGCCCGCCGTGGAGCCAGAGCAAGGAGAAGACCGCCCCGCTGATGACGTTCACGACGAAGGTCGTGCGCCAAAGTCCGACGCCGAGATCGCTCGCGCGTTTCACCAGCATCGCACCGAAAACGTACAGCACCGCTGCGAGCGTGGGGAGCACGAGAACGGCGGTGGCGGGGGTCATTGCCGCGTGTAGCACGGCGCGAGGCTGCGCACAAGAAAGGAGAAGCCAGCGCGCGAATTTCTGCGTTTAATGACGTGATGTCTTCGCCTGAAACCAATCCTCGCGCCGCGTTCCCGATCACTTCGTGGACGTGCGTGATGTCGGCGCGGCGGCCTGATGAGGCGGGATCAAAGGAGGCGCTGGAGGAGCTGTGCAAAGGCTACTGGCCCGCCATTTACACCTACCTGCGCGCGCTGGGCTGCGAGCGCGAGGAGGCGATGGATGAGACGCAGGAGTTTCTCGCGCGCTTCATCAATGGGGGCGGTTTAGAGAGCGTGTCCCCGGAGCGCGGGCGGCTGCGCAGTTACTTGCGGCAGGCGGTGCGCAATCAGCTCGCCACGACGCGACGCGATGCCGCGCGGCAGAAACGCGGCGGCGGCGTGATGATCGTGTCGATGGATGACGCGGAGGCGTTTGATGTGCCGAGCGAGCCGGAGCGCGCGGATCATTGGTTCGACAGGCGCTGGGCGTGGTCGGTGATGCGGCGGGCGATGGATAAGATGGAGTCGCGCTATCGTGAACGCGGGCGTGAGGTGCTCTTCACGGAGCTGAAGGCCGGGCTGATCAGTCCGGATTTGCTGAAACCTTATGCAGAAATAGGAGCTTCTCTCGGCATGAATGAGAGCCAGGTGAAACTCGAAGTGCATCGCGCGCGGCGCCGCCTCGCGGACGAACTGCGCGAGGAAGTGGCCGGCACTTTGGAGCCGGGCGCGGATGTGGAGGAGGAACTGCGCTATCTGCTGACGGTATTGAGCTGTGAGTGAAACACGACCAACGCTGGTGACCTGTCCGCGCTGTGGCAAGCCGCAGTCGCAGAGCACGCTCGTCGGCGGGCTGTGCGCCTCGTGCGTGGCGGGGAGCATGAAGGCGGATTTGCTCTCGCTCGGTGAGCCGGCGATTGAAGAGAAGGAGCCGCTGTCGATCCAGGTGGATGGCTATGAGATTCAGGCGTTGATCGGTGGCGGCGGAATGGGCGAGGTGTATCGCGCGGTCGATTCGGAGGACGGCGAGGTGGTCGCGCTGAAAGTGGTGGCAGGCCGGCTGACGCGCGATCCCGAGGTGATGGCGCGATTTGAGACGGAGGTGGCGGCGCTCGCACAACTCGATCACCCGAACGTGGTGCGTGTGCTCGATCACGGTGAGACGGCGAATGGGCGGCGCTTTCTCGTGATGGAGTTTGTGGATGGATGCGATCTCCGGCGCTTCTTGCGCGCGCAGCGTCCCGACATGGAGCGCGCGCTCGACATCTTCGCAAAGGTGTGCGCGGGCGTGGCTCATGCGCATGAGCGCGGTCTGGCGCATCGCGACATCAAGCCGGCGAACATTCTCATCGGTCATGAAGGCGCGGTGAAGGTGGCGGACTTCGGCCTGGCAAAGACGCTCGTGGACACCGTGGCCGGTTACAGTTTCACGCAGACGCGCGACACGTTCGGCACGCCGTATTACGTCGCGCCCGAGGTGACGCGGAATGCCGGCGCGGCGGATGCGAGATCGGATGTGTACGCCCTGGGTGTGCTGCTTTATGAACTGCTCTCCGGCGCGGTGCCCATGGGGCAGTTCACTCCGATCTCGAAAAAAACGGGACTCGACAGGCGCATCGACGCCATCGTGAGCCGCGCCCTGGCGGACGATCCCGCGCGGCGGCTCGGCTCGGTGACGGAGCTGGCGGCGAGCATCGCGCAGATCGCCGAGGCGCACCGGCTCGGCCACGCGCGGCGGCGCACGCGGACGCGCATGCTGGCGGCGGCTGCCGTCGTCACGATCCTCGGCATCGGCGCGGCGGTGGGCGCGTGGTATGCGGGCGCGCAGAACGAGCGAAGCAAACCGGTGCATCGCGCGCCAAGGACCGCGACGCGCGAAGCCCCGTGGACGAACAGCCTGGGCATGAAGTTCGTGCCCGTGCCCAAAACACATCTGCTCTTTTCCGTCTGGGAGACGCGCATGAGGGACTTTGAGGAGTTCTTCCAGGCGGACACAGCGGTGCTGCCCAACTGGCGTTCCGGCGCGAACGACAACCGCCTGCTGGCAGCCACGCGAAAAAAAACCGGACAGACGACGGGCGAGACGGTGGAGAGACACAACTGGCGCAATCCAGGCCCCGGTTTCGAGCAGAGTCCCGATCATCCCGTGTGCGGCGTTTTTCTTCTCAACGCGCGGATGTTTTGCGCGTGGCTGACGTGGAAGGAACGGCTGGAGGGGCGCATCCGCGACAACCAGCTCTACCGGCTGCCCACGAATGATGAATGGAGCCTCGCAGCGGGCAATCGTGACGGGGACGCGGAGCTGGCCGCGATCAAAGCCGCGCTGGAGGCGGGCGATGCGCAGGCCACGGCAAACTTTGCCGGCCCCGAAGTGGTGGGCCCGATGTCGTGGGGGGACAAGGCGCATCTCGTGCGGCGCGATCCCTTCATGCGCACCGCGCCCGTCGGGAGTTTCGCGCCGAGCCGACTCGGTCTTTATGACATGTCGGGAAACGCTCTCGAGTGGACCGACACGGAGGCGCCGCCGGATGAAGCCGCGGCTCGCGCCCGCTTTTTTTATCTGCGCGGCGGCTCCTGGAGCACAGGCACGGGCAGAGCATGCCGCCTCGAGCATCGCAAATCCGAGCGCATCGGCTCCACAGGGCCTGCGATTGGTTTTCGCGTCGTCCTCGATCTGAAGGCCGCGCCCGCAAAGCCGCAGGCGATCAGCGACTTCATTCCCAGAGAGGACAGGGATTAAAAGCTCAAAAAAAATCTCAGCGTTGAAACCTTGCATAGAAAAGAGTTCATCAAACAATAGCCCCGCTGCTTTCAGATGCTCACCCGCCACATCAGACCTCTCCTTCTCGCCGCCATGTTTCTGCCTGCGTCTGCCAGCGCGGCGGGCACGATTAATGGTTTCTCTTTGCCTGGCTATGTGCTGCCCGGCTACGTCATCGCCGCCGATGCCGTGGATGGCAATGGCGCGACGGACCGACACAAGATCGAGACGCAGTCCTCGGTGACGATCACCACCACGGGCACCTACAAAATGCAGTGGGAGCTGCTCGATCCAGGTGACAACATCATGGCCGCCAGCGAGACGATCATGGGTGCGATCACCGCCGTGCCGGATACTCGGACGGTGAACGGCTTTCTGCAGCCGACGGGCGCGCTGCCGCTGCAAGTGGGCGAGTTTTACCGGCTGCGCGTGCGCCTGATCAACACGACCTCGGGAAACGTCACCGACGACACAGGCACGCAGACCACGGGCAAGACCTACATCCACATGCTCGGCACTGACCCCGCGTCATCAGCGCTCAATGCGGTCACGGAGATCACGGCGGTCACCATCAATCGCGAGTACCTGCTCGAGACCAATGTGAACCGCACCACGATCCCCGTGGCGGTCAGCTACACCGTGCATCGCTACGATGACTGGAATGCCGCCGACAGTCCGCAGTCCGTGGTCGTGAACATCGCCGCGCCGCTGATCCGCGATGACAACAACGCGTTGCAAACCTCGACGGTGTCGAACGGACTTTTCGCCGTCACTGGTGTGAGCAGTTTCACGGCAGGCGCGCCCAAGTCACCATTCAGCGTGACGGGCACGCGCACCGTTCAGATCGATCCCGCGTCAATCCTTCCGCCGGAGGTTTACCGCATCGAGCCGCAGATCAGTCATGTGGACACGCTGATTCCGCTGAACACGATCACGGGCAACACGTTGCCCTCGGCGGCGACGGCCATCGCTCACTTCACCGGCCAGCTCTTTTTTGACTCCGTCTCCACGCACTTCTCCAGCGTGGCTGGCGCGCCGTTCTGGATTCCCACGATCTCGGTGCCGGGCGTCACCTCGGCGGTGCTCCGCATCACGCCGAACAACAACAGCGGCACGGTGGATGGCTTCACTGATCATCATTACGGTGACGGAACCAAGACGATCAACGTCGTACTCGATGAAAACGGCGTTGCCACCTGCGCAGGTGATTACGCATTCGGAATGTTCACCTACATCAGCCAGACCATCGACCTCGTGCGCGATTCCGGCGGCGACAACGACGGCACGGTGAACGGCGTGTTCTTCAAGCGCTTTGATGACATCAAACTCACCCGTGACGGTGTATTCGGCACCGTGACCGCGCATCTGCCCGTCGGCGTCGGCTGGCGTGCGAATCGCTACAACGGCGTGCTGGAGACGGCGGTGGACTTCCTCGACATCGACTTCAATCAGAACCTCGAGCCGGCGACCAATCCCGTCATCTCTCCGGGCGCGAATGCTTTTCATCTCTGCGAGGAGACAAAGCCCGTGCTCGTCGAGTGCGCGGTGCTGACGTGGGATCTCGCGAGCGGAGAGTTTCAGGCCGGCGGGGTGTCCCAGGCGCACTCGGTGCGCAAGCCGCTCATGGATTACCTCGCCCTTTATGCCGGGCAATACCAGGCGCCTGAGATGGTGTCGAAGGTCTCGAACGATCATTTGTACAATAGCGTGAACGCCGCCGCGAACGCGCGAGTGAAGACCGGCACGAGCGGCGGCGGAGAGCTGACCACGGTGCTCAGCACGGCGGCCAATCAATTCGTCACGCACTTTCCCAACTTCTCGGTCATCACCTGGAACGGCGGGCTGAGCTTCATCACGATTGAGAATGATCTCATCAAACCCAACTTCAGCGTGCTGACCAACGCGCTGCCCGTCGGTGTGATCTACGCGCAGCACTGCCAGGAGGCGCTGGAGGCTGGCTGCGGCGTGGAACTCGGCAGCATCGCCTCGCTGACCAGCGCGACGGGAAATCTGAAACTCACCGGCGACGGCGGCATCCATGCGACGGGCACCATCACGATGACGCCGATGTCGTGGGGCGCAATCCCCGGCACCGCGCCGCAGGAGTTTGCGCACGCGATCACGACGGCATTCACGGATGGGAATTTCCTCATGGCTGGAACCTTCCTGCGCGGTGATCAAAATCCGCTCAATGATCCGGACGGCCCCGGCGTGCTGCTGCTCAGTGGATTCGATCCAGCTGATCTCACCCTCGCCGAGCGGCCCGAGTCCACGGAATACACAGGCGGCCTCGCCGACTACGCGGGCATGAACTTCCGCACCACAGGCACGCACGATGGCCAGAGCACGCTCCAAGGCGATCCATTCGGCCCCTATGATCTCACGGCGCGCTCTAAATATTACATCCGTCTCGCCGGCGTGACCGGCATTCACGAGGCGCCCGACGGCGGTTTTCCGAGCACCGCGATCATCGGGGGCTATCAGTTTGGTCTCACCAAATACGGCTTCTCATTCCTCTCAAACGAGCAGGAAGACTCGCGCACCAGCGGCAATCTCGATCTGCCAGACCCAACCGACTTCACGCTCGACTTCACGCAGTTGCAGCTCTCGTGCCTCGGCGCGCTCGAGAGTTTCAAGATCACTGGCGCGGGCACGGCGGACTCAAAGGAGTTCGATTTTTGGAACGCCCTCTTCACGCCTTACACGGCCACGTTTGAATCGACGAGCGATTGCGATCCCGGCGCCGGCACCACGCTCGTGCTCGGCTTCTCCGCGCACGCCTCGCATTTCGCGGACGCCTTCGCAGGCTCCCTGGGCATCATGCCGACGGGCGATTTCACCACGCAAAATGACGTGAGCACCGCGCTCGTGGCCGACACCGTTCCCACGCGCCTCACGCTGCCCGGAGCGATGGAGATGATCGGCACGACAGGCGAGAGCTACGACTTCTTCCCCGCGCAGGGCGCTTATTTGAATGACGCTGCTGGCGCGACCGACGGCTTCTGGAGTTTGTTCGGCACGTTCGATGTTCCGTTCTTCACGGACATGCAGGTCCATTTGCACACGAGCTGCGGCAGCCTCACGCCGGGCACGCCTGATCCCGAGATCGCATCGTCCATTTACGTCATGGGCGGCTGGCCGGGCAATGGCTGGCTGGAGAGCACGAACGATCCGTTTGAGGTGAGCGTCTTCGATGTGAATCACAAAGGCCACGCCAACACACTGGCGAACTACCGCAAGACGACCGACAACGGCAATGAACAATACCTCCCGCGCGCGCAGCAGCTCTGGCTGGGCCTCATCAATTTCGATTACCCCCTCAAGTGGTCGAACTCCGCCTTCAACTTCACCGGCCGCGGCCCCATCACGAGCGACTTCATCGTCATCGACACGCAGCACGAGCTTGTCTATCTCGACGCGCAGAACGCGGAGATGACCTTCGGCCTGCGCTACGAGGGACTGCCGACGATCAGCCTGAGCAATTTTGTTTTCAACGCCGTCGATGACGCGACAGGCATCTCCTCCGCCTTCGTCACCGCCGCGGGCGACAAAGTCTTCGGCGCGCTCGAACACGGCGTCGATGAAATGGCCAAGGCCGTGAGCGACAAAGCGGATGATCTCATCGGCCAGACGCTCGACGCGCTGACGACCGATCTGCTCGACGATCTCATCCTCGACCTGAAGGTGAAGATCAACACGGGCACTTACACCACGGGAGATTTGAACGACATCATCGAGACGCACCTCGGCGCGTCGTCCGATCTCACCGTCGCTCTAAACAAACTCGACGACACCATCACCAATCCTGACGCGCTGCTCCACGATTTGAAGACGCGGCTGGAGAAGATTGAGCAGGCCATTGATTCCGTGATCAACCAGGTGACGATCGATCCCGAGACCGGCCTGAATCTGCCCGTCGAACAGGTGGCCAATGGTTTGCTCAAGGAAGTCGAGGTGAGCGGTGAGTTCCGTCGCGTCGTGTTTGAAGCGCTGAGCACGGAACTGGTCAGCGTGCTGAGCACGCTCGTCGATGCCTCCGCCATCGAGGAGGAGCTTGCTGATCTCATCGAGGCGCAGGCTCCGACGCTCAGCTCCGTGACTGCGACACTCACGGAGATCAAGGCCATCGTCACCGCCGTGCGTATGGAGGTCGAAGGCGCGAGCGGACTCGGCGAGGAGATTCAGGACATCATCAATCTGCCGGCCGGAGGCCAGGCAGGCATCGCCGCGGTGACGGCGGCGGTATCTCTGGATGCGGGAACGCTGGTGTTCTCCGCCACCACGCAAGATCTCGCGAATCTCGACGCGCTGGCCGATGAATGGCGCGAGGAGATCGCGCAAAACATCAAGGACTTGCTCTACGCGCAGCCTTTCATCGCTGACATCCAGGAAGCGGTGAAGGAGCGCATCTACGACGTGCAGGCCAGCTTCAACGAAGCCGTCGATACCGCCTTCGCCTCGCTGAATCGCGCGATCCAGGAGGCGCTCTCCGGCGTGCTCGCCGATCTCGATGTGAGTTTGAATCCGCTTCAAGGTTCCTTCGCCAGCGCGATCAAGTCAGGCTCCATCACGGGCCTCGCGCACATCAATGGAGACAGCCTCGACTGCCTGCGGCTTGATGCCAGCATCGAGATGGCCGTGCCCGATCCGATGACGATTGGCGCTTATTTTCAGATCAAGGAACTCGACTCCGACGGCCCCGGCGCATGCGGCGGCGCGATCGGCGAGAAGACGGTCGAGATCACGCTCGGCACCGAGGACTTCCCGCTGGCCTGGGCAGGACTCAGGCTTGATGGCGATGTGCGCGCAGACATGAGCGTGAAGTTCGGCATCGCCAGCGCGTTGCCTGTTTCGATGGGCGGCGAGTTCGAGATGACGAACGGCACGATCAACTTCGAGACGTTCGAGGTGTACAAGCTCGCGGCCACCGTGATGTTTGGCGCGAGTGAAAACTACATCGGCGCGGCCATCGGCACGCGCTTTGGCGAGTTCGACATGGCGGGCGGCATCTTCCTGGGCCGCTCGTGCGATCTCGACCCGCTGCTGCTCATCGATCCGCTCGTCGCGTCCGTCGTGCCCACGTCATCGCTCACCGGCATCTATGCGTATGGCGAGGCCACGTTCCCGATCTTCGGCACCGGCACGTGTTTCTTCAACATCAGCGCCAAGGCAGGCGCAGGCGTGCTCTACTTTGCGGAAGGCCCGACCTACGGCGGTCGCATGACGCTCGGCGTGTATGGCGAGGCGCTCTGCGCGGTGGAAGTCGGCGGCGAGGTTTCGCTCGCGGGCACGAAGAGCGGGGACAGCTATAACTTCGCCGGCTACGGCCGCGTCTTTGGCGAAGCGGGCAAGTGCCCCATCTGCGTGAAGGCCAACTTCCAGGTGGACTTCCTCTACACCGACCTCGGCGGCTGGCAGGTCGATTTCTAAATGCGCGCCGCTCTCACCTTCAAGTTTTTGCATCCCATGCTCCGCTCGTTTTTCATCTCTCTCGCACTCGTCACCAGTCTCCACGCGCAGAATGCGCTGGAGAACTCCCTCATCTTCACCGGCACCACGGCGACTGCTGGCGCGGAGACTTATGCCTGGCTCGTGTGGCAGCCCACGGACCCTCTCTTCATCAGCAGCAAAACGGTGGCGGTGTATCGCAAACCCGGCGGCACTGCCTCGGCGGCGGCGTATCAGCGCGTGTCCATCGTCGAAGTGTCCGCTGACACGCGTCTGATCAATTCGCTCCTGCCCACCGCTGAAAAGCTGGGGCAAAACCTCGCGGAGCTGGATCAACTTCTGACTGAGATGTACAAAGACGCGTTCCCCGCGGGCACGATCACCACGGCGGACAAAATCTCCGCGCTGCTCGCCGGCGCGCATGGCAACGCGGAGAACATGCAGCGCGTGATTTTGCTCGGCAGACAGCATCCGGCCATCGCGTTGTGCGGCGGCTTTGCTGTGGCGGACAAAATTTCCGCGAGCGGCCTGCGCACCTACGAGTTGCGCGAGCACGACCTCGCCAGCGGCCAGGACATAGGCGTGCTCGGCCGCGTGACGGTCGATCCCGCGAGCGTGCTCGTCTTGCCGCGGCCCGGCGTTCCAGTGGAAATCCCGGACGCAACAGCGAAGGGAAATCTCAACGTCAGCATGGCGTGGTCCACGCCCAACAACCTGCGCGACCTTCTCCCGCTGCAATACGGCTACGACGTTTATCGCCTCTCCGAAAACATCGTGACCACGAACGGATGGGAAGCCGCGCCTCCGCCCACGCTCGCCGCGCTCATCATTGCCGGCGCGCAAAAAGTGAACCGCCTCGCCGTGCTGCCGCCTGCGCTGCTCGCGCATCCCGTTGATCCGAATACCGCGCCGACTTTCCTGAATGACGACAACAACCGCTTCTACGGCGGCCTTGGTTTTCAGGATGACCAGGAGTTTGGTTACTTCGTCGTCGCGCGCGATCTTCTCGGGCGCGGCGGCCAGCCATCGCTGGGCAAAGTGATGACGATCCGCGACCGCCTGCCGACGAATCCGCCGCAGCAGGTGAACGTGCGCAATGACGTGACCTACAACGGCACCACGCGCGATCAGCGGCTGCGAATTTCCTGGCTGCGGCCGGAGACATCCATCGGCGAGACCGTGAGCGCCTATCTCGTCTATCGCTGGCGCACACCGGCCGACATCGCAAAGCTGGGCCGCCAGCTCGATCCGCTCACGCTGCTGCCGGAGCGCAATCTCATAGCCATCGTGCCATCGACCGTCACCACGCTGCGCGACGACGGCAGCACCGCAGCGCCCTCGTGGGCCATCATCGACGAGCCGCCGCCATCCACGCCAGACGACACGAGCAAAACGTACTACTACACCGTGCGCGCGATGGATGGCGCGAAGCTCGGCAACCTCTCCGGCCACAGCGCGCCCGCGTGGGGCGTGCTGCGCGACCGCAAAGGGCCGGACGGTGTGCAGGGCGGGCTTCGGCTGTTTTGCCGTTACCCTAATCTCACCTTCAATGACTTTACCCAGGTGAGCCGAGACGGCCTCGCGGCGGATCGCGGCAATCTGCTTTTCGTCTGCACCTCCACCGATCCAGGACTCGACTGGGCGGAATTTCAAATCTCCGGCCCCGGCAACACGCGCATCGACATGGGGCGCGCTTACTTTGCCAAAGTAAACGGCGTGTGGACAGCCGCGCTGCGCAAGACGCTAAGCTCCAGCACGGGCGACAAGAGCATGTGGTGCCGGGTTTGTACAAAAGATGGCGTCATGTCGGAGTCTGAGATCAGCGGCCAAGCGCAATCGCCTGGAGCGCTGCCGGACAAGTACCTGCTCGTGAAATGGACGGCCACCGTCAGCAACATGCCCTCCGGCGGAAACGATTGCGGTTGGCGGCATGACACGGTCGATCTTGCTACGGGCGGCACGAACGACGTGGAAGGCACCTTCACCCCGCCCGCCGATGCGAAGGAATACAAAGTGTACCGACGCGTGAACAACAGCGCGCAGACGCTCATCGCCTCCGGTACGATCACCGCGCCCGGGCCGGTCGCCTGGACCGATCCGTCGCCGCCCGCTAGCAATGCGACGGTTTGCTATTTCCTCCAGCTCTTCGACGAGCATGGCAATGCCGGCGAGCTGGTGCAGCAGGGCGAGTGCATCGAGTCCGGCTCATCGGCCAACATGCCCACGCCGATGCTGGAGCCGATCACTGGCACCACGCCGCTGAATCCGCGCATGAACGTGAAATGGTTTTGCAGCACCGCCGGTGTGGAGCGCTTCGAGGTGTGGGTCGCGCGCGCCTCCGGCAATGCGCCGGGCAGCAGCGGCAGCGGACTTTCCACGGATCTCGCGACGATTCATCCCAACGAACTCACGCTGACTGATGAGGTGAAGGGACTGGATTTCTCCGTCTTCGAGACCGGCCTCGCGCGAAACCTCACGCCCGGTGGCACACCGCACTTCAGCTTCACACTGCCAGTCACAAACTCCGACACCTACACCGTCATGGTCCGCGCTGTAGGCACCGGCAGTTTCGGCAGTCGCACGGTTGGGAAATTCAGCAACGTGGAGACCTTCCAGTACTCGCTCCGCACTCTCGGTGCCTCGATCCCCGTGCCGTGGCCGGACCGTCCGCTGCCAGCGAAGGCTGATTTTCATGTCGGCGTGACGGCAAAGTTTCTCGACGTGAATGCTCTCTCACCGTGGAAAGGCAACGCCGTGCGCATCGGCGAATACGCCGACTCGGGCACTGGCACTGGCATCGGCAGCACGGACAACAACAATCCAGCGAGCATCAAAATCTATTTCGTGCCGACGCATCGCGACATCGAGAACTACCTCTATGTGAACGACGACATCGCGCTCGCCGAGCCGCTGGAGGACATCCCCGGCGTGATCCTGCCCGTCGCGCTGTATCGGGTGCAGGTGACCAATTCACAATTTCCCACCGTGCCCGGCGACATCGTGCAGGTCTCGCCGCTGATGGAACGCATCGCGCAGATTGAAGCCAGCTCGCCAAACCAGACGCAGGTGATGGATCCCTTCATCTCCATTCTCCCCGCCACCACCACCAACCTGCCGCGCACGATCACCACCAGCACCCAGGACATCTTCCTCCTCGACCGCCAGCCCGTGATCCGAGGCGCGCGCTACAAATACTTCCTCGTCCGCTTCACCCCGCTGCGCGAGATCGAGCGCGTGATCGTCACCAACGAAGTGACCGCGCAGTGAAACCAACGACCTTTCTTGAATCCATGAACCACTTCCTCCTCCGCTGCGCGCTGTTGTGTTCGTCTTCCGTCATTCTGCATCCGCCACTCCTCCACGCTGGAGTCTTCGTCCACGAGACGACAACAGAATTCACCGCCATGCCCGATCTTGATGCGGACGGCTTCGCAGACGTGCTCGTCATCGACAAGGTCACTGGTCTCTACCGCGTGGGTTACGGCACAGCCACGGCGGGCGTCTTTAATTTCGTCGAAGGCAGATCCAGCGGCGTGACGAATGTCACTGGCGTCGCAGTGGGCAAGCTCAATGGCTTCGCCGCAGATTCCTTTGCCGTCACCAGTCCGGCGCAAAACCGCGCGAACATTCTCTCGCCGGCAACCACTGGCTACACCGAGCCAAAAGCCGTGCTCGCCGCCGGACTCGGCCCCGTGCTGCTCGGCGCGCTCGACATTCCCGGCGGCGCGGCGCCGACAGCGGAGGACGATCTCGCGGTGATCGCATCGCTCGATCTCGTGAATCAATTTGAAGTGCGGCAGATCCGCTCCAATGCGGGTGCGTGGTCGCTCCTGCGCAACGATGATTTGCCAAACAGCACCGTCGCGCACGGCAATCCGATCATCCCGCACACCGGCGCTCCCGCGCTCTTTGCCTTCATGCGCGACGACGGAACGACGAGCAGCTTTCACGCCTACGATCTCACCGGTGCGAGCGCGACCGAGGTGCTCAGCACCAGCGCGCTGCCCGATGGCAGCCATTTTATTTGCGGCATCTTTGCCGGCGCGAATGCCGACGTGATGACGTGGGTGCCCGGCCAGAGCAATGTCACCGTCGGTCGCATCAGCGCCGCCCCGCCGTGGGCGTTCACCGCTTCAAACAATTACAATCTCGGCCTGCCCATCGCGCAGCTCGTGCCGGTGAACGGGCCGGCCGGCACCGGAGTCTGCGCGCGCTTCGACAACGGCACCATCGCGCTCTACGCCTACACGCTCGCCACCGGATTCTCCGCGCCGCTGCCAATCACACCGACGGGCGCGACCGGTTTTCTCTCCGGCGTGGTGCCCATGCCGGGCAATGCGTTTCAACTTCTCTACTCCGCCACACTCGGTGGTCCGACGAGCAGCATGATGAGCTTTGGCAACACGGGCAGCGGCTGGACGCAGACTGGCACCTCGGTGCTGCCCGCGCTAAAACCGTTCCGCATCTTCGCCAATCTCCATCTTCTCGAGCAGCC
>JANPIW010000635.1:0-12139 GCA_031425215.1 Verrucomicrobiaceae bacterium
GAGGATGAGGGCAAAGCGATGCGCTCTATTAATAGGGGAGGGATTTGAGTTCGGTTCGGACATGGGCGCTGATAGTATGCCACTGCCCAAATGTGGCAACTGCGATATTCCCCCGCATGGGCACTGGGCTTGCGGACAGCTATGGCGGCAACAGTCGAAAGATGCAATCTGGGCACTGTATGACTGGATTTACCGCAGCCAGATAAATTTTCATCAAAAGCAACAAAAAGATTGCCCTTTGACCAATTAATTATTAATCTCTCAAAAATAAATCATCTTTGCGATTGATTAGTTTTTCATAAATATCATATTACGAGCTTCACGCACTTGACCACACCCGCGTTCACTCCAGCAGCTCTCAATCCATGCCGTTTACAATCCGCAGCCTGTTCAACAAGGCTTCCAGCGGGGAATCCCAAGCTGGTACGGCAACTCTGCCCCCTGATCAGAGTCTGGTGGCGACGCGTGGATTTGCCACGGCAATGAACAGTCCCTTCGGAATGGATGTGCCGCCAGCCAGCCCGTTTGGCACGGTGGTGCCGCGCGGGCCGCGCACAGGGAATCTAGGGCCAGGCAGCTCACCGTTTAATCCGAAAGGCTCGGCAGACGGCGCGATGCTCACGGTGGGTGATGTGCTGCCGCGGCTGCCGCCGGAGCTGGCTCGCATGAATTCGCTGCCCCCTGATCATCCCGTCTCGCTAGCGCCCGAGGTGATGCAGGCCGCCATGAGGAATGGCCGGACGATTCCTGTGTTTGAGATTTACAGGGTATGCCCGGCCCTTTTTCAGTCGCCCGTGTCGCCCCAGGATTCGCGCTCCATTCCACTCCCGCCCGCCCGCCCGCCCAAACCCGCACCGCAACAGTCATCCTCAACTCCGCCCGCCATGACCACCACGACACCTCCGCCGATGCCGCAAGCAGCCTCTCCATTCGGTGCCGCGCCGCCTAATCCGTTTGGAAACTCTCCGGCGGATCAATTCGGTGCCAGCCAGATGGCAGCGATGCAGGCACGAGCGCCCGCGAGCTTGCCGCCGCGGCGTGAGGAAGGAATGCCTCCGGCGTTCGGCGCGCAGTCGCCCTTCGGCCAGGCACCAGTGAATGGTCATGCGGCTCCTGCGCCATCGCCTTTTGGATCACCTGTTGCGGGTCAGATGCCTGCTGCTAGTCCCTTTGGAGCAGCGCAAGCATCACCAGCCGCGGCACCTGCACAAAACGGTGGGAACGCTTTCGGATCGCCGTTCCCAATCCAACCGCCCGCGCAAGCCCCAGCATCAAATGGCAACGGTGGCGGGTCACTGCTTACTTTCTCCCCGCAACACCAGACTCCCCCGCCGCAGGCGCTGGCACCAGCGGGACAGTCACCCTTTGGCGCGGCGCCCGCAGCATCGCCGTTTGGCACACCGCCGCCGATGCCTGCGGCAAGCCCGCCGCCCATGCCAGCGGCGCAGTCTCCCTTCGGTGCCGCCGCTCCCGCCGCTCCGCCGCCATTTGCACTCACTGATCCGGCACCGCTGCCTGCGGCCGTCCAGCCGATGCCCTTCGGTAACGCCCCTCTCTCAGCCCCACCCTCTCCGTTCGGTGGCACATCGTCCGCGCCTCAAGCGCCTTCACCTTTCGGACCCGCGCCAACGGCGGACGCAGGCGGGCCGCCTGTGAAGCTCTCACTGGCAAACCTGCTCAAGGGGCTGTCTTCCACCGAGCTGGGATTTGAGCCAGCCATGGTTCCCTCATGGATCACCACGGAGATCCCCGCGCACATCATCCAGGGTCAGCTCGCCTCGGGAAATGCATCCGTCGAGCTGGGTCTGCTCATCGATGGCACCACAGATGTCGGATTCCGCAACGTCATCTCCGGCGGCCGCCGCGATCTCAAAATCAAACTGCCCGCCAACGAGTTGTTCCACAATCTGCCCGCCACCGGCGCCGCGCCGCAGCAACCGCCGCCCATGCCGCCGCCCGTGCAGCAGATCCCCGCGCCGCAACAACCGCAGCCCATGCCGCTGTCCCAGCCACAGCCCATGCAACAGCCCCAGCAACAGCCCATGCAACAGCCCATGCAGCAAGCCCCCGCTCCCCAGCAACAGCCCCCCCAGTCGGCTCCTCCGCTTCCGGCAGGCAATCCTTTTGCGCCCTCGCCATCAGGTGTGCTGCCACCGCGTTCCGGGCCTATCCAGCCAAAGGCAAACGCCAATTTCAATTTCGGCCTCCCGCCCACGCCACCGCCCGCCCAGGCCGCGCCTCCGATGCAACCTCAGGCGGCCGTCCAGCAGCCCACGCAACCACCCGCAGCAGTCTTCGCCCCTCCGGCTCAATCACCCGCTCCATCCGCCGCAAAACCCGTCAACTCATTCGACCCCTTTGCCTCCAGCAGTGCCTCGTGGGGCGGACAGGCGGCAGCAGCCCAGGCACCCGCCGCCGCACCAGCTCCCGACTCCGGCGGCTTCGGCAGCGACCAGCTCTTCGGCGCGCAACCCAAGCAGCAGCAGCTGCCGCCCGCATTCGCTCAATACAACGCGCAGCAGCCATCACCACTTTTCCCGGCCTCGCAATCGCCCGCGCCGCCACCACCTCCACAGCCGTCCGCGCAGCCCCGGTCATTTTTCGACGCCGCGCCCGAGACAAGCAACGTGCCCGCATTCCCAAAACCCGACATGGGCTTCCTCACTGGCACCGCACAGCAGCCCGCGCCAGGCGGATTGTTTGGCGGCAGCGTCTTCGACAAAACACCCTCGAGCGCCATGCCACCTCTCTTCACCGAGGCCGTCCAGGCACCGCAGCCGCCGCTCTTCGCGCAACCGCATCAGCCGCCCGCGCAGACACCCGCGCCCGTCTTTCCGAGCTTTCCCACTCCCGCATTCCAGGCCGCGCAGCCACCCACACACCAGCCGCCTCCGGCAGACCATTTCACCGCCCCAGCTCAGCAGCATCCCGCTCCAGCCTCTTACTCTCCACCTGCTCCGCTCACCGGCACGCTCCCAAAACCAGGCGCCGTTTCCAGCCTCGGCATCTCCCCTGTCAGCACAGGCGACGCCGAGCAGCTCATGCTTCGCGCACTTCTCGGCGTGAATGAAAACCTCGGCGTCGATCGCGTCATCGAGCTTATCGCCCGCCTCCCCGGCATCGCCTCATGCGTCTGCATTTGTGGCGACCACTCCATCGCGCACGGGGACGGGGCCGCAGGAGCGCAGGACTTCCAGCGCCAGGCCGGCGAGCTTTCGCGCAACATCCAGTCACTCGCCCCCCTCATCGGCATCGCCGACGCCGAGACCTACTCCATCAACACCAACAGCCGCCTGATGACCTTCTCCTTCCACCCGCCCATCACCCTCGCTGTCCTTCATCACGACACCGAGCTAGCCGCCGGCCTCCGCGACAAAATCACCCTCGTCGGCCGCGAGCTTGCGCGCCTCGTTAGAAAAACAACAGAAAGGTGAAAGCAGAAAGCAGAAATTAAAGCCCGATAGCAGCCTGGATTTCTGCCGCCGCATCATTTCAGCTTTCAGCTTTCCCATTTCATCCTTTGCCTCCCCATGTCCACCATCAATCATCAGGAGCGCTCCGTCAGCTTCAAGATCGTGTACTGCGGCACACCGCTGTGCGGGAAAACCACCAACCTCTCCCGCCTTCACGCCAAGCTCGACACCTCCGTGCGCGGTGACCTCGTCTCCCTCTCCACCGCCGCCGACCGCACCTTCTATTTCGACTTCATGGCCGTCGAAGCCAACGCCATCCCTGGCTACCGCACCTCATTTCACCTCTACACCGTCCCCGGCCAGATCACCTACAACGCCACCCTCCAGCTCGTGCTCAAACAAGCCGATGGCGTCGTCTTCGTCGCCGACTCCCAGATGGACCGGCAGCGCGACAACATCCAGGCGCTGCAAAACCTCGATGCCAATCTCCGACTCAACGGCTCCTCCATCGAGCAGCTACCCGTCGTCCTCCAATACAACAAGCGCGACCTGCACAACGCCGCCCCAGTCGAGTACATGGAGTTCCTCCTCAACAACCGCCCCCGCCGCTTTCTCAGCTTCGAAGCCGAGGCCACCACCGGCCGCAACATCGTCGCCACGCTCAACGCCATCTCGCACGCCGTCCTAGCCAACTACCGCCAGCAAATGGCCGCCCAAGCCGGCACCGTCCCCGCCCAGCTCATGACCGCCGCGAGGTGAGGAGGGAAAAGCGCCCAGCTCCAGCATTGCAAAATGAAAAGTGAGAATTGCAAAATGAAAATTGGAAACCCTCACGCGGCGTGTGGGATGCGCCGCCTCAGTCATTTTGCATTCATCACTTTCCATTTTTCATTTTGCAATCCTCCGCGCCCGTTTCGTCCTTGATTCCCGCACCCCATACCCCGCATCCCCATGAACACCCCCGCCCACGCCTGCTTGCATCGTCTGCTCGACCTCCCCGGCGTGCAGAACATCCTGCTCATTGATCACACCGGTGATTGCCTCCTGCACCTCGGCAGCACCGCCCTCTCACCAGCCCATCTCACCGTCTGGAGCGTCCTCGCGCGCGCCTCCTTCGGCGCGGGCGATGAAATGGGCCGCCGCGCCAGCTCCGGCTCCTGCCAGGAAATCACCAACATGCACGATCGCGGCGGCTCCATTCTCCGCCTCATCCCGGGAGGAAAACTCCTCGTGCTCCACTTCGCCACCACCCCTGCCGTCGGCACCCTCCGCCTCGCCGTGCGTGAGGCCGCGCAGACCCTCTCCCTCGGCATGTTCAACAAGCCCGAGATTCCCGCCCCCGCCCCAGACTTCCAGCACGACGCCGAGCCACTCTTCTCCACGCCCGACCTCTCAAGGGCGGAGCTTGATGAGCTGGTCATTCATTGATCTTCCCAGCGCTTCGTTCGTCCTCGTCCTCGTTCTCCTACTCGTCCTCGTCCTAGAAGCCACGCAACTCGTAGTTCACTGGGCAATTCGAGGACGAGTAGGAGAACGCGGACGAGGACGATTCGCCGATCTCGTGGTTTCACCGTCAGATGTCGCCAACGCCCTCCTGGAGCACTCCTTACCGCCGCAGTGCCAGCACCAGCTCGTTGTACTTCGCACGCATCAGCTCCATGTCCGCGAGACTCGCGGGATCATTGCTGAATGCGGTGTCCATCGTCGCCACTGCGTTGGTGTTGTTGCTCGAGGTGTCGATGGCCGCCGTCAGTTGGGCCGAGGTCACCTCACCGGGCGGGCCCTGGATGCCCTGCTCCCCTGCTGACCTTGTTGTCCGGCAGGAATGCCGAATCAAACGGCATAAAAACAGCCGGCTTCGGTAGATTGATTTGGCCAGCCGCGCCGCGTTCCGCTTGCCAGCGCGCGGCGGCACCCGGCGCAAACTGCATTCCTCCGGAGGCAAAAGGAATTCGTCCCGCTGCATCCGGCACGTCTCCCGCAGCAAAAGGAATTCCTCTCAGCGCGAACCGCATGGCTCCCGGAGCAAACGAGATTCCTCCCGAGACAAAAGGAATTCCCCCTGAAGCAAACCGAATTCCTCTCGCAGCGAACCGAATTCCTCCCGGAGCAAACGAAATTCCTCCCGGAGCAAACCGAATTCCTCCCGTCCCAAACGAAATTCCTCCCGGACCAAACGAAATTCCTTTTGAAGCGCGAGGAATTCCGTTTTGCCCGAAAACCATTGATAATCAATGAGTTACGGATCGTTGGCCCTGGCGGCGCTGCCTCGGAGGCCGCCTTATGCCGCCGAGACGCCGTTGTCATGCAGTTGACCCCCGTTCTCTGCCCCGAGGCCGCGAAGGCTTCCCCCGAGGCCAAAGCCATGTCCCCCGAGGCCGCGAAGGCTTCCCCCGATGGGAAAGCCACATTCCCCGAAGGGAAGATGCCATCAGCCTCGGTTAAATAGCCGCCCCCCGAGGCGCAGACCAGTTTCACGCCCACGGCAGGCACCTCCGATGCCGCGACTTCCGGAATTATCTTAACCCCCCAGCATCCGCCCCCGGCGTGCAAACCGACATTTGTGTTGCCTGAACACGGCATGGGAGCGTAAAACCACACCCGTGAACTACAAATCCCGTACTCAGGATACATTTTTGTCGGCTATAACGCTGCTGACAAACAAACAAATGTGTGCATGATCCTCACTGTTCGGCCAACCAACAGCGTCACTCTCCATGAACCCGAGAAGTCAGCTTCCAGCCATATTGATAGCCTTGATTTGCCAGGTTTGCGGTCTTTGGGCGGCTGATGTGGACCCGGAGACGAAGAACCATTACCGAGCGGCCGACTTACTGCCGTTCAGCAAGGCTACAGAGTGGACGATTCTCTCGCTCGATCCGATGCCGTGGGATATAGGAGATGATCCTTTTGCCACGCCCGCACCATCAGACGGCAAGCCAGTCGAGGTCAAACCACCAAAGAAGAAGGTTCCCCCAGAACAGGAGTTTCATGGTTTCCCCATCTTGGGTCAGGCGAAGGTCACTGTCACAGAAGACCTGAGGACTGTTATTTCGACACTAGATGAGGCTGGCAGACACTGGACACAGGCGGTAGCCGCGTGCTTCAGTCCCCGGCATGGCATCCGAGTTACCTCGGAGGGAGTGATCTATGACTTGGTTATTTGCTATGAGTGCATGAGCGCAGACATCTACCGGGCAGACAAGAAGATTGGAGCGATCTACTTTGTCACAGATGCTCGTTGGTTGCCACGTCCGGCGTTCCTGAACGGTGCCTTGATCCGAGCCAAGGTGAAGATGCCACCACCACCACATCACTGATGCCATGCACATAGGACAAACAAGGCCGAACCCCCAAGTTAGCTTTGATTCATGGCGGGGTAAGTGCTGTTTCTTGCTCGGCGGTCTTCGCCATGACATCAAAGGTAGCAGTTGTTGAACAAGCCCGCCACACGTCGGCCATCGCCCCTCGACGGAGAGGTGGGCGTTTGTGCGTTTTCCTTTGGGCTGGCGCTTCCTCTTTTGACTGCAACCGCTCTTGGTGCGGGCGCTCTCGGGTGTGCTCGCGTCTTTGATACTGGATAAGTGCCGCTTTCGTCGCCTGGAGAACGGGGTGCAACTGCCTGACAAACGGCATCTCGGCGGCATGAGGCGGCGAACGTGAACCAGCCTCGGTCAGCGTCCGGGATGGGTTTGGCCGGTCCGGGACTCCCGGTTGAAGGGGTGCTCCTGCAACAAGAATGCCTGGCATCTTTGGTGTGGCATCTTTGGCGGTGCCGGGATTCGCCGTGCCGTGCTCGATGCGTTGCATGTGGCGGCGCTCAATCTGCGCCAGTGTCGCCTGCTTCTCCTGAGTCATCGGATTCGCGTGGCTTCAACGAAGCAGGGATCGACGATGATCAACTGCGCCGAGAGGTTCCGAAAATCGCTCGCATTCCGGGTGATGATCCCTCGGAAGCGGCTGGCGAATGCGGCGATGAGAACATCGGCGACCGGCCGTTTGGGGATGTTGAGCTGCCGGCGCTTGAGCTGATGATCATGCCACATGCGGTGGGCAATGACCGTGTCGGCCCCGGACCAAAACTCCGTCGTGCCAAGCCGGGCTTGCTTGAGGAATCGTTCTGTGGCCAGTTCGTCACCCTGAAAGGCAGGGCCAAGCTCGACAAACGTGACCGGACTCACCACCAATCCGTCAGTGAGATGCGCGTGAAGGCACGCCGTCGATGCAGGCTCGAACTGTGGATCACCTGTGACAAGATCCAGCACCACCGAAGTATCGACCACCCAGGCCACTCAGTTTTCCTCGCCCTCCCGCAGCGCCTTCATAGCCTCCGCAGTCGATCCCCACGGGCACTGAGGCGCGGCACGCCGGGCCTCAGTGACCAACTGTCGATAGTCGTCCAAGCCAGCCAACGGCTCGGTTTCTTCTTCCTGGGACATGGCCAGCTTCACCCGGCTGCCTTTGGGGAATTGCTGGAGGAGAGCGGCGATGACACCCGCCGCATCATCCTTCACCGCAATGGTCGCTGTCAGAGTGCTCATGGTCGGAGTTTAACCGTTCAAGCTCTCCAGGCAACCATCGAATCATCGTGCCGTAGAAGCTTGTCGCAACTTCAAGGCGCGGTGCGCGCTCTATCTCGTCCTCGACCAGCTCTCCGTTTTTGCCGCCGGCATTTTCGATGAGAGCATTCCCGTTTTCCATTTGCCATCAATCGCCCGCTCTCCTGTAATGCGGCGATGAAAAAAATCGGAATCGGAATCATTGGCGGCGGTCTCATGGGCCGGGAGATGGCGAGCGCGTTTGCACGCTGGTGCGCGCTCACGGATGTGGAGGTGCAGCCCGAGCTGGTCGCCGTCGCTGATCTCGTTGAGCCGGTGCGCGAGTGGTTCCGCTGCGTGCCATCGTGCAAGCTTCTCACCGCCGATTACAAAGAGCTGCTTGCCAGCCCGGAGGTCGATGTCGTCTATGTCGCCGTGCCGCATAATCTGCACGAAAAAATCTACTGCGACGTGCTCGCCGCCGGGAAAGATCTCTTTGCCGAGAAACCCTTCGGCATCGACCTGGCCTCCTCGCGCAACATTCTGGAGGCAGGAAAAAAATCCGGGCGCTTCGTGCGGTGCAGCTCCGAGTTTCCCTTCATGCCCGGCGCGCAACGCGTCATGCAGGCGGCGTCCTCAGGCAAGCTGGGCCGCGTTCTACAAATCGTCTCCGGCTTTCATCACAGCAGCGATCTCGATGCCACCAAGCCCGCAAACTGGAAGCGCTTCAGCCGCACCTGCGGCGAGATCGGCGTGCTCGGCGATCTCGGCATGCACGCCTGTCACATCCCGCTGCGCATGGGCTGGCGGCCCACGCGGCTATACGCGCAGCTCCAGAAAGGCTACCCGCAGCGACCCGATGGAAAGGGCGGCATGACCGACTGCGACACCTGGGACAACGCCATGCTCCACTGCTGGACGGATATCGGCGGCAATGAAGTGCCCATGCGCATCGAAATGAAACGCCTCGCCCCCGGCGAGACAAACACCTGGTTTCTCGAAATCCTCGGCACCGAAGGCGGCGCGCGTTTTAACACCAAGGAACCCAAGACCCTCTGGCTCTTCGAGGGCGGCAAGGAGCAGTTCTGGAAGAAGACCGACCTCGGTTTCGGCATGCCATTCAAAGCCGTCACCGGCGGCATCTTCGAGCCGGGTTTCCCCGACATCATCCAGCAGATGTGGGCCGCCTATTTGATGGAGCGCGAGGGCAAGCTCAATGGCCGCACCGGCTGCGCCACCCCCGAGGAAGCCGTCGCCACCCAGGAGATATTCGCCGCCGCGCTGGAGTCGCAGAAGAATGGAACCGTGGTGAGTTTGTAGCGGAAGTCGCCGGACTTCCGACATTAGCCTTGGGCTCAAGTTTCTCCGCCAGGAGTTCCTGAAAAATCGGGGCGTGCCTCCGTGGCTTGGCTCCGAACATCAGCTTCCTCCGATCATCACACATCCCCTGAACTCGGGCGCAGTTGAACTATTCCCGATGGCTCGCTTTCAGGTGGTCCAAAAATGTTCCGGCCTGTTTTTTCGATTTTCCAGAGCGAGAGAAAATTTCGCCAATCACATGGTTCGACTTGGCGCGCGGGTGCCGCCGATAATCGCGTGCACCATCCCAATACCAAAGCCATGAAACTCATCCCCGCTGTCTTCCTGCTCTCCCTCACGTTCTCCACGATCGCTTCGGCGGACGCGGGGGTCACTTCCTTCACGACGCGCAACGGCAAGACGTTCCGCAATGTGTCGATCAGCAAGGTGGATCCCGATGGGATCACTTTCACGCACTCCAAGGGCATGGCGCGCATTCTTTACGCCGATGTGCCCTCTGCCTCGCGCGCGCAGCTCGGCTACGATCCGGCCAGGGCCGCCGCGCATGAGAAGCAGCTCGTGGTGAAACGGGAGACCGAGGCCCGTCTCCAAGCGGAACGCCGCAAAGCTTACATGGCCGCCGCCGCGAGGCACGCGGAGGCGCGTCGCGAAGAAATGATGATCCAGCAACTCGGTCTCGCGGCAGGCGCGCAGGGCTACGGCTACAACTATGGAGGAAGCTATCCGGTCGCGGTGTCGTCGATGGGTCTGATGAACGGCATGTATCAAACCCCACGCGGATACAATGGGGGACGTGTCCCGCAGGGGCATCAGGTTTATCGCGATCAGCATGGCCGTCCTTTGCAGAACACCGTATTGACATCGGGCGTGGTTTTCCCAACACAGGCGGGATGTGCGCCGGGCACGGGCTTTAACAGAATCACCTCAAGAGCGCCGCAACACATCGCGCCTGCGCGCGCGCTCATTCAAAGCGCCACCCTTTCTCCCGCGCCAGCGATGGGCCGCGCGGTTCCCGCGATGGGCCGCCCCAGCGCGCCCATGTCCGTGCGAAGGTAAGAGCCGTGCGAGCTGTAGCTGAACCGCGTGAGCGTTCAGTCAGCGGGGGAGGTGTCGCTTTGCAAAGCACACCGCACTCCCGAAGGTCTCCGTCCGCTGGCTCAGTTATCCTGCTGGCCGAGGTCGGGCACTGACATGGCTTCCTTGCCCTGGCGTCCGCGGAGATAATGCAGGCGGGCGCGGCGCACCCGGCCGTTCTTGGTGATCTCGATCTTGGACACGCGCGGAGTGTTCAACGGGAAGACGCGTTCGACCCCTTCGCCGTATGAAATTTTGCGCACGGTGTATGCCTGGTTCAGGCCGCTGCCTTTGCGGGAGATGACAATGCCGGCGAAAACCTGCACGCGTTCCTTGTCGCCTTCGATAACGCGGGTGTGAACCTTCACCGAGTCGCCTACGCGAAACTCAGGGATGTCCTTCTTGATCTGTTCTTGCTCGATTTTCGCGATGATGTTGTTCATGACACACTCCGTGTTGGGAAAGGTTGGGAAATCCCGCCCGGAACACATAGGCGTCCGGGACGAGGGGCGGTGATTATGGGCTTGGTCGCAAGTTGCGCAACCTGTTTTTGCCTGTGCTTAATTGTAGCTCTCCTCGACGCGTTTGGCCACGTCGCGGTAGCCGTAGTCGGCGTTGTAGATCTCTTTGAGCGCCTCGAGGTACTGGTCTTTTTTGCTGGTCTTGAGGCTGACCATTGCCAGTTCGTAGAGCACTTCCTTCTTGGTGTTGTCCATGATGGGCATCTCTTTCGAGAGTTCGAGGAACTGGACTTCGGCCAGGTCGTTCATGTTCTTGCGCTCAAAGCAGCGGCCGAGCATGAGGATGCCCTTGCTGCGCAGGTGCGGATTGCCCTTCGCCTGCTGGAGATGCGGGATGGCCTCGGTGTACATGCCGGCGTAAAAATACGCGGAGCCGAGGTCGTACTGGAACTGCTTGTCCGTGGGATTCCTGTCCACGCGCGATCTGGCCTCGGCGATGACGGTGGCGCTGCGTGCCTTGCGGATGTCAAAAATGCGCGCGCGCTTTTCCTCGATGTCAGGCGCTCCGGGGTCGGCCTCCATCTCGGATTCCATGCGGGCGATGTCGAGGTCGGCGATCTTGTCCTGGAGGATTTCAATGGTGCGCTGCATGGCGACGTCACCTGGGTTGAGCGTGAGGGCGTAGTTGTAGAAGCTCAGCGCGGTGTCGAGGTCGTCGAGCTTTGCGTACGTCTCGGCCATCTTCTTCACGATGTTCACATTCGTGTTGTCCTTCTCGTAATCGGCCACCAGCTCGGCCAGGAGGGCCTCTGTCTGCTCGCGCGTCATGCCTTGCTTGGCGAGGAGTTCCATCTTGTTCGCCTCGTCGCTGCTCTTCATCGCCTTGCGGAAATCGCCTTCTTGATTCCAGCCCTGACGCAAAATGGAGGTGCGCGCAGCGGCGTCTTTCTCGCCCTTCACGGCGTCCATGTCGCGAGGCGTGACCTTCACGATGTGGCGGTACACCTCGCCCGCCTTTTCCGGCTGGTCGTGTCCCATGTAGTGCTCTGCCAGCTTGTGCATGTTCTTGGTGTTTTCGGGCGAGCCTTCACGGATGGTCTCGAGGGCAAAGGCGGCAAGCTCAGGCATGTTGAGGCGCAGACCCAGCTCAAAAAGAGTGGTGTTCGCGGCCTGATTGTAGGGGTCTTTTTGGAAAACGTTCTCTTCCAGGTCGATGATCTGCTCCAGCGGATCTTTCTTCGAGCTGGGTTTGAACATGTTAAGTCCGCCGCCGAGATTGAGGCCCTTCTTCTGGCCGCGGACCCGTTCCGCCTCCGCCCGGCGCAGCATGGCG
>JANPIW010000636.1:0-3288 GCA_031425215.1 Verrucomicrobiaceae bacterium
ATCTGATAGCCAGCGGGAGACAGATGCAGGAAGTCTGGCATGATCTCCTTTGTCAGCGTGCCGTCGGGCTGAAGAAACTTGTCGCCGATGTCGAGGAAGAACACGTTCTTGCCGTCGTCGAGCTTGGAGATGATGACGTTGACTTGCTTGAGCTTTTCACGGCCAGGATTTGGCGAGGCCTTTTCTCCACGCGGGAAGACGGCGAGGAGGAGGATTTTGGCCTGCGGCTGTTTGGCACGGATGGTTTCGACGATGAGGGTGATGCCTTTGGCGATTCCTTCGGCCGGGTCGCTGCCGGAGTTGTTGGTGCCGATCATGAGGACAACGGCCTTGGCTTTGAAGCCGTCAAGCTCGCCATTGGTGATGCGCCAGAGGACGTGCTGCGTGCGGTCTCCGCCGATGCCGAAGTTCACGGGCTTGTAAGCGCCGAAAGCTTTCTCCCAGATCTCTTTCTTGCCTCCCCAGCCTGCGGTGATGGAGTCGCCGAGAAACACGAGTTTGGCACTGCCTTCCTGGGCTTGTTTCAAAAAGCGCTCATGCGCGGCGATGAATCCGACGTTGGGTTTTCCATCCGGCCCCATTTTCTGCGCGGCAATATCGGGCGGCTGTGGCGGCAGGACGACCCTCGGCGTGGCGGGCTTGACAGGTGTTGTCTTGGGCGCGGGTGTTTGAGAATGGAGCGGCAGGGAGACGAGCAGGGCGAGTGTGAGCGAGACGGCGCGGATTTTCATAGGCCGCGAGTGTGACGGGCAAACGCAATTGTGGCAATCTCAAACTGCCTGATCAACGAGGAAGCATCCGTCCTGCCAGATGTTGAACCGGACGGCGTTGATAATGCGCACATGAACCGCCGCCGACTTCTTCAAACACTTGCCACCCTGCCCATCGCTCCCGCCATTCACGCGGCATCACCGCCTTGGAAGCTCAACTACATGCTCGCCTCCTCGATGTATGGGAACCTCAAGCTCGCCGAGATTTTACCCGAGGTGCGCAAGACCGGCGCGACCAGCATCGAGCTGTGGCCGAAGAAGCACGGCACGCAGCGCGAGGAGATGGATGAGATCGGGCACGACAAACTCGCCGCGATGCTCAAGGAGCACGGCATCAGCTTCGGCGGCACGACGCGCTACGACCTGGGGCCGTTCAAGCTGGCGGAGGAGATCGCCATCGTGAAGAAGCTCGGCGGCAGCATCATCGTCACCGGCGGGTCAGGGGTGTACAAAGTCACGCCCGAGCAGCTCAAGGCGAATGTGAAGGACTTCGTCGAGAGGATGAAGCCGCACGCCGCCCTCGCGGCGGAGAACGGCGTGACCATCGGCATCGAGAACCACATCAACAACCTCATCGACACGCCCGACTCCCTGCGCTGGCTGGCCGACATGACGCGCGACATCGCCGGAATCGGCATCGCGCTCGCGCCCGCGCATCTGCCACAGGACGCGGCGGTGCTCGCTGCGCTGATCAAGCACATCGGCACGAAGCTCACCCTTTTCTATGCCTGGGAGCGCGGCATGGGTTTCATGAAGGCGATGCCGAGGGAAGAGGAACTCCAGCAGATGCCTGGTCGCGGCAAGCTCGACTACAAGCCGATCATCGCCGCGCTACGCGAGATCAACTTCACCGGCCCCACGGAAATCTTCATGCACCCCACGCCGCGCGGCATTCCCATTCTGCCCACCGCCGCCGAGACGACGGCGGAGATCATCCGCGCGCGCCAGCATCTCGACGCGCTCGCAGCAATGTAGCCGCGCGCAGGAGCGTGGTCAGATCGTAGCACGGACTTTCGAGTCCGTGTTCATACTGCTTCGATTACCAATCGAAGCTAAGGCATCACGGCGCGGCCGTCACCTTCGCGCGCATGAAGCGCGTGAGCGGCGTGCCGATGAGCACATTGTCCCGCACCTTGAGCGTGGTGGCGTCATTGATGAGCACTGTCGTGCTCGCGGCGCTAAAGGAATCCGGCAGCGCGGGCAGCAGTGTCCCTGCGCTCTGCACCTCGTAGGTCACACCGGGTTGCTTGGTGAGGGTGAGCGTGAGGTAACCGCCCTCTTGCGTCAGGCCGGGGAATCCACCGGGATTGGTGAGCGTGGGGTTCAGGCCGAGGGCCAGTTCGAGCAGCTCGACGTAGCCGTCGTTGTCGGTGTCATCGAGCGGGCCGTGGCCGGTGGTGGTGGGCCAGTGGGTCAGTTCCCAGGAATCGAGGAGGCCGTCGTTGTCGGCATCGAAATCAATCGTTGCCCACTTTAGATCACCATTCGCCACGTCGTAGTAGGAGATGGCCGCGCTGCCATTAACCACCGCCAGCGAAGTATATTGGCCGACGCTGCCAGTGATGTCCACATTCAGGGGCGTGCCCCAGTTCGTCCCGCTCGCGTCCAGCGCTCGCATGTATTTGAGGTCGGAGTTGGTGCTGCTGTAGTAACTGATGGCGGGGATGCCATTGACCATCGCTAGGGAGGTGTAGGTGCCCACGCTGCCGATACTGTCCAAGATGATGGGCGTTCCCCAACCTATTCCGCTCGTGTCGGTGGCCCGCACATATTTGAGATCGAGGTTGGTGGAGTCGTAGTAGCTGATGGCCGGGCCGCCATTGATAGCCACCAGCGAGGTATAGAAGCCCACGTTGCCCGCGCTGTCCACAGTCACGGGCGTGCCCCAGCTCGTTCCGTTCGCGTCTCCGGCCCGCACATACTTGAGGTCGCCGTTGGAGCTGTCGTAATAGCTAACCGATGGATTGCCAGCGACCACCGCCAGAGAGGTATAGAACCCCAAGCTGCCGGTGCTGTCCAAAGCTATGGGGGTGTCCCAGCCCGTCCCGCTCGGGTCACTGGCCCTCACATATTTGAGATCATCGTTGGTGTCGTCGAAGTAGCTGATGGCCGGGTATCCATTGACCACCACAAGGGAGGTGTAGAGGCCCACAGCTCCGATGCTGTCGATAGTCACCGGCGTGCCCCAACTCGTCCCGCTCGTGTCGGTGGCCCGCACATATTTGAGGTCGCCAAAGGAGCCATCGTAGTAGCTGATGGCCGGGTAGCCATTGACCACTGCCAACGAGGAATACTGGCCTACTTGGGCGGCGCTGTCCAAGGTCACGGGCGTGCCCCAAGTCGTCCCACTCGTATCATTGGCTCGCACAAACTTGAGATCACCATTGGACACATCGTAGTAGCTGGCCGCCGGGTTGCCATTAATGATGGTTTGCGAGGTATATTGACCCACCAATGGCACTGGAATGTTGGCGTCCACGATCATCCCTGCTGACCAGATCGTCCCGCTCGCGTCGCT
>JANPIW010000637.1:0-10042 GCA_031425215.1 Verrucomicrobiaceae bacterium
CCCCGTGAATGCCCATGCCGAGGCCGATCACGTCGTCGGAGAGTTCAAAGGTCGGCTTCCCCGTCGCAGGAATGCTGCCGGGCTTCGTCGAGACACCGACGGTGCGCGTCATGTCGCACGCCTTTTGCGCGATGCGCGCCAGCTCGTCCAGCGTGTCCACCGTCTGCGCGGCGGCGCCGGCGATCTTGGTGATCGGCACCAGGCCCGCCACTCCGCGGCGCTTGTGCTTCTCACTCGCAGGCGCGGATGCCACGTCGTCTGCGATGATGACGGTCTTCACCGTGATGCCTTCCTCGGCGGCCAGCTCCGCGCCAATGTCGAAGTTCATCACATCGCCCGCGTAGTTGCCGTACAAAAAGAGCACACCCTTGCCGCGATGCACCGCCTGCGCGGCCTCCAGCACGATGTCGGGCGGCGGCGCGGCGAAAATCTCACCCACAGCCGCGCCATCAGCCATCCCCTTCCCCACCAGCCCGTGATAGATCGGCTCATGCCCTGCTCCTCCACCGACGAGCAGCGCGGGCGCGTCGGGCCGCAGCTCATTCATGACGATGGAGCGCGTGCCCACACGTCGAGCCTTGCCGTCATAGGCCATCAGCAGGCCCTCAAAGAGTTCGTCAGCGCACTTGAGCGGGTCATTGATAATTTTCTTGGCGGTGTTGGCAGGCATGGTGTTCGCAGGGTTGAATTTGGGGCGCAAGTGTTAGCGGCGGCTCCGAGGTTGTCAAAAAGTAGCGCCGACAGAACCGGGACTGAATCTTCGCGGCCATTGAAAAGCCGCCTCCGCTGGTCTAGCTGTCACGACCGTCTTCTTTCGTGATGCCCCCCAATCGCACTCATTTGCTCTCATTCCTTTTGACCGTGTCGCTCGCCTCAGCGCTGCGCGGCCAGACGGCGGATGATGCCGCGAAACTGAGCTTCAATTTCCAAGTGCGCCCCATTCTCGCAGCCAAGTGCTATGCCTGCCACGGCCCGGATGAAAAGAAACGCGAGGCGAAGCTGCGGCTGGACGTTCGCGAGGCTGCCATCGCAAAAGAAGCCATCAAGCCTGGCGATGCGGAGGGCAGCGAGCTGGTGAAGCGCATTTTCTCTACTGATCCCGATGAGGTGATGCCGCCACCCGATGCGCGCCATCAACTCAGCGCGGAAGACAAGGATGTGCTGCGCCGATGGATCGCGCAGGGAGCGGATTATGAAAAGCATTGGGCTTTCATCGCGCCAGTGCGACCGCCTGTGCCGCGCGTCTCTGCTGACAGCGAGATCGACGCCTTTGTTTTGGAAAAACTGCACGCGCAGAACCTCCAGCCTGCAGCTCCGGCATCACGCGAGCACTGGCTGCGGCGCGTGACTTTCGATCTCACGGGACTGCCGCCGAGGCTGGATGAGATCGACGCGTTTCTAGGCGACACATCGCCAGTCGCGTTCGAGCGCGTGGTGGATGCCCTGCTGCAGCGGCCCTCGTTTGGCGAGCGCATCGCGAGCGACTGGCTGGACGCGGCGCGTTACTCGGACACTTACGGCCGGCACGAGGACGCGGACAGCGCGGTGTGGCCGTATCGCGACTGGGTGATCGGCGCCTTCAATGCGAACATGCCGTATGATCAATTCATCACCTGGCAGACAGCAGGTGATCTGCTGCCACTGTCGACGCGTGACTCGATCGTGGCCACCGCGTTCAACCGGCTCGTGCAGCAGAGCAACGAGGCAGGGAGCAACGAGGAGGAGTTTCGCCAGGAGCACGTCGCGGATCGCGTGAAGACGAACGCCACAGCCATCCTGGGCCTGACTATGGAGTGCGCGCGCTGTCACGATCACAAGTTCGATCCGCTCACCTCGCGCGATTACTATTCGATGGCCGCTTTCTTGAATAACATCGACGAGCTGGGACTCTACGCGCGCCTCACCGCCGCCGTGCCCGCGCCGTCGATGCTGATGATGAAACCGGAGGCAGAGAAACGCTCGGGGGAATTGCGCGCGCAGATTGCCGAGGCTGAAAAAGAACTCGCGGCGCTCAGGGCCGCGCCTCCGCCAGCAGCGCTCAAAGAATGGATCGAGGAAAAGGGTTCTCCGCCCGCTGCGAAGCCGCTGGCGCGATACGAGTTTGAAAACGTGGCGGAGAAGAAAAAAAGCCTGCGGAAGATTTTCACGAACACGATCAACGGCACAATGGGCGAGGGCAAGGCCAAGGGCAGCATCGAGCCGGCTGATGGTCCGCGCGGCCTGGCCCTGGCGCTGGATCATGACAACGCGATCACCTTTGCCGATGTGGGTGCGCGCTGGCGCAGATCGGACACATTTTCATTCTCGCTCTGGCTCAAACCCATGCAGAGCCAGGAACGCGCGGTGCTGCTGCATCGCTCGCGCGGCGGCCTTGATGCGGCGAGCCGGGGCTATGAGATCATGCTTAATGATCTCCATCTCGAGTTTGCGCTCTCGCACTTCGCGCCGGGCAATTCCATCCGCGTGCGCGCGTTGGAGAAGCTGCCGCTCAACGAGTGGTCCCACGTCGTCCTCACCTACAACGGCTCGAGCCGCGCCGGCGGGCTGACTATTTATAAAGACGGCGCGCTGCTCTCCACGGAGATAAAAGAGGACTCGCTCCAGCGCGACATCCTGTACCGCAAGGAGTGGGGAGATTTTGATGAGCAGAAGCTCCAGGACAACACCGCTGCAAATGTGAACCTGACCTTTGGGCAACGCCGCAACGACAAGACGATCACGCGCGCTGCGGTCGATGAGTTTCAGATCTTTGAGCAGACGCTCACGCAGGCGGAGGCACGCGCGATCTTTGACGAGATGAAGGCGTGGAAAGAGGACAAGGCCCGCTCAGGCATCGGTCGCTGGTGGCATGGCGTGTGGGCATGCGATCCGGAGATCAAGGCCAGCAACTGGAGTGATGCGTGGCTTCGCGATCACGACGTGCGTGGCAAGGCATTGCTCGCGAAACTCCACGCCCTGCGCACCGAGCTGGACGATCTGGCAAACGATGCGGACGAGGTGATGGTGATGCGCGAGTCCGCCACGCGGCGCAAAACCTTCGTGCAGATGCGCGGCCGTTTCGACCAGCCCGGCGAGGAGGTCGCGCCCGCCATGCCCGCGACGATCCTGCCGTGGCCGGATGATTTCCCTCGCGACCGCGCCGGCCTCGCGCGCTGGTATGTGGACCGCCGCAATCCGCTCACCGCGCGCGTTTTTGTGAATCGCGTGTGGCAGATGTTTTTCGGTCGCGGCATCGTCGGCACATCGGAGGACTTCGGCATCCAGGGCGAGCTGCCCACGCATCCCGAGCTGCTCGACTGGCTCGCCGTCGATTTCATGGAGCGTGGCTGGGATGTGAAGCGCCTGTGCAGAATGATCGCGCTGAGCGCGACCTACCGCCAAAGCTCTGCTGTCAGCGAGGGACAAGCTGATCCACAAAACCTCCTCCTCTCTCGCGGCCCGAGGCAGCGGCTATCCGCCGAGATGGTGCGCGATCAGGCGTTGGCGGCTGGCGGGCTGCTCTCACAAACGATGGGCGGAGCGCCCGCACATCCCTGGCAACCGGAGGGGCTTTATGAGGACTCGGGCATTCAGGTTTCTTATCGCCAAGATCAGGGCGAGGCGCTCTGGCGGCGCGCGGTGTACACTTATTGGAAGCGCACCATGCCGCCGCCTGCATTGAGTGTCTTCGACGCGCCGACGCGGGAATACTGCCGTGTGCGGCGCGAGCAGACGAGCACGCCATTACAGGCGCTAGCGCTCATGAATCATCCCGACTTCATGAGCTCATGCCGCGTGCTCGCGGAGAAACTGGTGGCCGAGTTTCCGAATGACGCGAACGCGCGTTTTGCAAAAGCCTTCCGAGTTCTCACCACGCGCGCCGCAAGCGCGGATGAGATCGCCGTGCTGTTCCGCCTATTCGAAGCCGAACGCGCTCATTTTCTTTCCAACACAACGGAGGCCACCGCCCTCCTGCAAAACGGCGGCATCCCCATGAACAACGCGCTGCCCCCCGCTGAAGTGGCCGCCACAACACTGGCGCTGCGGGTGCTGCTCAGTCATGATGAATGCCAGGTGAAGCAGTGAGGAAATGCGCGTTGCCCCCCAGTCACGTTGAGTTACCATCCGCACCATGAGCCAGTCGCTGACCATTGAGTATCCTGATCGCCTGCCGGATGAGTTGAACTTGTCGCGCCAGCAGTTCGAGAGCGAGGCGCGTCTAGCGCTCGCCGCGAAATGGTATGAAATGGGCCGCATCTCATCCGCGCAGGCCGCGCGGATGTCAGGGCTGGACCGTGTGCGCTTTCTCTTCGAGCTGGAGCGCATGGGAGTGTCGTTCATCAATATTAATGAAGACGAGCTGAAGCAAGAGTTCGCCCATGCGCGTGAAGCCTTCACCCGTCATCAATAGCAGCCCGCTCATCGCTCTCGTAGCCGCGTTGCCCGACTTTGACGCGCTGGCTGGGATCGTGGACAAGCTGATCGTGCCTGGAGAAGTTCTCGCCGAACTGGCCGCTGGAGGGCACAAGGACGACACCGCCGGGCGAGTCGAGGCCGCGACATGGTGCGAAGTCCGTCCACTGCTCATACCCCAAGTCAATCCTCTGTTGATCACCCTTGGGAGCGGTGAAGCCGCCGTCATTCAATCTGCTCTCGACGATGACCTGCCTCTCGTTGTCATCGACGAAGTGCGCGGACGTAGGGCCGCGCGCCTCGCAGGACTCACCGTCATCGGCTCGCTCGGCATCCTCGTTGAGCTGCACCGCGCGAAGTTGCTGGATTCCGTGGCGGATGCGATTCATGCGATGAAACAAAAAGGCATCCACCTGGCACCCAATCTCATCGAGATGACATTGCAGGCCGCGACTGATGCGCGTGACGGCATGGAACAGACACCCTTAAAACCATGAAAACTCCATCCCCTTTTCTTCGCGCTCTCACGCGCCGCGAAGCCCTCAGCCGTCTCACGATGGGAATGAGCAGCATCGCCCTCGGTGATCTGCTCTCACGCGGCAGCGCTAGTGCCGCGACGGTGCCGGGCTTGCGCGGGCTGCCGCATTTCGCGCCGAAGGCGAAGCGGGTGATCTTCCTTTTCATGAGCGGCGGCATGTCGCATCTGGAGAGCTTTGATCCCAAGCCGGAGCTGACCAAGCGCACGGGACAAGAGCTGCCCGAGTCGCTGCGCAAAGGCCGCTTTGCATTGCTCGGCATGTCGGGAAACCAAGCGGCATTTCCTCTCGTGGGGACGAAAAAGAAATTCGCGCGGCACGGCAAATCAGGCGCGTGGATCAGCGAGGAGTTCCCGCACACGGCGCGCATCGCTGACGAGCTTTGTTTTGTGAAGTCGATGCACTCCGAGGCGGTGAACCACGATCCTGCGATGACCTTCATGGCGACGGGCGAGCAATTGCCGGGCCGCCCGAGCATGGGAGCGTGGGCCAGTTACGGACTGGGCAGCATGAATCACGAACTGCCGTCATTCGTCGTGCTCGTTTCAAAACGCAGCATCGACCAGCCGCTTTCCTCGCGCCTGTGGGACAGCGGCTTCCTGCCCACGCAATATCAAGGCGTGCAGTTCCGCGCCGCAAAAGATCCCGTGCTCTTTCTCAGCAGCCCGGCAGGCGTGAGCGCCGCGAGCAATGAGCGCGCCATGGCCGCGTTGCGCGAGCTGCACGGCCTGAGCAACGGCCCGCAGGCGGAATTGCACGCGCGCATGGAGCAGTATGAGATGGCTTTCCGCATGCAGACCTCCATCCCCGAGGTGACGGACGCTAGCGCGGAGCCGCAGAGCGTGCTCGATCTCTACGGACCCGAGGTGAAAACTCCCGGCTCATTCGCCGCGCACTGTTTGCTCGCGCGTCGTCTCGCGCAGAAAGGTGTGCGCTTCATCCAGCTCTATCATCCGGGCTGGGACATGCACGGCAACGTCATCAAGACGATGGAAGTGCAGGCGCGGCAAGTGGATCAGCCCGCCGCAGCGCTGGTGCAGGATTTGAAAAACAACGGACTGCTCGATGACACGCTCGTGATCTTCGGCACTGAGTTTGGGCGCACCTGTTACAGCCAAGGGAAGATCGAGACCGAGCCGTTTGAATATGGCCGCGAGCATCATCGTGATTGCTTCACCTTCTGGATGGCCGGCGGCGGTGTGAAGCCCGGCATGAGCTATGGCGAGACGGACGACTTTGGTTTCTCCATCGCGCAGAACCCGGTGCATGTGAACGACTTCCACGCAACCGTGCTTCATCTACTGGGAATTGATCACGAGCGCTTCACGTTTCGGTTCCAAGGCCGGGACTTCCGTCTCACCGATGTGGCGGGAAAAGTGGTGAAGGACATCGTGACGTAGTGATCGAGGAAGAAAGGATTTTCATCGCACCTGCGGACTGCAGCGTCCAAATCTCCAATTTTGCCCGTCAAACTTCGGGCGCGGATTTGCCGCCCGTGCTCATCTTGGCGCTGCGAGCTTGGATGCTCGCGCCACTCTTATGCACACCCGCGACTGGTACGACACGCCACTTTTCTATGACATCATCTATGACGCTGACACGCGGAAGGAGGCTGATCTCCTGGAGACCGTGTTCGCGCGTCATGCGCGCGTGAGATCAGCGAGAGCGAGGCGTGTGCTGGAGCCGGCGTGCGGCAGCGGACGGCTGGTGCGCGAGCTGACGCGTCGCGGATGGAGCGCGGGCGGCTTTGATGCGAGCGATAAGATGCTGGCGTTTGCACGCGAACGCGCGCCTCGCGCGATACTCTGGCAGGATCGCATGGAGAGGTTCAGCGTTACCGGTGTCGCGTGTTTTGATCTGGCGCACTGCTTGATCAACACCTTCCGCTATCTGCTCACAGAGTTGGAGGCACGCGCGTTTCTTCAGCGTGTGAGCGGCGCACTGAAACCAGGCGGCCTTTTTGTGCTCGGTTTGCATCTCACGGATTACTCGCGCACGAGCTGCGAGCACGAGCGCTGGGTGATGGAGCGCAAGGGATTTCATGTCGTGTGCAACACGCGCACGTGGCCGGCGGATGCGAAGGCGCGGATCGAAAAGCTGCGCACGCGCCTGGCGATCACGCGCAAGGGTGAGACGCGGCGGCAGGAGACGTGCTGGGACTACCGCACTTATGACGCCGCGCAGTTGCGGGGGCTTTTGAGAAGGGCGACACCGGAGCTGGAGGTGGTGACATGCCATGACTTCACCTGCGATGCGGGCACGGAGCGGAAGCTTGATGACGAGTACTCGGATGTGATCGTCGTGCTGCGAAAGACCATGTAGCTGAGGGCGCGAGCCTTCAGTCGGTGGAAGCAGGCATTTCTTTGCATCAATACCGAACGACTGAACGCTCACGCGGTTCAGCTACGCGCTGATGCGTTTCACAAGCGCTGCCTGCGCGGCGGCTAGCTCGCGAGTGTGAGTGAGGGAGACGATGACATGCGCGCCTTTTTCGTCCGCGATCTTTGCCGCTCCGCCATGAAGATGCACAGATGGCGCCCCGTTTTCCGCGCGCGTGATCTCGATGTCTGTCCAGCTCACGCCACTGGCAAATCCGGTGCCGAGCGCTTTTGCCACAGCCTCTTTAGCGGCAAAGCGCGCCGCGTAATGCATCGCGGGATCAGCGCAGCCGTCGCAGTATCGTATCTCCGCCTCGGCAAACGTGCGCTCTTTGAAGCGCTCGCCATGTCGCTGAAGCATGTCGCGAATACGGGACACTTCGACCAAGTCGATGCCGATGCCTGCGAGGGAGTTTGCGGTGGTTTGCATGGTTGGGCCGCGTCTTCAATCCACTGCAAACCATCGCAAACAACTGCAAACTTATCCCTCATACCCCCGCATCGCTCCAAGCATCTCCGCCACTGCGGCACGCAGGCCGATGAAGACGGCGCGCGAGACAATGTGGTGGCCGATGTTTAGCTCGACGAGGTGTGGCACGGCGAAGAGATCGGGCAGGTTTGCGGTGGTGAGTCCGTGACCTGCGTTGATTTGAAGACCGAGCGAGTGACCAAGCTCCGCGGCCGCTTTGAGCCGGGCGGTTTCCTTCGCACGTTCGGGACCGAAGTGATTGGCAAAGGTGCCGGTGTGCAGCTCGATCATGCGCGCGCCGATGTCCGCCGAGGCGCGGACCTGATCGAGATCGGGGTCGATGAACATGCTCACGCTGGCGCCATTTTCCTGAAGACGGCGCACTGTCTCGCGCAGCGCGGTTTTTTGTCCTGCCACGTCGAGGCCGCCCTCGGTGGTGACCTCTTCGCGGTGCTCAGGCACCATGCACACGAAGTCAGGCCGCACCTCCAGCGCGATGGCGGTGATCTCCTCCGTGTTGCCCATTTCGAGATTGAGCTTGGTGCCGATCTCGCGGCGCAGCAGCCGCACATCGGCGTCCTGGATATGCCGCCGGTCGGCGCGCAGATGGATGGTGATGGAATGCGCGCCGGCAGCCTCAGCCTCGAGCGCTGCTTTCAACACGGACGGCTCCGCGTTGGGCGATGCGAGCATCTCGCGGTAGCGCGCCTGCCGCAGCGTGACGACGTGGTCGATATTGACTCCGAGATGCAGGGGCATTGTGGTGGATCAGGAAAACACCGCCGAAATATCTGCGATCAAGCAGGTGCCCGGATCGGTGATGAATGGCACGGCATGATTGAAACCCGGCATGGGTTTTCCCCTTTCCTCCTCGTATGTATGCGGACGTTCAGCGATGGCAATGCTCATGGCGCGGAGCGTAACACAGCGGGCAGGCAGCACAACCAGCGTTTCCTTCAGCGAGGCTGCGTATCGCACGACAAATCCTCACGGACCGCGCGTTTTCCTCACCTCATGAAACGCAGACACTTCATCGCAACTGCCGCAGCGGGTATCGCACTCGGATCACAGGCCGCTGATCCGGCCAGGCTTCGCGTGGCCGTCATCGGTCACACGGGACGCGGAAACTACGGGCACGGTCTCGACACGGTCTGGATCGATGTGCCGGAGACGGAACTCGTCGCTGTCGCCGATGCGGATGCGGCGGGTCTCGCGGGGGCGATGAAGAAGCTCAAGCTGGCGCGGGGCTTTGCGGATTACAGAGCGATGCTCGCGGAGATGAAACCTGACATCGTGTCTGTCGCGCCGCGTCACATCGACCAGCATCGCGACATGATCCTCGCGGCGGTGGAGGCTGGCGCGCGCGGCATCTACATGGAGAAGCCTTTTGTGCGCTCGCTCGTGGAGGCGGACGAGGTGGTGGCGGCCTGCGAAAAGAAAAACGTGAAGCTCTCCATCGCGCACCGGAACCGCTTTCATCCCGTGATGCCTGTCGTGAAGCAGCTCGTGAAGGACGGAGCCATCGGCCGGCTGCTGGAGTATCGCGCGCGCGGCAAGGAAGACGCACGCGGCGGCTCGCTCGATCTCTGGGTGCTCGGCTCCCATCTGGTGAACTTGATCAGCTTTTTCGCAGGCGCGCCGCTGTCATGCACGGCCACGGTTTTGCAAAACGGAAAACCGGTGACGAAAGCGGATGTGAAGGAGGGCGATGAGGGCATCGGCCCGCTCGCCGGCAACGAAGTTCACGCGCGCTACGAGATGGAGAGCGGCGTGCCGGCGTTTTTTGACTCGGTGCAAAACGCGGGAAGCAAAAGCGCGGGGTTTGGCATCCAGATCATCGGCACCGAGGGTGTCATCGATCTGCGCACGGATGTGGAGCCTGCGGCGCAGCTTCTCAAAGGCAGTCCGTTCAAACCGACCGCCGAGCCGCGCGCATGGGTGCCGATCACGACGGCGGGCGTGGGCAAGCCGGAGCCAATCAAAGACCTCGCCAACGACCTCTCACATCACATCGTGCCGGTGCGCGATCTCATCGCGGCGATGCGCGCGAACCGCCAGCCGCTATGCAGCGCCGTTGATGCGCGGGACACGATTGAAATGATCTCGGCTGTTTTTGAATCCCATCGTCTCGGCGGCCGACGTGTGACGCTGCCCCTCCAGACGCGGGTGAATCCGCTCACGCTGTTTTGAACCAATCATGAAGCTTCTCATTTTCCCGCTGCTGGCGCTCGCATCAGTCATCTCCGCCGCCGAGAGGAGTACCTCCG
>JANPIW010000638.1:0-5323 GCA_031425215.1 Verrucomicrobiaceae bacterium
CGATGCAAATCCGCGGCGGTCGCGGCTACGAAACCGCCGGGTCGCTCGAAGCGCGCGGCGAGATCGCAGAGCCAGTGGAGCGCTTGATGCGTGACAGTCGCATCAACACCATTTTCGAGGGCAGCAGCGAGATCATGCGCCTGTTCATCGCGCGTGAGGCGCTCGATCCGCATCTCAAGCTCGGTGCCGAGGTGATCAACGGCAAACTCCCGCTCAAATTCCGCGCCCGCGCCGCGATGAAAGCCGCGCGCTTTTATGCGAAGTGGTATCCGATGAAGTGGCTGCCGCTCGGAGCAAAGACCGGCGCCGCGTCACTGCATCCCGGTTTGCAAAGCGAGATGAAGTCCGTTGCGCGATACAGCCGCAAACTCGCGCGCACGCTCTTCCACGCGATGATCCTAAACGGCCCGAAACTGGAAAAGAAACAAGTGCTCCTCGGTCGCTTTGTCGATATCGGCGCGGAGCTTTTTGTCTGGAGCTGCGCGGTGGCGAACGCGGAATCGATGATCGTCGAGTCCAGCGCGAGCACTGGCGATGTGGAGAGGCTGCTGCGTCTTGTGCGCTACTTCGGCAAAATCACGCGCTCGCGTGTGGCGGAGTTGTTTCGCGGTGTGAGGACAAATGCTGATGCGGATGGATATGCGGTGGCAAAGGGGCTGATGAATCTCTGAGATCACACCACTCGCCGCTGTGCCAGTCGAGGTATTGGAGGGCGCCGAGCTGCTTTTTGTAATCGTAGAGGCTCGGTTCCCAAGTGGCGTAGCCTGGATAGAGATACCGGCAGCCGCGCGAAATGCCATGCTCGATCTCTTTGAGCTGCGTGAGTGTGCCGAGACTGCGGCGGGAATGCGCGGGATCGAAGACTGCGTAGATGCTGGAGGACGCAGCTTGTCCGAGCGCGAGAAAGCTGACTGCGATGAGCCTGCCATCGAGCAAGGCGCGAAACTCCAGGCACTCGCAGGGAAGCGTGGCGGGTGTCTCGGCGGATATGAAATTGAAGATGCTTTCGGGGACGTTGTCTTTGAAGCGCTGCTTGTGCTTGTGGAAGAGCGCCTGCACCTCCTCGTCAGCGCGCGCGGGAATGATCTCCCAGACGATGTCGTGGTTGCGATTCAAAACACGGCGCTGGCTTGTCGAGAATCTAAACCGCGCAAGGTCAACGCGTAGCGGCTGGATGGTCTGCGCCTCGCCGCCGTCGGCGAACTGGATGGAGTAGCGGAAGAAGTCGCTGCCGAAGTGACGCCAGCCGGCCGCGAGGAGGCGATCCATCACGACGGCGGGGACTGCCGTGGCGGTGAGCTGGTCGTTTATCCAGGGTGTGGTGTTCAAGAAATGAGATTGAAACTTGTGCCGGGGCCGGGAGTTATAGCAACTCATGAACTTTTCCTCACGCGGCTTTCTCATCGCACTTTTTGTTTTTCTCGGAGCGGTTGGCGGCGCGCGGGCGCAGATGGTGGTTTACAAGCTCTCGTTTGAGGTCGCGGGCGAGAACATCAACTACAAGCCCTACCAAGGCGGCTACTACATCGCGCCCATCGAGGGCGGCACGGGCAGCCTCATTTTGCTCACCGCCACCGGCACCGTGAAGACCTACTACACCTATGCGAATTTTGGCGAGCTGTTCGTGGCGGTGAAGGGCGCGGCGCGGAAAACTGTGCTCTCGGCGACGGCGGCCAACTCGGTCTCGACCACCACCTTTTTTGCCATCGGCACGGCAAAGACCCAGATGAGCATCGCGACGCGCGCGGCTGATCTCGATGTCTGGGTGGCGGAGACTCTCAAGGGTTATGCGGTGTCAGCCGACAGCGAGCGCGACCTGCCCTACGCGAGCACGAGCGCCACGGACATCGGCGTGGCGGGAGTAAGCTACATCACGGCGACCCTGGATGATGCGCAGACGAAAGATGCCATCGCGACCAACGCCACTCTCGCGCTCGAAGTGACAGCGGTGCAGACGATGCTGCAAGAGCTGGGCTATGTGGCGGGAACAGTTTCAAACACCACCGCGACGGGAACCGGCACTGGTACCGCAACTGGAACGAACGCCACCACTGGAACGGGCACCGCCGCTCCCGGGGCGACGACAGGGACAGGAACAACCGGGACCGGAGCAACAGGAAACACCGGTACAACGACGACGCGCTAGCGCGCAGCCGACGGCTTGAGCCGTTGGAGAAATCGAGTGCCGGCACTGGGCTTTGATGCTCTTTTCCGGTATGCAGCCGGTTCTTTTTTCCATTCTATCTGCACTCATTCTTTCCACCTCGCTCCACGCACAGCTCGGGCCGAATGGAGCCACAGCCTCCTGGAAGGGGGCGCTTCCACCCAAACCGACGGCTGACCTCTCCTCAGCGCAGCAAACTGCCATCGAGAGCCGTCTTGGCGAAGTGACGCGATCATTTCAAGCCGTGAGAAAACATCCTCGCGCCGCTGATGCCGACATTTTTTTGAAGGCGGTGCGCTATGCGCTGGAGTTTCACGAGTGGTATGACAAGAAGCCCGATGACGGTGTGAAGAAAGCCAATGCGCTGCTAGACGAGGCGGAGAAGCGCATTGCAGCACTCAAGGAAAACCAAACTCCGTGGATGGATGGCAGCGGTCAGAAGGTGCTGGGCTTTTACTCGAACATCGACGACAGCCCGCAGCCGTACGGCGTGGAGATTCCCGAGGGCCTTGAATGGGGCGCTGGCAAAAAGCCCGTTCCCATGTGGATCTGGCTGCACGGTCGTGGTGACACGGCGACGGATTTGCATTTTATCCACAACAAGCTCACGGCGAAGAAGCCAGGACAATTCCAGCCAAAGGGCACCATCGTCATCCATCCCTTTGGCCGCTACTGCAACGGCTGGAAGAGCGCGGGCGAGACGGATGTGTTCGAGGCGCGCGATGACGCAACAGCGCGGTTCAACATCGACAAGGATCGCATCGCTCTCGCTGGCTTCAGCATGGGCGGCGCAGGCGCGTGGCACATCGGCGCGCACTTCGCGGACCAGTGGGCTTGCGTCCACACCGGCGCGGGTTTCGTGGATGTGAAGCGCTACCAAAAGCTCACACCTGACAAGATGCCGCCGTGGTATGAGCAAAAGCTCTGGGGAGTTTATGACGTGCCCGACTACGCGCGGAACTTTTTCAACGTCCCGCTCATCTGTTACAGCGGCGAGAATGACGCCCAGCGCGACAGCGCGGAGTACATGATGGAGGTGCTCGGGAAGGAAGGCTTGAAGCCACCGCATCTCATCGGCGCAGGGGTGGGACACCAGTATCACCCCGAAACTATCAAGGAGGTGCAGCGGCTCATCGAGGAGGCGGTGTCGAAGGGACGTGATCCGACGCCGAGGAAGGTGACGCTGCAAACAAGGACGATTGAATACGCGAGGATGTTTTGGATCACTCTTACCGCTCAGACCGAACTGTGGCGGGATTCGCGAATTGATGCCGACATTGATGCCGGCGGCCAACTGACCATCAAGACGACCAACGTGCGCGGCTTTGATATTTCTCCTCCCCATACAGTCAAATCACTGGTCATTGATGACACCAAGCTGCTTGCACAATCCCGACATCTGCGGCGAGACGAACAGGGACGATGGGTGGCGAGGGACAGCATTCTCGAGACCAAGATGGAACATCCGCATGGCAAGCATCCCAGGCGTGCAGGTCCGATTGAAATACCGCTGAAGCGCCCCTTCATGGTGGTATTGCCGGATATACTGTGTGCCTCAGCCCACGTTGACGCGTGGGTGAAGGCAGAGTCGCAAAATTTTCTTCAGCGTTGGCGCAGCCTGATGCGCGGCAACCCCAGGGTAAAAACTGCGAGCCGGGTCACTGATAACGACATGCAACTTTATACACTCGTGCTTTGGGGAGATGTGAGATCGAACCCTTTGATCGCGAAAGTGCTGGCTGCCAAAACGATCCAGAAGCTTCCAGTGGCATGGGATGAGAAGCGAATTCAAATCGGCGAACAGAGTTTCGACGCGACGACACATGTGCCTGTGATGATTCGTCCGAATCCACTGGAGCCTCGTGGGCTGATCATTCTCAACTCCGGCCTCACCTTCCGCGAGGCGCATGACCGAACGAACTCGCTGCAAAATCCGAAGCTGCCCGACTGGGCCATCCTCGACATCTCGCAGCCGCCGAATGCTGAGAGCGCGGGGAAGGTCGTGGCGGCGGATTTTTTTGATGAACACTGGCAGGTGATCCCGCGCATGAAGTCTCCGCAGGATCGGGAGTAACGCGGGAGGCGTGCTGACAATGAAGGTCACCGGCTGGCATGGCGGTCTTCATCATGGTTGGTCTGACCATGAGTGTCTTGCAGATGCTTGCGCAAACGCAGGGTCGAAGTTGCGCGCCGCGTCGGGGATGGCCCAAGGAATGAGCGAGGAATGCCAGTGACAGCGGAGAATTGCTGCAGCATTCTTGCGTGCGCATAGCGCTCTTCGCATTCCAGTCATGGCCGCCAAATTCAAAGACTACTACGCAACGCTCGGTGTCCCGCGTGATGCCAGCGATGACGACATCAAGAAAGCTTTCCGCAAGCTCGCGCGGCAGTTTCATCCTGACACGGCCAAGGACAAGAAGACGGCGGAAGAGAAATTCAAAGAGATCAACGAGGCCAACGAGGTGCTCAGTGATTCTGAGAAGCGGAAGAAGTACGACACACTCGGCGAGCGCTGGCAGGAGGCGGGAGATTTCCAGCCACCGCCCGAGTGGCAAAATGCGAGCGCGGGCGGCGGCGGACAGGAGTTCCACTTTGGCGGCACGGGGTTCAGCGATTTCTTTGAGCAGTACTTCAGCGGCGGAAGCCGGTACGGATTCCCGCAAGGCTTTGACGAAGAAGTGCCAGCCGGTGCCGCATCACGAGGTCGCGCGCGCAAAGGCCACGACATCGAGGGGGACATTCTCGTCACGCTCGAAGAGGCCATGCACGGCACACAGCGCCCGATCTCTTTGCAAACAGTGAACCGCCAGACGGGTGAGGCGCAGACTCAAACATTCCAGGTGCGCATCCCTCCCGGCGCGACGGACGGACGCCGCATCCGCGTGCCCGGCCAGGGCGAGCCAGGACGCAACGGCGGCGATTCGGGCGATCTCTATCTCCGCGTGCGCCACGCCTCTCATCCCGATTTCACCACGCACGACGCCGACGTGCATCACGAGCTGGACGTCGCGCCGTGGGAGGCCGTGCTCGGCGCGGAGATCGTGGTCCCCACGCTCGATGGTGCGATCAAACTGCGCATCCCCGCTGGCGCCGAGAGCGGCCAGAAGCTCCGCGTGCGCGGTCGCGGTCTGCCCAAAGGCAAGACCGGCCAGCGCGGCG
>JANPIW010000639.1:0-2191 GCA_031425215.1 Verrucomicrobiaceae bacterium
TGCTCGTGGCGCTCGGCGTGGTGCTGCGTTTTCTCGATGAGCATCAAGTGCATTGGACCTTTGAGGACACGCTCTCGCAGATTGGTCTTGGGTATCCGTTCTTGTTCGCGCTGGGCTTTGCCTCGACGCGTGTGCGATGGGTCGCGCTGGTGGTGGTGCTGGCGGGTTACTGGCTGCTCTTTGCTCTCTATCCAGCGCCGGGGCCGGGATACGATTACGCTGCGGTGAATGTCCCCGAAGGGTGGGTGCATCATTTCCCAGGCTTCGCCGCGCACTGGAACTTGAATGCGAATGCAGCCTGGGCTTTCGACCGCTGGTTCATCAATCTTTTTCCAGGCGGCGATGGATTCATCGGCAATCCCGAAGGTTACTCGACGCTGAGCTTCATCCCCACACTGGGCACGATGATCCTCGGCCTCATTGCTGGGCAGTGGCTGTCGCGACCCGAGGATCGCGGCCATCTTGCGCTGAGCCGTCTCGTCATCGCTGGCGCGCTGTGCATCGTGACTGGACTAGTGCTGCATGTTTCAGGCATGTGCCCGAGCGTGAAGAAACTCTGGACGCCCTCGTGGACGTTGTTCTCCGGCGGCTGGTGCTTGTTCACGATGGCAGCGTTTCATTTCATCAATGACATGCTCGGCTGGAATCGCTGGGGCTATCCGCTCCGCGTTATCGGCGCGAACTCGATCCTCATCTATGTGATGATCCATCTCGCGGAGTGTTATTTCACGCCGGATCACAAACTGTACTTCGGGGGGCCGCCGTTTGACGCCTTTGGCCGCGAGTTCCAGCAGTTGCTCTACGGCGGCACTCTCGTCGCGATCATGTGGGGCATTCTCTGGGTGCTTTACAGGCGGCGAATCTTTCTGCGCATCTGAAGGACAGAAAGGACAAAAGGGACTTGAAGGACCAAACAACTGCTCAACCATCGTTCAACAACTGCTCAGCCACCGCTCAACCCGCTTCTGCCATGCCACGCAAACTCAGCCACATCGCCCCCGACTGGTGGGATTACACCACACTTGATGACTCGCTCATCAATGACGCAGCCCGCCTGACCGAGCGCGATCTGTTCAAGCTCTCGCGCTCCGGTTTCAAAGTCGTGATGTATGACACGCTGGAGGATTTTTATCTGGCCGAGGCGCTCGAGTACATTCACGCCTGGAAGAAAGCCACCGCCGACAATCCCGTGGGCATCTGCGGCCCCATCGGCCCGACCGAGCAGCTCCCGCTCGTGGCGCGGCTCGTGAATGAACTCGGCCTCTCGCTCAAGCACGCGCACTTTTGGGGCATGGACGAGTGGTATGATGCGGCGACAAAGCGCGAGGTGCCTGTCACTCATCCGCTCTCCTTTGAGAAAGCGGATCGCGAGCTGTGCTTCAACCGCATCCACAAAAGCCATGCGATGCCGGATGCGAATCTGCATTTCCCGAAAGGCGATGTGAGCGCGTATGTGAAATCGTGGAGCGCCGGAGTGCGCTGCGCCGTGATGCAGGGCGGCCAGGGCGACATCAAGCACTGGGCCTTCAATGATCCGCTCAAGCGCACCGGCAAATACAAGAACGAACCGCCGACGCCCGATGAGTATCGCAAGCTGGGCACCCGCGTCGTCGAGCTGCATCCCATCACCCTCGCGCAAAACGCGCGCACCTCCGGCGGCGGCAACATCACCATGGTGCCCAAGACCGCCATCACCGTCGGCCCCAAGGAAACCTGGATGGCCGACAAGGTCTCGATCTGGCACGCCGGCACACACGACAACCCTCTCGGCCAGCGACTCACCGCGCTGATGATCTCCAAGGGCCTCGCAGATGCCGCCGTGCCCATGTCATTGCTGGCCGATCATCCCAATGTGCAATTCAACTACTACCGTGGCGGGCTGGGAAGTTGCGCGGTGGAGATGCATTGAGTGCTCCTCCGTTGTCCTGAAGATTAGCGGAAGAAAGCGCTGGCGGAGATGAAGACATTCCTGGAGGAAACCAATGAACCCAAGAACTGAATGGCCCGCCAATTGGTCGAGCAGTTGCACTGACCCCGTTCTCCCGCCGAGCAATTCGAGCATGAGTGGAACAGCTTCAATGCAACCAACGTCGCCTAGGGAACCGCTGATTTAATCGGCGCGGCAATCAGGAGCAAAAAGAAGTTGCGCGGTGGGGTAAGTTCACAGGCATGGAACGACAACTGAGCTTTG
>JANPIW010000640.1:0-9163 GCA_031425215.1 Verrucomicrobiaceae bacterium
GCACCACCAACCCGGGCCGCGCCGAGCTAGTGAATGATGGCGTGAAGGTCATCAACATCGCAGGCAACCTCACCTCCGCCGCAGCAGGCGCGCGCGCGTGGACGCTCAGCGGCACCAACACGGGAGCAAACACCATCTCCGGCATCATCTCCGACACCAGCAACGGCGGCGAGGTCGTGAGCATCATCAAGGAAGACGTGGGCACCTGGATTCTCAGCAGGCCTGGCGGAAGCCCCAACACCTTTGAAGGATCGGTGACGGTCAATCGCGGTCTGCTCCAGGTCACAGGCGGCGGCGCCATCCCGGATGTGTCCACGGTGGCGGTGAGTGACGCTGGGTCAGACGGTCTGGCCACCGGCGTTCACGCGGTTTTCCAGGTGCAGCAAAGCGAAAGCATCGGCGTGCTCACCAGCAACCTCGGCGGCACGGTGACCATCGACGCCGGGCAGGTGCTCAGCATCGTCGCGGGTGCGAACGGCACGGTGAACGGACTGATCACCGGCGCTGGCGGCATCACCAAAAATGTGGTGACGGGCACGGCAGCGGGCACTGAGACATTTACAAACAAGAACACCTACTCGGGCGTGACCCGGATTTCGAGTGTGGACAGCGGTGGCACGACAGGCTCACGGTCGGGTGGCATCATTGTTTACCACCTGGCCGATGGCGGGCTGCCCAGCGGCATTGGTACGTCTTCGAGCGCGGCCTCGAATTTGATCCTCGACAACAACAACAACGTGGGAGGCGGGCTGACCTGGAGCGGCTTCACCAACCAGTCCACCAACCGTCTCTTCACGATGGGCGGAGGCAATAACGCGGCCACAATCACTGCGGACGGCACCCTCGTTGGCACCAACGCCCCGACGATCACCTTCAGCAACACCGGAGCCATTCCGTTTCTCGCGGTGGACCAGTCAGCCACGCTGCGTCTCGACAGTACCTTGATCGGCGACAACGTATTCAATCCGCAGCTCACCAACAACGGCACCGGTGCCTTGTCACTCTCCAAGACCGGCGCGGGCATGTGGGTGGTCACTAATGCCGCCAACAGCTTTACCGGCGGCACAACCATTGGCGGCGGCACGCTGGCCATCACCAACGGCACGGCCCTTGGCTCTGGCACGGTGACGATCCGTGGGGGAGCAGGCACAGGTCTCCAGCTTCGGGGCGGTACGGGAGTGACGCTGGCAAACAACATCGACTACTCACCCCTCGCGGCTGCGCCTAATGACGGCGGCATCGAAGTGCGCGGTGGCGGGGCCAACGTCATGTCCGGAGCGCTCACCTTTGGCTCAACCAACAGCAGTGATCCCCATGCGACGAACTTCCGTATCGGTGTGGACACGGGCACGAGTGTGGATTTCAACAACGCAACCGCCTCGTGGACAGGCGCTGGCCTCGGCACGGGCAGCATCACCAAGTATGGCGGTGGCACTCTGACATTCTCCGGCGTGAACAACTACACAGCCGTCAACGCGACCACCGCTGGCGCGAACATGATCGTGTCCGGCGGAACATTGCGGTTGAACTACGCTGCCAATAACACCAGCAAGCTCTACAACCTCGGTTCCCTCACTCTCGGCTGGTCCGGCTCGGGCGTGATCACTGGCTTGGGTGCGGACGACAATGTCGCGGGCCAGACCAACCTCACCGGCATGACCGGCGCACGCCTTGTGCTCACCGGCGCGGGGAATCACGCGGAGATTGTCTCCGCCACCACCATCGCCATCGGCTCCAACGCCATCGTGCGTGACGCGGGCAGCAACGCGCTCATCACCCTGCAAAACATCGGGCGCAACACCGGCAGCACCCTGGACATCAGCGCGAGCAACTTCGTCATTTCTGAAAATGGCAACTCTGCCGCCGGCATCATCAGCGGCGGAATCACAGTCGGAAAAACCGACTGGGCCGTGTCAAACCGCGCCGGCATCATCACCACCAACCCCTGGGACGATGCCACGGACACGATCACCCTCGGCGGCCTCCCCAACGGCCAGCCCATCGAGTTCGCGGGCAACATTCCCGGCGGACTCATCGGCAACAATTTGTACTTCGTGGTCAACAGCACCGCCGGATCATTCCAAGTGGCGGCCACCCTCGGCGGCACGCCGATTGCTATTACCAACAGCGGCACTGACACCGCGGTGGACAGGCCCGGCTTCATCACCGCCCTCACGACGCCCGGCTACAACAACAACACGGGCGTCACCACTTATCTCCTCAACGTGAACACCGATGTGCTCAGCTTCGCCGCATCACCGCTCGCAAACGATGAAACCAACAACCTTCGCTTCAATCTTCCTGCTGGCGGCACGCTTAACCTCCCTGGCGTGCTGAGCTTGCAGACCGGCGGCATCCTCATGACACCGAACTCAGGCAACGTGATCCTCAATGGCGGTGCCATCCAGAACATCTCCACGGGCGGTGGAGTCGAGGCCGCGCTCATCCACCAGCACAGCGCAAACTCCTTGCAGATCAACACGGTGATCCAGAACCATTCGCTCGCTCCAAACAACGGGCACCTCTTCACAAAATCGGGCACGGGCAAGGTCTTCCTCAATGCCATCAACACCTACACAGGCACCGTCACGATCAATGAGGGCGAGGTGCAGGTGGGCGGCACCATCGCCGCGCCTGGCACACCGACCAACGCGCGTCTCGGCGGCGCAAACTCCGTCAACATCAGCCAGGGCGCGACGCTGACCTTCAACTCAACCAACACGACGAACTACAACTTCGGCACCATCCAAGGCGGGGGTCTCATTCAAACCACGGCGGCCAACACACAGGGTCTGCTCTTTGACTCCGACAGCGGAAACTTCACCGGCGAGCTTATCTTTGGCGGCGGCACGCTCGTGCGCATCACGGGCAGTGGGAACGCGCTGGGCAGTCCGCGCGGTCGCAGCACCTTCGCCACCGGCTCCTCGCTTCAGATCGAGGGCAACATTAACTCTCCTGAGCTGCTCACCCTGGCCCAGGGCACCACCATCCGCACCCTCGCCACCGTCACCGGCGCGACGCTCAGCGGTGTGCTGACTTGGAATAATTCAAACACGGCGGGCGCGGTGGTTGATGTCCCGGCTGGTTCCGCCCTCACGATCTCAAACCTGATCAATACCTCCAATGGCTTCACCAAGAACGGCAACGGCCTCCTCACTCTGAGCGGCAACCAGTTCACTGGCGTGACGGACGGTGTCACTGCGGTGAACACGAACCCGGCACTCATCGGCCAGATACTTTTCAACGCCGGAGAGCTGCGCATCGGCAATCCTCGCGCGCTCGGCGCGATGGGCGTGAGCAATGAAACCATCATCGCCAGCGGCGCCACCATCGACCTGCGCGGCCAGAACCTCTCATTCGGAGATGACGCCGCGCCGCTCCGCGAAATCATCAGCATCGCCGGAACAGGCGTGGGCGGCTTTGGCGCTCTGCGCAACACGACAGGCACGGGCCAGCTCTCCCATCTCGTGCTTACTGCCGATGCCAAAATTTCTAACGGCGGCGCGCTCAACGGCTCCCGTCTCGATCTCGCCACCTATGACACCAATCCGAACACCGGCAGCGCGCTGCTTGGCAATTTCACGCGCAACCAGCCCACGATCTCCGGCCCTGGCTTCAAACTCACAACCGGCGGCAGCTCCGGCAATGCCATCGTCCTGCATGAGCCAAACTTTGCCACCCCGGCCGGCGTTCCCAGCTCGCTCGGTTCCATCACGCACACCGAAGGCATCCTGCGCATCGAGCAGGACGTGCCGCCCAACACCGCCTGGACCGGCATCACCGCAGCCAACATCCCCGGGGGCATCACCATTGCGTACGGCGGGCCTAGCGATGGAGATCCCACCACGGCCGCAGTCGATCCTGTGCCCAACATCGGCGCGCGTCTGAACTTCTTCCGCAACAACGCCATTCATCACACGGTGAACATCACGCTGGATGGCGCGACAGCCGCGCTCAATGGCGGCCAGAACTACATCGACATGGGCACCGACACCATCCCGAACGTGCGCACTTTCCTCGACGGCACCATCACGCTCACCGGCACAGCCGACCGGAACTACTTCCACATCGACGCCTCGGCCAACAACAGCACCGTGACCGAGCAGGGCAACCTCACAGGCGCCGTGCAGTCCAAACTCATCGTTGGCGGCGCGATCACGGGTAGCGGCGGCTTCACCAAGACGGGCTTCCGCGAACTGCGCCTCACCGCGAACAACACGTTCACCGGCGACCTCAACATCGCGCGTCAGGGCACCACCAGCCTGCCGTGGCAGAGCAACACCGTGACGGTCAACGGCGTGGATTACCAGACCTTCGGCACGGGCGAGGGCTGGATGGAATGGGGTGTCACGCTCAATGGCCCCAACGGTGCGGTTTCGGGCGCGGGCAACATCAACCTCGAGCGCCGCGGCATGATCACGCTCGACAACACCAGCCGCCTCGACGCCACCTCCGGCGTCCTTGGCACCAACAACAACAATCGCATCAACGACAATGCCGTGATCAACTTCCGCGACGGCTGGCTGCGCATCAATGGCGGCACGGTGAACAACACCGAGACGCTCGGCACCGTGAGCGTGGATGCCGGCGCGAATCTCATCGACCTTTATCCCACCGACGGCGCGGGCACCAACATGACCCTCACCATCAACACCATCAACCGCGACCCCGGCGGCGTTCTGCGCATCGTGAACACGGACGCCACCTCGACCTTTAGCACCGCCGCAGTGGGCGACAGTGTGCGCGTGGCGCTGACCAATGCCGGTTCCGTCACCCAAGTGGGCGCGCAGACCATCGCCACGGATCGCAACGTCGTCGTCGGCATTCTCGGCGGCACCATTCCGCTCGGGCTGGACACAGACTTCCGCCAGCTCATCTTCAATAACGGCAACGGAGCGGATGTCGCCAATCAGCAGCGCAACCTCCAGTTTCTCGCTGGCAGCCATTTCATGACCTACGACGGCGGCTTCCTCCGCCCGCTCGATGACAGTGAGTACTTCACGCCAGCCACCGGCCTCATCAACAACAGCATCGCCGGCGGCCAGGGTCAGAACGTCAACGTGACCGCCCTCAACACCATCGTGAACCAGAGCACGACGATCAATTCGCTGCGCTTCGGCCCGGTGGCTGACAACAACGGCTCCGGCGGGGCCATCCACTCCGGCACCACCCTCACCAGCACCACCGATCATCACGCCATCTCGCTCCTGGTCGATGGTACTCTCACCATCGCGTCTGGCATGATCAGCAGCGCCTACTTCACCGCAGGGAACACGTCGAGCGCCAACACCTTCATCCTCGGCGGCAATCTCGACTTCGGAACGCGCGAGGCATTGATCAACAATCAGAACGGATTCTACAACCTGACCAACGGCACAATCACCAACGGCAACTTTGAAATCCGCTCCAACATCCTCGGCAGCGGCGGCCTCCTCAAAACCGGACCAGGCACCGTCACCCTTGATGGCCAGAACCGCTACACGGGCCTGACCACCGTGAGCGAGGGCGTCCTCCTCCTTCGCAATAGCGGCACTGGCGACGGTGCCACGGGCTCCCTCGGCGTGGGCGGCGCTGGCAACGGCGTGCTCATCACCGGCAATGGTGGCATCAATACAGGCAGCGGCATGAGAGTCGGCACGGCCACCGCGCGCGAAGACATCCTCATCGGCGCGCTCATTGGGGACAACCAGATCGTGCGTAACAACGACGACGTGACGAGCTTCTACTCGAACATCATCATCGACAACGCCGATGCCGGGCTCCAGACCCTCTTCACTCCGCGCATCCGCGCTGACAACGCGGCCACCAGCATTTTCCATGGCGACATCTTCGGCGGCTCCACCCTGCTCGTCGAGGACACCGTCGCCATCGACGCACGCCGCATCTCCTTTAACAGCGCAGGCAACAACAACTTCATCTTCCACGGCACCTTTGGCGACAAAGGCGACATCAACGGCAATGCCATCCCCGTGGCCGACATCGTCTCCACGCGGCCCACCTTGGCTGGCACGCGCACGAATGAAAACCAGGTGCTGCGCGTGAACCTCGCCGGCGGCAGTTTTCAGACAAACTTCTTCTTTGACCAGCAGTACAACGCCGCAGGCCGTCTGGTGAACGACCAGGGCATCATGATCATCAATTACGATCCGTTTGCGGCGGGCAACGACGGCGTGGGATTCTGGACGGACACCGCCATCAGCCGCATCCCCGGTGGCGACTCCATCACCGCCAACGCCGCCGTCAATGGCGGCACCACGCAGCAGGGCTTCCAGTTCGGCTCAGGCGAGATCACCGGCAATGGCACCCGAGGCCTGTTTCTAACCAGACCCGGCCAGGTCTTCAACATGAACAACTGGACCTCAGCCGGCAACGGCGGGCGCTTCGTCGGCGGCCTAAATGAAACGGGCACCGTCACCTTCGGGAACGGCTCAGGCAGCCTCACCATCGCGGGCGGTGACGGAACAGGGCAGGGTCAGGTCTATGCCGCCGCCGGCGGCACGGTCGTGTTTGATCAGAGGCTCACGGGCAATGCTGGTGACGCGCCGAACAATTACGGCCTCAACAAAATCGGCCGCGGCACCGTCCTCCTCCAAAGCACCACTCTCACTACGGCGGGCGATTCCAATCCGCGTCTCGCAGGCGGCACGCTCATTCTTGATTACGACACCCAGAACGTGGGCCGCGTCGGCAACCAGAACGTCAGCTTTGATGGCGGGACCCTGCTCAACCGCGGCAATCCTGCGGCCGCCAGCACCACAAACCTCGGCACCGACAACGCCGGCAACCGCCGCGTCAACTTCGTCACCGGTGGCAACGAAATCATCGCCGAGGCGCGCGGCCTGAACATGACAGTCAACCTTGGCAACGTTAACGACAATCCCGCCACCGTGCTCGGTGTCGCCAACACTCCCACTTCTAACTTCCTGCGCTCGCAGGGCGCGACGGCAAACTTCGTCGAATACAGCACCATTATCGGTGGAGTGCCGCAGATCACGATTCAGTTCAACCAGGCCACGGTCGATGCGGTGAAAAATCAGCTCATTCCCTGGGCCACCTATAGCAACATCGGCCCGCGCACCGCCACGGATTTTGCCATGGTGGACGCAGGCGCGGGCAACGATGTGCGCGCCGTGGGGCGTCCGCTCGATGAAATCACCAACGACATCGCCGCCTGGCAGGACGGCTGGGACGTTTCTGAAAACGGCGGCGCTGGCTTCACTGGCGCGGTCAGTTCCTCACGAAACCTCAGCACCATCCGCTTTGATGCCAATGCCGAGAGCGTCATCGACCTCGGCGCCAACGCCCTCAGCTTGCGCGGTGACGGCGCGGTGGGCGGCATTCTCGTCTCCTCCAACGTCGGCTCGGCCAACAAGACCATCACCGGCGGCGTGCTAGCCGGATTCTCCACCGGCTACTCCGGCGATGTGCTCTTCACCAAGGCGTATAACGGCAACGTGCGCTTCCAGGCGAGCTACACGGGCGATCTGGCGTCCGGCACTAACGTCATCAGCAATGTTTCATCCACCGCCGGTCTCATCGTTGGCATGCCCATCTCCGGCCCTGGCATCCCCAATTTCACCACCATCTCCGCCCTCACGGCCAACACCATCACCCTCACCACCGCAGCCACTGCCACATCGACTGGCGCCAGCCTCGCCACCACGGCGAATAACTTCATCACCGGCGTCTCCTCCGTTACGGGCCTCGTCGTCGGCATGCCCATCACAGGCACGGGCATTCCTGCCAACACAACCATCGCGGCGATTGGCGCCAATCACATCGTCCTTTCCACCAACGCCTCCGCCACAGGCGCCGCCGTCGCCCTCACCACGGATCCGGCTGACAATCTGATTTTCAACCTCACCTCCGCCGCCGGCCTCGCCCCCGGCATGCCCATCACCGGCACCAACATCCCCGCCGGCGCGACCATCACTGCCATCAATGGCAACAACATCTCCCTCTCAGCCGACGCCACAGGCACCGCAGGCGTCCGCTCCCTCATCTCCACCACGCCCGAGATCGCCATCCATCAATACAGCACCGGAAATCTGAATGTGAATTCCGCCATAGGCATGAATCCGATCGGCCTCACCGCAGGTGCCACCACCAACGGAAATGCGAACATCACCGTGGCCTCCGTGGCCGGCCTCACCCCGGGCATGTCGATCGTGGGAACAGGCATCCCGGCTGGCGCGGTCATTGTCTCCATTAACGTCGGAACCAACACGTTGACCATGAACGTGAACTCCACCGCCACCGGCTCCGCCCTTGCCCTCACCGCAGGCCAGCCGGTCGGTCTCACCGTTTCCGGTCCTTCCTCCACTAACTTGGACACCATCGGCACCACGGGCGCCGTCGTGCTCGGCAATGCCAGCAACGGCTTCACCGGCAACGTCGCTATTAGTGGCAGCGTGCTCAGCATCTCCAGCGCCGCGTCCCTCGGTATCAACCCCGTCGCATCCACGAACGCCAAAATCACCATCAACGGCGGCACTCTGCGCCACACGGGCACCGGCATGTTGGACCTCCAAAATCGCGGCATCACCTTCGGCGGAAACGGCGGAGTGATCGATGTCGTCGATGGCGCCGCCGAGCTGCGCATCACCGATCAGATCACCACTGCTGGCACCTTCCGTGGGGATCTCGTCAAGGTCGGCGCTGGCACACTCAGCCTGGCAGGCAACTCAGGAGACAACCCCAACTTCCAGGGCCTCATCGACATCCGCCAGGGCACGCTCCGTCTCGCGGATGACGACAACGCCGCTGCCGCGCTCTCCACCATCCTCGGCACCAACAACAGCTACGCCGACGGCACCATCCTGCGCAACGGCACCAATCTCGCCATCCAGATGAGCAACGGTGACAACAGCGGCACATGGACCATCGAGGAGTGGCTCACCTTCGAGGGCAACAACTACGTCTCCATCGGCGCGCCAAACACCGCCGGCACAGGTTTCGCCAACAACCCCGGCAGCGCCCGCCCCATCATCCTCAACGGCGTCAACACCATCAACGGCACCATCACCATCGACACCATCGACGTGCAGGACGTCACCTTGAACGACAACGTCGGCTACCTCACCGGCACTGGCGACATCATCAAGGACGGCAAAGGCACCCTCAACTTCCGCGCCAACAGCCCCGAATGGACCGGCAATCTCGA
>JANPIW010000641.1:0-10272 GCA_031425215.1 Verrucomicrobiaceae bacterium
ACCCGGAAGTCGGGCGATTTCAGCAAAGCGATCGCAATGATGCCGCTGATGACCACGGCGAGGCCAATGAGGATTTTCTTGAGCATGGTGGTCGTTAGGTGGTGACTGGGTGAACCTAACTACTCACGCGTGAAAACAACCGGCGGGCCACAAGGGACGCTCTTGCCATTCTCCCAGGACACGCCTTCCAGCTTGAAGTGGTTGGCGTCGATGAACGTGTAGGTCGCTCCGTGCATGTGCTTGTCCTTCGAGACATTCAGACCCGGTGTCGGAGCGAGATCAAAGATCAACGAGTCCGCTGTGCTCTTCACGAGCTTCATCCGGGGCTGGTTTCGCAACATGCAGTAGTGCGTCATGGTGAGCTTGCCGTTTACATCGTGGTAAGTGCTCAGCATCTCCATGGGCGTGCCTCCCGCGAAGCGCTCCTCAATGACCGAATCCCCGGCGATGAGGCGAAACTCGGTGTTCATTTTCCCCATCATCGACGAATCAGCCGACCACTTGCCCACCAGCGTCTTCATGCGTTCGAAGGCGGCGGATCCCTGGTAAGGAGGCATGTCAGAATGGGCTGACTGTTTAGTCTGAACGGACTGGCACGAGGTGAGAGCCACGAGGGCGACGAGGGGCAGGAGGAGTGCTTTTTTGATCATCGTAGTTTGGATTGGTTTGAGACTGAGGTTAAGCGGAAGTTGCGGCGCTCATGTGATTGAGTCCGCAGCAGTGACCGTCGGGATCGACAAAGCCGTGGCAGGTGATGAAAATTTGGGTGCTCATAGGCTTGGACTGGATATTTGAGGTCACGAAACGCACATGCGTTTCAAGGGAACGACGAACGAACTGCTCACCGGAGGACAGTCAGGACGCCATTTTCGGGAATAGCTCAGTTGATCGGCCGAGTCATATCGATCTTGACGGAGCGCCCCGGTAGCATTTCACCGCAAGCTGCTTGTGAGCAGCGCGTTGTAGCGGCTCCCTCATGAAAAACACCCTTTTTGCCATCGCCTTTGGCGCTCCCGCAGCGCAAGCGGAAGACTTGAAAGCCGCTGATCGCGCAACTGGAGCAGACCATGGAGAAGAATTCAAAGGTGAAGGTGGAGTGAACCTCGCAGCATGAAAACTAAGCTCGCCCGTTTGCTCGCGGTTTGCGCCGTTAGTTGCGGCTCTTCTCAGGCCGGATCGCCCGTCGCAGGATTCCTAGACCATCATTGCGTCGAGTGCCATGACGCGGATGTGAAGAAGGGCGGCCTCGACTTGACGGCTCTGGCCTTTGACCTCGATGACGCCGCACGTTTCAAACAATGGCAGCACATCTTCGAGCGAGTGCGTGATGGCGAGATGCCGCCGAAGAAAAAACCGCAGCCTGCCAAAGCTGACGCGGCTGCTTTTCTCGCGAGCCTCAAAGCACCACTGCTGAAAGCCGACGCGGCAGACATCGCCGCGAATGGGCGTGTGCGCAGCCGCAGGCTCACGCGCACGGAGTATGAGCACACGTTGCACGATCTGCTGGGCATCGACATCCCGCTGAGGGATTTGCTGCCGGAGGATCGTGCGTCACATGGCTTTGAGACGGTGGCGGAGGGGCAGCAGCTTTCGCAGCATCAACTCGCGCGCTACCTCGACGTGGCAGACATCGCTTTGACGAACGCTTTCTCGCGCGCGCTGGAGGGCGATGAAAGTTTTGCTAAACACTATGAGCCGAAGGTGCTGTCGAAATTCACGCGCGGCAATTATCGCGGGCCGGATTTCCGCGACGGAAAAAGCATCGCATGGCCCATAGGTCTGCAATTCTTCGGTCGCATGAATGCCACGGCGGTTCCGGCGGACGGCTGGTATCGCATCACGTTGCGCGGCGTCCATGCGATCAATCCGGGCGACGACGGCGCGGTGTGGGGCGCGCTACGCTCGGGCATTTGTTACTCGAACGCGCCGATGCTCTACATGATCGGTCTCGTCGAAGCCACGAGCACGCCGCGCGATCTCGTCTTCGAAGCGTGGACGCAAAAGGATCACATGCTGGAACTGCGCCCGCAGGACGCGACGCTGAAGCGCGCGCAAAGCGGAGCGAAGGGCGGCAATGTGTCCTTCATCGGACGTGATCTGGCGAAGCAGGGCTATGAAGCCATTGCGCATCGCGGCATCGACATCACGCGCATTCATCCGAATGCGGATCATGCTGCGGTGAAAAAGAAGCTCTTCGGCGAGGCCGACGTGAAGACGCTGAACGCGGCGGCAGTGGAGAAGCTCGTCACCCGCTTTGCCACGCGCGCCTTTCGTCGTCCCGTGACCGAGGAGCAAAGCGCGCCGTATCGCGAGATGGCGCGGCAAGTTCTCGCCGAAGGAGAAAAGCCCGCCGATGCCCTTCGCATCGCCTGCCGCGCCATGCTGTGCTCGCCGCGCTTCCTCACTTTCATCGAGGCTCCTGGCGCGCTCGACGATCATGCCATCGCCTCGCGCCTCAGCTACGCGCTCTGGGTTTCCATGCCCGACCACGCGCTCACGAAGCTTGCGGATGAAAACAAGCTGCGCGATCCCGCCGTGCTCGCGCAGCAGGTGGATCGCATGTTGGCTGACGCAAAATCGAAGCGCTTCATCAACAGCTTCACCGATCAGTGGCTCAAGCTGAACCAGATCGACTTCACCAGCCCCGACACGCGCCTGTATCGCGACTTCGATCCCGTCGTGCAGGAATCCATGCTGCAAGAGACGCGCGCTTACATCAGCGAGATGGTGCGCGGCGACCTTGGTATTTCACATCTCGTCGATTCTGATTTCGCCTTCGTGAATGGAAGGATCGCGCGGCATTACCGGGATGATTTGAAAACCACACCAGGCGGCGGTTTGCAAAAAGTGGCACTCGATCCGAAGGCACGACGCGGCGGCCTCGTCACGCAGGGCGCGATCCTCAAGGTGACTGCCGACGGCACGAGCACATCGCCCGTCGTGCGCGGCGTCTTCATCAACGAGCGCATCCTCGGCGAGCACATCCCGCCGCCGCCACCCGGCATCCCCGCGATCGAGCCTGACATCCGTGGCGCTATCTCCATCCGCGACCAGCTCGACAAGCATCGCAACAGCGAGAGCTGCGCCGCCTGCCATCAACTCATCGACCCGCCAGGCTTTGCGCTGGAAAACTACGATCCAGTCGGCATCTGGCGCGAGCGCTACGGCAAAGGCGGCGAGGGCGTGAAAGTAAACCCTGCCGGCACCACACCCGACGGCAGCACTTTCGGCAATCTCTTCGACTGGCAGAAAATTTACGCGAAGCGAACCGACCAACTTGCGCGCGGCTATGCCACGCAATTCCTCACCTACGCCACCGGCGCGCCGCCGCGTTTCAGCAATGAAGGGACGCTCGACGAGATCATAGCCGATGTGAGGAAAGCCGGGCACGGCATGAGAGCGATCATTCGCGAAGCCGTTTTGAGTGACATGTTCCTGCACAAGTAATCGTTTTCACGCGAAGATGAAAAACATCCATTTCAACTTCAAGTCACACCTTTCCCGCCGAGCCATGCTGCGCGGCGCGGGCATCACGCTTGGCTTGCCCTTGCTTGATGCGATGGCGCCGGCTTTCGCGGCGGTCAAAGAAACGAAGCGGGCGAAGCGCTTCGTCGGCGTGAGCTTGGCGCTGGGATTGCACAATCCGAATCTCGTTCCCGAGGGCGCGGGGCGGGAGTACACGCCGTCGCGTTATCTCGCGGGCATTCAGGATTTGCGGAACGATTTCACCGTCGTCTCGGGGGCATCGCATCCGGGTGTGACGGGTGGGCACACGGCGGAGGGCAGTATCTTCTCGGCGTGCCCCAACCAGCGCGGCGCGACATCGCGCAACACGATCTCTCTCGACCAGCTCATGGCGAAGCATCTAGGGCACGAGACGCGCTTTCCCTCGATGGTGCTGAATACCAACAGCCAGACCAGCCCGAGCTATACGGAGAACGGCTCGATGATCCCGGCGGAGGACAGCGCGATGCGACTCTTCACACGGCTCTTTGTCAATGACACGCCAGCCGAGCAGGAGCGCCAGGCAGAGCTGATCCGGCGTGGACGCAGCGTGATGGACGTAGTGGGCGCGGAGGCAAAGTCTCTGCAACGCGAACTCGGGGCAGGGGATCGCGACAAACTCGACGCGTGGTTCACCAGTGTGCGCGACCTGGAACAGCGTCTCGTGGCGAACGAGGCCTGGACGCACAAACCGAAACCAAAAGTGGCGCTGCCGCCACCGACGCAAATCCCGCGCGACAACGAGGTGGCGGTGGAGCGCGTCTTCCTCGACATCATCCACATGGCTCTTGCGACGGACAGCACGCGCTTCATCACGCTGCACATCACCGGCAACGCGGTGCAGGGCATCGAAGGCGTGGATGAGAGCTATCACAGCCTGAGCCATCACGGCATGGATGAGGAAAAGCTCGTGCAGCTCGCCCTCGTCGAGCAAGGCGTCATCAACGAGTGGGCCGCGTTTTTGCGGAAGCTGAAAACCGACAAGCTGCTGGATGAGACGATGGTGCTGCTGACCTCAAACCTCGGCAACGCCTCCGCGCACGATAACAAGAACATGCCGGTGCTCTTCGCCGGTGGCGGTTTCAAACACGGCCAGCATCTGGCCTTCGATCAAAAGGACAACGCACCCCTGCCGAATCTCTACCTCAGCGCGCTGCATCGTCTCGGTTTGCAGGACGAGCAGTTTGCCACGAGCTCGGGTGAGATGAGCGGACTGTCGTGATGTTTCCCTCTAAAGCAGCAGGACATCCGGCTCTTCGCGGAACTCATTCAGCATCGCCTTGAGCTGCGCGGGTGTGTGCGTGCTCTTGATTTTCGCGATGGCTTCATTGGCGAGCTGGTCGCAGCGCTCGTTGTCACGGTGGCCGGCATGGGCTTTGACCCAGTGCCAGCGGATGGTGTGGCGCTCGGTCGCGCCATCGAGTTCGCGCCACAGATCGGCGTTCTTCACGGGCTGCTTCGTGCTGGTGCGCCAGCCGTTGCGCTTCCAGCCGCGCAGCCATTGGGTGATGCCGTTGCGGACGTACTGGGAGTCGGTGTGAAAGTCGATCTCGCACGCCTCCTTCAAACAGCGCAGCGCCTCGATGGCGGCCATCAGCTCCATGCGGTTGTTCGTCGTGGCCGCCACGCCGCCGCTGAGTTCACGCGTGTGTTTGCCATGCAGGAGCACCGCGGCCCAGCCGCCCGGTCCTGGATTGCCATGACAGCCGCCGTCGGAATGAATGAGTACTTTCTTCATCAGGAAATAATCCGTGGCGATAGTCGGCGTGGGCGCGATGACAATGGGAATGTCGGCGCACGCTCTTCCAAGTCAGATTCCTCGTCTGATCGTCGTTGATGTCGCACCTCATGAAGCACTTCTGGCTCTTCCTTATTTTTTCCCCGTCCGTCTTTGCCACGCTGCCCGCGATCCAGCCGTTCCTCAACCAGCACTGCACGGAGTGCCACGATGCGGATGTGAAAAAGGGCGGCCTCAATTTGTCGTCGCTCTCCACCGACGGAACGGATGCGGCGGCGCATAAAAAATGGGTGCGCGTTTTTGACCGCGTCGCGGCTGGCGAGATGCCTCCAACAAAGAAACCACGACCTGCCGAGGACGAAATAAAAGCATTCACATCCGCTCTGGGCGGTGAACTGACTGCAAAGCACGCGGCACAAAAAGGCACGGTGCTGCGCCGGCTGAATCGCCGTGAGTATCAAAACACGATCAATGATCTGCTTGGCGTGAAAGTGAACGTGATTGACTCGTTGCCAGAGGATGGTCGCGCGCAAGGCTTCGACAACATCGGCGAAGCGCTCTCCATTTCCGGCATCCAGATGCTGCGTTACATGGAGGCCGCTGAGCTGGCGCTCAATGCCGCTCTGTTTCAGGAGAAGCACCCGGAGCAGATCATGCAACGGGCCACGCTCGAGAGCGATCGCAACGCGGGAAACCTCGGCAAGCATTGGCTGAGGCGCGATGATGGCGCGATTGTCGTTTTCAATGAAGGCGGCTTTCCCAGCACAGTGATTCCCAACATGCGGGCCAAGACCGCAGGCACTTACAAGGTGCGCGTCACGGGTTACGGCTATCAAATCGAAGAACCGGTCGTCTTCGCCCTCATCACGGGCAGCTTTAATTTCCGCAATGCGGACAACGTGACGCACAGTTTTCATGAGCTGCCTGCGGGTAAATCCAGCACCGTGGAGGTCACGCTGCATCTCAATCAAGGAAACGGAATCTGGATCAGTCCGCAGGGGCTGAACGGCCCGGATGGACATTCGCCCACCAAAGACGGCCCGGACAAATATCCAGGTGAAGGCATGGCGTTTCAAGAAGTCACCCTCGAAGGCCCCATCGTCACTGCATGGCCGCCGCGAGGGCAAACCATGCTCCTCGGCGAGGCGAAGCTGCGCGAGGTCATGCCGGAAAAACCTTGGATGCGCGGCAAGTCCGGCTACAAGCCCGTCTTCGCTGCTGATAGCGCCGATCCAGAAAGCGACTCGCGAAAACTTCTTCCTGCCTTCATCGCCTCCGCGTTTCGTCGCACGGCCACGGCGGCTGAAATCGCTCCCTATTTCATGCTGTTTGATGCCGAGTTCGCCGAGAGCAAAGATTTCCTCGCCGCCATGCGCACAGCGGCCATCGCGGCGCTGTGCTCGCCGGAGTTTCTTTTTTTGCGCGAGCCTGAGGGCAAGCTCAACGATCCACAGCTCGCCTCGCGTCTCAGTTACTTCCTCACGCGCAGCGCTCCGGATGTCGAACTGCTCGCGGCAAAGCTCTCGCAGCCAGCAGTTCTCCGCGCTCAGACTGAGCGATTGTTGAAAAGCAGCGCCTTGGACAGCTTCGTCACCGACTTCACCGACGGCTGGCTGAACCTGCGCGAAATCGAATTCACCACGCCGGACAAACTGCTCTATCCTGAGTACGACGAGCTGCTGCTTTACTCCATGCTGCGCGAGACACGCGGCTTCATCACCGGGCTGATCAATGGCAATCTCAGCATCGCCAATCTCATTCAAAGCGACTTTGCGATGCTCAACGCGCGTCTCGCGCGGCACTACGGCATCCCCGGCGTGAGCGGGGTGGCGCTGCAAAAAGTGAAACTGCCGCCCGACAGCAAACGTGGCGGAGTTTTGACGCAGGCGAGCATTCTGAAAGTCTCCGCGAACGGGACCAACACCTCGCCCGTGATCCGGGGTGTGTGGGTGATGGAGCGCATCCTTGGCATCGAGCCGCAGCCTCCGCCGCCCGGCACACCTGGAGTGGAGCCAGATATTCGCGGCGCGACAACTCTGCGCGAGATGCTCGACAAACACCGTAACATGGAAAGCTGCAACGGCTGCCACCGCGTCATCGACCCGCCGGGCTTTGCGCTGGAAAACTACGATGTCATCGGCGGCTGGCGCGAGCGCTTCCGCAGCATCGGAGAGGGCGAACGCGTGAGCCTGAAGGTCGAGGGACGCAATGTGCGCTACCGTCTCGGCCCGCCTGTGGATGCCAAAGGCGAGCTGCCGAACGGCGAGAAGTTCGCCAACATGGCCGAGTTTCAAAACCTGCTTCTCGCCAGCCAGGATCGCGTCGCACGCTGCATCGCTGAAAAACTCCTCACCTTTGCCGCGGGACGTGAGCTTGGTTTCTCAGACCGCGCCGAGATCGAGCGCCTCGTCGCGGAATCAAAAACCAGGAACCACGCGATGCGCGACCTCATCCACGCCGTTGTGCAGAGCGATATTTTCAGGAGCAAGTGATGTGTCGATTTCCCTTTCGTTGCGATGGCCAACGTCGGTGTGTATGTGTCGCTGAACCGGCCTGCAGTGGTGCCCGATGTGTTCGTGACCACGCATGTTGAGCCATTGCAAGACCTCATGCAAAACAAGGAGCACCACGCCTACCTGTCCTGGTTGTTTGATGGCAGGGTACCCACTGTGGTGATTGAAATCGTGACGAACAAGAATGGCAGCGAGCTTGATGCCAAGATGCGCAGCTACCAGCACATGCGCGTGGCGTGGTATGCGGTGTTTGATCCAGCTCACTACATCTCTGAGAAAATGCTCACTGTTTTTGCCATGGAGCGTGCAAAGTATCGTGAACAGGAGCAGCCCATCTTTGATGAGATCGGTCTCGGCATCATGCTTTGGGAAGGCGAGTTCGAAGGCGTGACGTCCACCTGGCTGCGCTGGTGTGATCGTGACGGCACGATGCTGCTCTCCGGCAAGGAGCACGCGACAGCCGAGGCAAAACGCGCGGCAGCCGAAGCGAAACGCGCGGCGGTGCTCGCAGCAAAGCTCCGCGAGCTGGGCGTGGACCCTGAGAAGCTAGGCTGAGGAGGCGGGATTGGATCGTGCGCGTGCGACTCAGTTTCCGGCACGCTGCGCCAGCAGGTGCGCGAAAGGCGTGGCGGCGGCGAGGGTGTACTGGCGGATGGCTTGTGACCAGAATGGCGCAAGCTCGGTTTCGGCGGCGGACCAGAGGCGATAGTGCAGATGCGTGACGGTGGCGGTGTCATGCATCATGATTTTGATCTCGTGACGTTGCAGCGATTGCGGGCCTTGTTTAATGAGGCGCTCGGCGATCTCGCGCAGAAACTCTCGCGACACGTCGATGCTCCTGCGGCGGCGCAGCAGGCTGACGTGCAGGCCGTTCACATACGGATCGAGGCACACTTGCATCAGGCCGTAGTTGCTCTCCAGCTCCGGTTGGAGGTGGGCGCGTTCCTTCACCTCGGCGAGGTTCTTCTGTGTCTGGCGCTGCACCTCGGGCGGTGTGATCTCTTCGGGCACGGTGAAAAGCCCCAGCCTCCGACCCGAGCGCGCGCCGGAGACGATGATGCTGATCGGGATGGCCATGAGCAGCGAGAAAAGGATGGGGCTTATCCAGAGTAGAAAACTTTTCGCGATGAAAAACGCGATCACGGTCCACACCGCGCCGAGGGCGACGACGGAGCCGTAGGTGAGGAAGATCTCACGCCAGTCGATGCCGCCGTCGAGCTTGCGGCGCTGCGCCACCCAGCGCACGCCCTTGCCGAGGATGGTGTAGATGACAAAGCGCGCGTGGAAGACCATGAGCACAGGCGCCATGAGAGTGAAGACCACGGTGTCGCCGATGCAGCTCATCAGCGCGCATGTGCGCTGCCGTAATGTTTTAAAAATGCGGCCTGTGAAAAGCTCGTCGAGGAGCATGACGATCTTCGGCAGAAAGATGAGCGTGGCGGTGACGCCGAGCAGGATTTGCTCCGCGAGCACGGCTTTGTCATCGCCGTGGAATCCAGGCTTGGCCGCGAGCAAAGTGGCGAGCACGAGAAAGATGAACCACAACACCGAGCTGACATAGCTGAGAATGCCGTGGAAGAAATTCAACCGGCTCATGGGATGCCAGCCTTTCGCGAAGAGCAGCCAGAAGTGTTGCATGTTCCCCTGGCACCAGCGGCGGTCGCGTTTGAGCATATCCACCAAAGTGGGCGGCCCCTCCTCGTAGCTGCCGTGCGGTGTGCGCAACAGTCGCACGGCGTAGCCAGCCTTGCGCATCAGCGCGGCCTCCACGAAATCGTGACTGAGGATGGAGCCGCCGAATGGCTCCTTGCCCGGCAGCGGCGGCAGCGCGCAGTTTTCGATGAAGGGCGCGGTGCGGATGATCGCGTTGTGCCCCCAAAAATTTGCCTCGCCGCCCTGCCAGTAATCAAGGCCCGCCATGAACGCCGGACCGTAGAGAGATTGCGCGAACTGCATCACGCGCCCGAGCATGGTTTCGCTGCCGATCTGTTTTGGAAACGTCTGCAGGATGCCGATGCCTGGGTTCTTTTCCATGATCCGCGTCATCGCCACGATGAGGGAGCCGGACATGAGCGAGTCCGCGTCCAGCACCACGGTGTAGCGGTAGCGCTTCCCCCAGCGGCGGAAGAAATCGCTCACGTTTCCGCTCTTGCGATTGATCGGCTTGCGGCGTTTGCGGTAGAAAATCTTGCCGAAGGCGCCGAGCTGCCTGCACAGCTCCAGCCACGCCACCTCCTCTTCGATCCACTTGTTTGTGTCATCGGAATCGCTCAGCACATAGAAATCAAAGTGCTCCAGCCTGCCCGTTTCCTTCACCGAGAGGAACATGGAGCGCAGCCCTTCAAACACGCGTGTCACATCCTCATTGTAGATCGGCATGATGACAGCGGTGCTCACGGTGAGCGGTCGTGCGTGATCGTCAGCGGTGAGCGTCTGCCAGAGATCGAGCGGATCATGCCGGGGCCGGTTCATCAGCCATACGCCGAAGAGCGCGGTCCAGAAGCCGTTGTTGAGCTG
>JANPIW010000642.1:0-1831 GCA_031425215.1 Verrucomicrobiaceae bacterium
GGTTCCGGCGATGACGATGGACATGATGTGGTGTGGGAGATGAGTTTGGAAAAGCCCTTGCCAGCGGCGCGGAAATTTGGACGGTTCCGCCCGGCGAAAAAGGAGCGCGAGTATCCCTTCACGCCCCGGCCTGTCAATCGACGAAACCGCTCAAATCACCTCCTTCCGAAATCCGACATGCGAATCCTCATCGTGCTCCTGGCTCTGCTGCTGCTGCCGGTGTTTGTGATTGGACATTCGTGGGTGTTCAAGACGCGCATCGAGCCGCGCCTCGCCGGCCGCGCGCACAAGTCGCTGGTGCGCGCCGGTGTGAAACAGGCTTCGGTCAGCATGATATACATGGATGCCACGATCGAGGGAGTGGTGTCTGATCTCGACGCGCGCGCTGCTGCCGCGGCAGCTGTGGAAGGCATCGAAGGTGTGCGCGTCAGCCAGGGCGGCAACCTCATCGTGGTGCCGGCGCGCGTGGATGCGGAGGTGATCGGCAACACGCAGCTCACGCTCAGCGGCTGGCTGCCCGACGAGCGCACGATGAATGAGCTGGTGAAGCTCATCACAAACTACCGGCCTGACATTGTCGTGGAGACGAAGAAGCTGCGCGTGTCGCCTTTTGTGAGGACGGGTGAGAAATCGAACGTCGCCCTCACCTCCAGGCACCGGCTGGTGAAGCCCGTGCTCGACATGATCAAGGTGCTGCCATCACTGGTCATCGAGAAATCTGGTGAGGGCTACATCGTGCGTGGCTATCTGCCCTCCGAGACATTGCGCGACGGCGTGATCGACGCCCTGCAAAGCAACCCTGCGGGCCTGCCCATCGATTTCACCAAGCTCGTTGTCACAACCTATGTGGACAGCGCCACGTTCACCAAAACAAACGCGCTCGTCGCCTTCTTAAAAAGCTACTTCCAAGCTCCCGTACCCGGCACCTTCTCAGTCGAAGGCGACGCGTCGCCGCAGCTCGCGGCCGATGCCACACTGGAGATGGAGGCCGCATGGCTCTCGCTGCTGCGCGGTGTGAGCGGCTCAGCGCGCATCGACGCGCGGCTCACCATCCATCCCTCCGTCTATCATCTGCCTGGAAGAAAACTGGAGTCCGTCGTTACCGAAGGCTGGCTCACACCGCTGCTGAGCGCGGTGGACAAAACACAGATTTTTTTCGGCGCGGACACCGCTTCTCTGGAGTCTCAAGAGGAGATGAAGCTCGCCTGCATCGCGCCCACCATCATCGCCAGCGGCCCGGAGGCGCGCGTGCTCGTAGGCAGTTTCACCGATGTGCTCGCGGGGAAGTCGCCGATGGCGCGCGCGCGCGCCGAGGCGGTGAAGGACAGGCTCGTCGCTCTCGGCGTGGATGCGGAGCAGATCGAAGTCGTCGCTTACGGTCCCGCGCCCGTTGAGAGCGCGGACGCGGAGGAGCAAAAGCACATTGCCTGCCGCGTCGAGATGCTGGTAAGGTAAGATGGAGCATTCATGAAGTCCGATCTCAACGCCATCACCGCCGAGCCAATCTGGTTTTTCTTTCTGCACAGCGGAGCTTTCGTGGTCTTGCTCGCGACGGTGTTTTTCGTCCTGGGGCTGCTCTTTGGCTGGCTCACCTGGTCGCGGCACAAGCGCCGTCGAATGGAACTGACGGTCGAATGCGAGTTGATGAAAAATGAAATCGCCACGCTCAAGCGTCGCGTGGCCGAGCAGGCGACGAAAATCGCCACTGGTGTGCTGCCGCCCGCTGGCAATGAGTTCCCTCGGCAGGGGCCGGCATCCTCCCCTGCGAGCGATCCCGTGATCGGCTCCTTTCTCGCCACTGCCAGCTCGATTATTATCGAAGGCCGCTCCG
>JANPIW010000643.1:0-2085 GCA_031425215.1 Verrucomicrobiaceae bacterium
AAAAGTTTCAACGCCGTGCCAGGCGAGAAACAAATCCGCATCGAGCCGATGATGAAGCACGGCCATCCCCCCGGCTGGGCGCCGAAAGAGATCGGTCTTTTCATCGACTCGCGATGCATCGCCGGAAAACCATTGCCAATCCCAGCGGCACCTGTCATCGAGAACGACCAAGTGCGCGTCACCGTCAAATCCGCGACAAATCTAAAATCTGCCGCGCTGCGTTACACCACCGACGCCGGCCCGCGCGCCGCACGGAAATGGCAGACGCAACCCGCGACCATCACCGGTGACGCGATCACCGCGCCGAAGCCGCCCGCGAACGCCAACACCTGGTTCCTCACCATCACCGACGACCGCGACGCGATGGTCAGCACCTCGGTGCAGTTGGAGTAAAAGCTTCAGCCGAACAGCGAGCTGTGCGTTACTTGCGCGACAAGCTGATTGCCCAAATGCTTGCCACCAACTCTTGTCTCCAAAGTTGCGTCGGACACCGAGCCGCGCAGCTTCACTTCATGGCACTCTTTGGTTCGATTTCCTCGTTGTCACCAACCTCGTTATGAAAAAACTGATCTCAGCATTGCTCCTTGCGGGAATAGTTTGCCTTGTTGCGATGAGAGTTTCAGCGCCATATCGACATGATCGCGAACTGCGAGGTAAGCTGCCAGTCTTCCAGGAGATCATCGCGGAGCTGCAGGCAGCCGGCACGCCTGCGGCTGGTTCAAGCAAACAGGTGTCCTTGCCTGAGGATGGGCGCGGTCTTGTTGTCGCCATCAATGCCGTAAGGCAGCCAAATAATCGTCTGGCAGTTGAATTCATTACCAAGACCAGCTTCCCAATGAAGCACCGTGGCTTTCTGTTCATTTCAGATGGCAGCGTCGAAAGCCATCCACAGATGGTGAAGCGCTGGCCCCTGAGAGAGAAACTCCAGGAACGATGGTTCTACATAGGCGACTAAAATTCGCGGTTTTTTCGGCGCCTCATTCCATTCGGGGCGAAACGTTCTGGTCACATTGCGGCATCGAGAAACGAGCAGAAAAATCACCCGGGCTTTTTCACCAGCACAAAGCGCAGCACCTGAGGTTTGTTCTCCTGGTAAATCCGATCCTCGAACTCACGCGACTTGTCCTCCAGCGTTTTGAGCTGCGCCTCGAAGTCCGCAAGCTTGCGCTCATACGCGGTGATGCGTTTGGTCAGCGCCACGTCACCGGGCGCGGCCTCCAGCTCGCGGCGTGTGCGTGAGAGCGTCTTCTGCGCCCGCCAGAGATCGCGCAACGGCTTGACGGCCTGCTCGTTGCGCTGTGCGTTCAGCTCCGCCACGCGTACGGCCTGCTGGTGCTGCGGGGTCCTCGCGTTGTTCTCCAGTTCGATGTGCGATTCGAGCTGGTTCGATGTGAACACGCCGGCGCTTTGATCATTGATGCGCATCTCGTAGCTCCCACGCGGCAGGCCGTGGATCGTCAGCGCCTCGTAGCTCATGCGGTGTCCCAGCGGGATCAGTGCTGCGCCTTTTTCCGCGCCGACGGGAACGGCCATCGGCAGGCAAGCGGGCTGGAAGACGAATTCAACGCCATCGTCGTTGTAGCGCGCGTCGCTGACCTTGCCGCCGGTGACCTTCGCCACGGCGTTGCCATTCGCATCGCGCGTGAGGTCGATGGTCGATGCGCGCTTTGAGAGGCCGAGATCGGACACGAAGGTGTAGGCCATGATGATCGCGCCGTTTGCGTCGGGATGGATGCCGTCGGGTACAAGCGTGAACGTGGGATCGGCGCGACGTGAGAGATGCGTGAAGTTGTTCAGCGGGCCATGGAAATCCACGAAACCGAGGCCCGCATCGCAGGCCGTCTCGCGCAGCCACGCGCCGTAGAGCGCCAGGACGCCGTTGTAGTACCCGCCACGTCCGCGCGAGTCGTTCTTTGGATTAATCACCGTGGCGCGCAGGTCGTACATTGTCGGCGTGAGCAGCACGGGCGTGGCGCCGATGTCGCGGATTTTGCCGATGAGCTTCTCCATGTTGGCGCGGTAGGCGTCAAAGAGCGGCACATCGAACTGCTTCGCCGCGCCGTCGTTCATGCCGAGGAGGATGGT
>JANPIW010000644.1:0-3868 GCA_031425215.1 Verrucomicrobiaceae bacterium
TGCCCGATCACGAAGCGCCGCGCGCGCAACGCGACCGGCTCGATCTCGGCTGTGGGATTCAACGTGAGCGCCACGAGCGCTAGCGCCGTGTTGTAGTTTGCGCGTGCTTGGACGTAGATGCCTCCGTCGGGTTTCACGTTCTTCAAAAGAAACTCGTAAGCCTTGTCGATGCCGACCGGCAGCGGCCCGCCGGGTTTGCGCTGCGGATCGAGCATCGCGGCGGTGACGGCCAGCCCTGTGAATGCCACCGGCTCCGCGTCACCCCACTGCCCCGTCGCGGCATTCTGCTTTGATTTGAGAAACGCCAGCCCGCGCGCATAGGCGAGCTGGACTTCCTGTTTCAGCGACTCGTTGCTCGGCGTGACGGTGACCTCCTGCGCGCGCGATGAGAGCGCGGCTGCGAGAATGGATGCTGCGATGATGATGGAGTTTGTTTTCATGGCGGTGAGTTATTTTTTCGCCGACGCGGGAGCGATGATGAGCGTGACGGGCGTGCCTTCGTCGGGGATGTTCGCGGGCAGTGAAATCCACGCCTGATCATCCCAGTTTCCTTTCGCGGGCGAATTGAACATCGCATCACGCACGACGTATGTGGCGACGAAGGCTCCTTCCGCCTGCGCGACGAAACCGCGTTCGTCGATAAACGAGCCGGAGAAAATCCACGCGTCGAGATCAGGCGCGGGTTTGTAGGTGTTGATGTCCTGAAACCACGTCGCCAGCGGTGCGCGTTTCACTTCCTCGCCTGCCTTCCATTCCACCGTCATCATCACGCGGTTCGCGCCTGGCGTTTTCATCGGCAGCGGTTTGATGGGCGTGAACTCCGGCGGCGCGGCCTTGTGCGCGATGCCCTCGGTGCCTGGCTCATAGCCACACAGCAGCATCACGACCTGGAGATCGATCGGACTGCACGGGGTCTTGAGCACGGACTCGTGGGTCTTGCCCGTCTCATGCACCAGCATGTACTCGATGGGCGCCTGTTTGAGATTCACCTCGCACGGCACCCGCACCTCGCGCGTCTTGGAGTCAAACGTGATGCCGCCCAGCTCAAACTTGCCCGGCGCGATCTCCTTGATGCGTTCCTTCGCCGCCATGAGATCGGGCGCGGGAGCGGCATCTTTTTTGTCCTGGGAAAAACCGAAGCCCGCCCCGAGAAGCAGATAACAAAGTAAAGAGCGATGCGCGGCGCAGATCATGACGGAACTGAGAGTATGCCTGTGGACACGCACTGCAATGGCGGTGTTGGGCACGAGGGCATGGTGTTTTGAGTGATGGGTGACGAATGACCACGCGGCAATGGCAGCAGGTCGGATTTTGCCCGCCCCTCGCCGCTCTCAATGCACCTCCAGCGTCGCAACCGAAGCTTCCGCGAAACATCGCGCCTGCAGCCTGCGTTTCTGCCGCCCAACCCCACCACAACCATGAAACGCATCCTCATCTCCCTGCTGCTTGCTCCGCTCTCAATTCTGCTCGCCAATGATGCGGCGGATGTCCTTTCTCAGTCTGCGGTGAAGGGCGGCATCGTCGTTCATGTCGGATGCAAGGATGTGAAGACGACGGTGGCGCTGCGGGCCAATGACAGCTTCCAGGTGCAGGGCATCACGACGGATGCGGCGGCGGTTCCGGCTTTACGCGAGGCGGTTCATCAGAGCGGGAAATACGGCGCGGTGGCGGTGGATGCGTGGAATGGAAAGCATCTGCCTTACATCGAGAACTATGTGAACCTGCTCGTCATTGAGGACGGCGCGGCGGTTTCAAAGGATGAGATCAATCGCGTGCTTACTCCGCTGGGTGTCGCCATGATTCGCAAAACGGGCGGCGGCTGGGAGAAGTCGAGCAAGGAATGGCCAAAGGACATGGACGAGTGGACGCATTACGCTTACGACGCGAAGGGGAATCCCACCTCGAAGGACATGCTCGTGGGACCGCCGACGCGGATGCAGTGGGTGGGCAATCCGCGCTGGAGCAGGCATCACGACCGGATGTCATCAGTGAGCGCGAAGGTCAGCGCGGGTGGCCGCATCTATTACATCATCGATGAAGGCAGCCGCATTTCGATCCTGATGCCGGCGAAGTTCGTGCTCATCGCGCGTGATGCGTTCAATGGCACGGTGCTTTGGAAGAAGCCGATCACCGAATGGAGCACGCATCTCTGGCCGCTAAAATCGGGGCCGACGCAGCTCACGCGCCGTCTCGTGGCGATGGGTGACAAGGTGTACGTCACGATGGGCATAAGCGCGCCGGTGCAGTGTCTCGACGGCGCGACGGGCGCGGTCGTGCGCGAGTATCCGCAGACGAAGGGCACGGAGGAATTTCTCGTGCGCAATGGCGCGATCTACGCGCTGGTGAACAAGGAGCCGTGGGTGCTCAATGACAAGTTCGCCGTGAAACAGCAGAGCGATCAGCAGCGCGTGACGACGGAGTTCAACTGGGACGGCAAGGCGCGCAATCTCATGGCAGTGGACGAGGCCAGCGGCAAGACGCTCTGGCAGCACGAGGACCGCGTGGCGCCCATCACGCTGACGGTCGATGACAAGCGCGTCGTCTATTACAACGGCGACGGCCTCGCCTGCCGCGATGCAAAGACGGGCGAGGTGAAGTACACGACCGACCCGACGAAGCGCCGCGCGCTCTATGAGTTCAACTTCGCACCGCGCCTCATTCTTTATAATGACGTGATCCTGTATGCCGGCGGCGACGGCGTGATGAAGGGCGTGAACGCTGACACGGGCAAGGACATGTGGACCGCGCCGCACGAGAAGAGCGGCTATCGCAGCCTGGAAGATGTGATCGTGGCGCAGGGATTGGTTTGGAATTCCGGCAATCTTCAAGGCAACCAGAGCGGAGAGTACCGCGGCTTTGATCCGATCACGGGGGAGCAGAAGAAGAGCTTCTTCCCCGATGTGCCCGAGGGGACGTATTGGTTTCACCACCGCTGCTACATGGGCAAGGCCACGGAGAAGTACATCATCCCGTCGCGCACCGGGATCGAGTATGTGGACATAGACAAAGAGCACTGGGACCTGAATCACTGGGTGCGCGGCGCGTGTCTCTACGGCGTGATGCCCGCCAACGGCCTGACGTACGCAGGGCCGCACAATTGCGCCTGCTATCCCGAGGCAAAGCTCGACGGCATGGCTGCGATGGCGGCACCCGCGCGTTTCCCGATCCCCGCGAACACGCCGGACACCGCGCGTCTCACCAAAGGCGCTGCGTATGCGGATGCCATCGACGAATTGGACGCCGCGAAAGGCGACTGGCCGACGTATCGCGCTGACAATGCGCGCAGCGGATTCTCCGATCAGGATTTGAAGAAAGACCTCGGCATGGCGTGGGAAGTAAAACTCACACCGCCGCTGAGCACGAGCACGACAGCAGCGGGCCTGACCTTTGTTTCCGAGGTGGACAAGCACACGCTGCACGCCTTTGACGCGGCGACGGGCAAAAAGGCGTGGCACTTCATCGCCGGCGGTCGCATCGACTCGCCGCCTTCGTATTGGAAAGGCCGCGTGTTCTTCGGCGGCAAGGACGGCAATGTCTATTGCCTTCGCGCAAAAGACGGCGCGCTGATTTGGAAATTCCAGGCCGCGCCCGTCATGCTCAGCCACGGCGCATGGGAGATGATGGAAAGCGTGTGGCCCGTGCATGGCAGCGTGCTCGTTGAAAACGAACTCGTGAGCTGCATCGCGGGTCACTCCTGTTTCCTCGATGGCGGCCTATGGTTCTACCGCCTCGATGCGAAGACGGGCGAGATGAAAGTGAAGGAGCACTATGATGATCGCGATCCCGACACGGGCGGCGATTTGAACGACCGCCACAAATCCCTGCAAATGCCCGTCGCGCTCAATGACATCCTCAGCAGCGACGGCAA
>JANPIW010000645.1:0-7683 GCA_031425215.1 Verrucomicrobiaceae bacterium
ATAAACTGCTTGTCCCCTTCCTTTGGCAAGAGGCCCAGCCACGCGAGGTAGGCGGGAAGAAATGGCCGGTCGAAACCATAATAAGCCGCCATCTCCTCCTTCTGCTCCTCGCTGAGCGAAGCGCCCGCGTCCTTCATCCCACGCTCACTCTGCTGCGCCGCCGCCTGCCGCAGTGCGGCCTCCAGCGGCCCGCCCGGCGTGATGCGCGTGATGAAAAAGACAACCATCGTCGCCCCGATCAGCGTCGGAATAATGAGCAGGAAGCGGCGGATGAAGTAGTCGCGCATTGAAGACTGTGAGTGTCAGCGAGGTCACACCAACGCTCAAGGACTTGTGTGGTCTTGCGGTGAGATTTGCTGCCTGCGCCAAAATCCTCACTTCGTCGCGCGTCGTGCGAGAAACTCATCGGCCAGCGCCCGATACGATTGCGCGGCTTTGCCGTTTGGCTCGTATTCGAGCACGCTTTTGCCGAAGCTTGGCGCTTCGGCGAGGCGGATGGAGCGGGGGATGACGGTCTGATAGACGATCTCGGTGAAGTAGTTACGCACGTCGTTGACGACCTGCTGAGCGAGGTTTGCGCGACTGTCGAACATGGTCATGACGATGCCTTCGAGCTGGAGGCCGGGATTGGCGCCGCAATCGCGAATCTGCTGCACGACTTGCACAATTTTCGACAGGCCCTCGAGGCCGAAGTACTCGCACTGGATCGGGACGAGCAGCTCGTCGGCGGCGGACAGAGCGGAGGTCATGAGCACGCCGAGGGAGGGCGGGCAGTCCATGATGATGAAGTCGAACTGATCCGTGGCGCGGAGTTTGTCGAGCACCTGCCGCAAGCGCACGAGATGTGTGCCGGTCTGCGCCAGCTCGATCTCGCAACCGGCGAGTTCTTGATGCGCGCGGATGATGCTCAGGCCGGGTGTGGCGGTGGCGGTGATGACGCTGGCGGGATCGGTGTCGCCGACGAGGCACGGGTAGAGATTCTGGCCTTCCTCCTGCTCAAAGCCGAGGCCGCTGGTGGTGTTGGCCTGCGGATCGAGGTCGATGAGCAGCACACGCTGGCCGCGCGTCGCTAGGGCGGCGGAGAGGTTGATGGAAGTGGTGGTTTTTCCCACTCCGCCTTTCTGATTGGAAATGGCGACGATCCGCATAAGCGCTTGAAGGGGGCGCTATTAAACACAAACAGTGCGCCCTGCCAGCGAAGAAATGGAGATGACAGAAAAATGGCTTGGAGAGATCGGTGGCTGGGCGGCGCTCAAAGCCGCGCGATCACTCGTGTCCGCAGGCGCGGTGCGTGATGCGGCGCGCGATGGCGAAACCGTGCGTGGCACAGTCGGCGGCGGGAAAATCAAGCATCGTGCGGGGCTGCGTGTGAAGAGCAGGTCGGATGTGGAGAATCTCTGTACATGCCCGGTGGCGCGTGGTCGCGGGGTCATGTGCGAGCACTCGCTGGCGGTGGCTTTGGCGGTGATCTCGGGGGCGCTGGTGAAAAAGGAAGTGCTCATTGCTCAGTGCTCGGTGCCGAGTGTGGTGAGTGGTCCGCAGGGGAAGTTCACGGTTTTCATTTCTGACGATGCGCTCACGGCGATGGAGACGCGAGGGCGTGCGTCGGCGTTTCTAAAATGGGAGGCTGGTGGTGAAACGGTGGAGGCGCGTCTGGGAAGCTGGCTGGCAGGGCAGGGGCTTCCTTGTGCCACCACGCCGCTGACGCTGGATCGCGCGTCGCTCGGCGGGCTTTTGCGGGCGCTCGGCGAGCATCCGCGCGTGTTTCGTGGCAAGCCGCGCGATGTGGATGCGGAGAGCCGCGTGGTCGTCGCGGCGGAAACGATGCGGCTGCCGCTGACGGTGACGAGCGATGATGGTGAGAGCGTCATGATGCGGCTCGCGAGCGCGTCGATCACGCCGGTGTTCGCAGAGGAGAAATCAACGGCGCGCTGGTGGTGGTGCGATGAGACGCGGACGGTTTTCCGCACCGAGTCATCGGGTGATGCAGGGATGCTGCTGAATCAACTGGCGGCGATGCGCGGTCCTGTGCCTGGGACCATGCAATGGCTGGTGCGCGCGATGCCTGCGCTTGACGATGCGTTTCTGCCGAGCCTCGAAGGGCCGCTGCTCTCGCGCCTGCGCGTGCTGCCTGCGCCATGTGCGTTTGAGATGCAGCTCGATGGCTCGGCGCAGGTGGCGGAGATCAGAATCGCCGTGGTGTTTGGCGACAAGCGCTGGGATGTTGCCGCGAAAAGCGCGGATGAATTCTTCCCGATCCGCGACGCAGCTTCGAGCCATTTGTTTTATGCGCGCGATGCGGCGGCAGAGCGCGCGGCGATGGCGGCGCTGGAGAAGGAAGGTTTCACGGCGGTGCCGGATGGACGCTGGCGGCTGCAAGGCGCGGACAAGGTGCTGCGCTTTTTCGCGAGCGTACTGCCGAGGTTGCAGGAAAAATATCGCGTCATCGAATCAGAGCGCTGGCTCACCTGCACGCGCGGATGGATGCGTGTGCGGCCGCAGGTGACGCCCGCCTCCGATGCGGGCGATGACTGGTTGCATCTCGGTCTGGGCTACACGGCGGCGGATGGCTTTCGCGTGTCGCGCCAGGACGTGATGCAGATGATCCGCGCGGGCCGTGGCGCGCTGCCTGCGAAGGGCGGCGCGCGCTATGTGATCGATGCGGAGGCATGCGATGCATTTGAGGAAAGTCTGCGCGATGTGGATGTGGAGATGCTGGCCGAGGGAGCGCGTGTGCGACGGGTTTATCTCGATTACCTCACGCGGCGCGAGGGATCATCGCGCGAGATGAGGGCGTGGTCGGCGATCAAGCCTGAGCTGGGCACGCTGGCGGAGCGGTTGCGCGAGTATCAGGCGGAAGGTGTGCGCTGGCTCGATGCCATCGCGCGCGCGGGCATGGGCGGTCTGCTGGCCGATGACATGGGATTGGGAAAAACGGTGCAGGCCATTGCAATGATGAAGCTGCTGCGCGCGCGGGAGCGAGGCCAGGTGCTCGTGATCTGCCCGAAGTCGCTGCTCGGAAACTGGAAGGATGAACTTACTCGATTCGCACCGGAGCTTTCCGTCGCGATCTGGAGCGGGCCGGATCGCAAACAGCGCGCGGAGGAGATGAAGAAAGCGGATGTACTAATAACCACGTTCCAGCTCGCGAGCATCGACGCGGCCTTTCTTCAGGAGACGCGCTACCTTGCGGTGGTGGTGGATGAGGCGAGCTACATCCGCAATCCAGACACCGAGGCAGCGAAGGCGCTGTGCCAGCTCCAGGCCGGCACACGCATCGCGCTCTCGGGCACGCCGCTGGAGAATGGTGTGCGCGATCTGTGGTCCATATTCGCATTCCTCGCGCCGCGTTATCTTGGCAGCCGCGCGGTTTTTCGTGAGCGCTTTGAGACGCCGATGCGCGATGTGGGATCGGAGGCGGGACGCGCCGCAGCTTCGAGGTTGAAGCGGCTGATCGCGCCGTTTTTCCTCCGTCGATCCAAGGCGCAAGTGCTCAAGGAACTGCCGGAGCGCATCGAACAGGTGATCTGGTGCGATCTCTCACCGATGCAGTCGGAGGTGTACCGCCGCGTGATCGAGGAAGGGCGCGATGAGATCAGGCAGGCGAGGCGCAGATCCGGCGCGTCGGCGCGCATGACGATGCTCACCGTGCTCCTGCGCCTGCGTCAGGTTTGCTGCGATCTGCGGCTCGCGGCGTTGCCGAAAAAGATGACCGATGGCGCGGACGCGGCTGATCTCTCGTGCAAAAGCGCGGCGTGGCTGGAGCGCGTGAACGAGGTGATCAATGACGGCGGGAAGGTCATCATCTTCAGTCAGTTCGTGAAGCATCTGCGCTTCGTGCGCGATGTGATCGAGGCGGAGAAGCTGGGCTTTGCTTACCTCGACGGCAGCACCACGGATCGCGCCGGCGAGGTGAGGAAATTCCAGGGCGAGCCTGATTGCCGCGTGTTTCTCATCAGCCTGCGCGCGGGCGGCTACGGGCTGAATCTCACAGCGGCCAATCATGTCATTCTCCTCGATCCATGGTGGAATCCGGCCGTGGAGGCGCAGGCCATCGACCGCGCGCACCGCATGGGCCAGACGCGAACCGTGACTGCGGCGCGCATCGTCACCCGCGGCACCATCGAGGAGAAAATTTTGGCTTTGCAGTCAAAGAAGCGAGGCCTCGTTGAGAGCGTGGTGAGTGACAGTGACCCGATGATGGAGGGCTTGCGCGACGCTGATTTGGAATCCTTGTTGGAATGACGGAAAACGAACTTGCCATGCAGAGCGGTACTCCTTACCATTCTTTCCATGTCAAAGGGCGCAGAAAGCCCAATCCCGCTTCCACTACCCATGAAACTTCGCTCTCTCCGATTTGTTTGTGCCATCAGCATGGTCGTGTCCCTCGTCCTCTCGTCCTGCAATCAGGATGACTCGCAGAGCGCGCTGTTGAGAGAGGAGATCAAGGCGCTTGAAGACCGGCAGACGCAGGCTCAAGGCGAGCTGTCCCGGCTGAAACTACAGATGAACACGATCACCAAGGAGAAGGACGTGCTAAAGGAACAGAACATCAAGCTCGAGGCTGATCTCGACGCGGCTGGCAAGGCGCTGGAAAACCTCGAGAAGGAATTCACATCCTACCGCTCGCAGTACAAGCTCAGCATCCGCGAGCGCGCGCCGGGGATGTCGATAGGAAACTTTGTCGCAGACGGCAAGACATTTATGAATGTGAAGGTGCGGCAGGTCACCGAAGATATGATTGCGTTTCTGCATGACGCTGGCACGGACAAGGTCCGTTGGGAGTCACTCCCGCAGAATCTCCAGGATATGTTTGCCTACGAGAAGCCCGGCCAGAGCCGCTATGTGACCCGGTTTGCATCCATCTCTGCAGCGCCCAAGAATGCCACGTCGGCACGCGCCATGTTTGACTCCAAAGTCGCCGCGCAGAGAAAGCAAATCGCGGAAATGAGCGCCGAGGTTCAGATGGTGCGCAGAGAAATAGCCGAGACTAACAGGGTGTCCTATGACGCTAAAAACCGCAAGATGGACGCACTGGACCTGGAAAGAGGCCGGAATGCGCTGTCGGCAAGGCTCATCCAACTGGAAGCGGAACTGCGAATCGAGGAAACCAAGCTGCGGTATCTGATGCGAGACGCGCCGAAGGTCGTCCGCTAGGCGGCCACGCGGCACATGCAAAGCTCCACGCGCATGGTTTCCATCTCGAAGCGCAAGGAGTTCATCCCGCTCAGCGAGGAGCTGATCTCCTATCTCGATCAGTTTGACCGCTTATTCTCCCTGCCCGCGACTTATCGCGATCTGTTTGATTTCAGCGAGCGCTATCCGCTTTACGACAGGAACCAGAACCCCACTTACTGGGCCAGCGTGCTCTATCCGCCCGAGGTGCAGCGCGAGCTGTACCCCAAGCTCACGAGCATCTATTCCTTGCTGAAAACAGGCGAGTTCCTTGCCGTGCCGCACCTTTTCGTCGAGCGCGTGGACTACTGCGAGTTCGGCAACTCGCGCCCATTCCGCGTCCGCATCGTGAACCAATACAACGACAACTATGATCATTTTTACGTCAAGATAGCCGACGCCTCCCGCATCTATGGCCTGGAGCTTGAGCATCTGCTCTCGCCCAATCGCATCAACTATCTCGCCCATAGCGGCACGCTTATTGAGGAGCACATCGCCGGCGTGCCGGGCGATGTCTTCATCCGCGATTATCTCGAGCGCGCCGACATCAACAAAGTGCGCATTGCCAAGGAGTTTGTGAAGTTTTCCGAGCGCTGTTTCATTCGGCTCTTGGGCGACATGCGCAGCTACAATTACGTCGTCGATATGACGCCTGATTTCGAGGAGGTGCAGTATCGTGTGCGTGCCATCGACTTTGACCAGCAGTCCTGGGAGGGGCGTCGCAATGTCTATCTGCCGCAGTTCTTCAAGGAGAACAATCCCGTGGTGCAGCTATGCGCCACCTGCCTGAATCTGCCAACCATGCACCAGTACCAGGAGGAGGAGCGCAGCCTCATCGCGCGTCGCTATCTTTCAGAGCAGGCGCGCATCGCGGCGATGATCCGCTGCATGAAAAACCTCCCCGCGGAGCCGCCCGAAAAGGTCGCCACGCTCAAGCAAGAACTGGGGGAGTATCACCAGTGTGATGACTTTGCCGACTGCAAGTCCATGGGCGACGTGGTGGAGCGAAACCTGGCCGTGACGCTCGGCAGGCATCTGGTTTGAGAAGGCTGTGAGATGCGAAGACTCCGTCAGGCGGGGTCAGGCGTAGGGACTACGCATGAAGGCGCGCGGCAGATATTATAGAAACTGCTGTACAAAGTGGTGGGGCGAGGCATCAGAGTGCCGATGCCCTCCAAAAAAACTCCGCCTCGCACTCCCTCACCTACCTCTCATCCTCGGTCCCCTTGGTTAGATCTGCCAGACATAGGCACCGTGGACATCACCGCAGCCCTTGCGCAGATCAACCGCATCGAGGATCCCCGTCAGGCGGGCAATGTCGAGTACCCGCTCCAGCATCTGCTGCTCTTCACCCTCGGCGCCACCCTCAGCGGGTTTGATTCCTTCGAGCTCATGGCCACCTGGTGCACCACTCACGGCTCCTGGGCGCCTCTCGCGCGGATGCCTTCGCATGACACCTTCCGTCACTTGTTCATCCTCTTGAACCCTGAGCAGACGGAGCGTTTCATGCGCACCGTGACCGATGCCAGAACAGGCTCACTGGAAGAGCGCCTCATGCTCATCGACGGCAAGGCCCTGTGCGGCACCTGGGGTCCCAAGGCCGCCAAGGAAGCCACGCTTAAATTACTCAACGCCTATCTGCCCGATGCGCGCCTCACGCTGGGTACTCACGCAGTGGGAGCTGCCACCAACGAAAGCGCGCAGCTCCCCGCCTTCATCAGCAGCCTCAATATCAAAGGCTCCACCGTGTGCATCGACGCCGCGGGCACTTACAAGGATGTGGCCGCAGCCATTAGCGCGCAGCAGGCTCATTACATTCTCACCCTCAAAGAAAACCAGCCCACCTTGCACGCCAAGGTGGAGTGTTTTTTCCAGCAGGCCGGAACGCGGCGCGGCAAAGTCCCCGACATCCGCGCCGCGAAGCTCAAGACCCGGAGCAAAGGCCGCCAGGTGGACGTGAAGGTGGAGGTATGCGACTGGCTCGACTGGCAGGAAGAGGCCGCGCAGTAGCCCGGGCTGCGCAGCGTCGCGCGCCTGCAACGCTGGCGCGTCGATGAGCATGGGGTGAGGCACCACACCACGATGTATCTGCTCAGCAGTCTTGTTGGAGCCAAGGCCATCCTGCGCGGCGCGGTGGGCCGCTGGGCCATTGAGAACTCGCTGCACTGGGTGCTCGACGTGACCTATGGTGAGGATGGCTGCCGCACTCGCGAACTCAATGCGGCGCACAACTTGGCGCTGCTGCGCAGGCTGGCGGGCAACCTCTTGAAACTCGAAGTCAGCAAGATGTCGATCAAAGCCAAGCGCCTCTTATGCGCCTCCAGCCGCACCTTCCTTAGCAACGCTCTGAATGCCTTCAATGTTCATGCGTAGTCCCTGGGGTCAGGCGGCAGCGCCCCTGGTAAGCTGCCGGACGCTGTAATCCGCGTCATCAGCCTACCGACTAGCTCATTCACGGCGCGGATGGAACGGATGCCGACCTGCGGAGTCTGCCGTTGGGTCACGTGG
>JANPIW010000646.1:0-3951 GCA_031425215.1 Verrucomicrobiaceae bacterium
GCACTTCATCGGCGATGAGATTCTGCGCGTAGGTTTTGCCCACGCCCTTTCCCGTGTTGCCGGGCAGATCGAAGCGCTGGCTGTCATTATAAAGATAGGTCGGGAAGTAGCTGTGCGCGTGGCGCTGGCAGTTGTAGCCGAAGAAGTGATCAAAGCCGACCTTGAGCGGGCTGCCGGTGGTGTCGAACATGCCCATGCCCCATTTGCCGATGCAGGCCGTGGTGTAACCAGCGTCCTTGAGCAAACGCGCGACGGTGAATGTGCCCTCGGGCAGCGGCTTCTGTCCTTCGGGCTGAATCTCGCGATTCGCGCGGATGGGCGAGTGCCCCATGTGCAGTCCGGTGATGAGCGAGGTGCGAGATGGAGCGCAAACGCTCGTGCCGCAATACGCCTGCATGAAGCGCGTGCCCTCGGCGGCCATGCGGTCGAGGCGCGGCGTCTTGATGAATTTCTGTCCGTAGCAACCAAGATCACCCTGCGCGAGATCGTCGGAGAGGATGAAAATGATGTTGGGCTTTGCGGCGGCGGACAGCGAGCAGAGCAGTGCCGCGAAGAAGAGAAGGATGTGTTTCATTTCGATCATCGCTTCGCCTCAGTCTGGATGGGCTTGGTGGAAATTTCGCCCTCCACTCCACGCAGATGGATGTCGAAGAAACGCTTCACGCGCGCATCGAGCATCACGTTGCGAAAGCCGTGGCCGCCGTCGGTCATCTCGATGAGCAGATGCTTCGCACCGGCTTTCTTCATCGCGGCATCAAGCTCCAGCGCCTGATCATAAGGCACCAGCGGGTCTTTCGTACCGTGCGCGGTGAGAATGGGCGGATCGTCCGCGCTCACATAAGTCACTGGCGACGCGGCCTTCGCTTTCTCCGGCACATCCTGAACGCGTCCGCCGATGAGCAGCGCCTCGGGGTAGTCCTTCGTCGTGCGATCCATGGTGCTGGTCTGCGCCACCATCGTCACAAAGTTTTCCGGGCCGAAGAAATTCACCACGCAGCTCACGCGGCTGCTGTTCGCCGTGAATGAGCCGAGCGTGCCTTCGAGTTCCTTCACATCACCGCTCGTGCCGAGCATCGACACGAGATGCCCGCCGGCCGATGTGCCCCACACGCCGATCTTGTCCGCGTCGAGACCGAGTTCCTTCGCATTCCCGCGCACCCAGCGGATGGCCGCCTTGCAATCATGAATCTGCGCCGGCCATTGCGCCTCGTTCGTCAGACGATAGCCGACCGACACGCCCGCATACTCGCCGCCCTGCACAAAGCGCGTGACCTGCGCCGCGCCGCTGGCCTTGTCGCCTTGCTTCCATCCGCCGCCATGGATGAAGACGATAACCGGCAGTGGTTTGTCGCTCGCGCGCTTCTTCGGCAAATAGAGATCCAGCTTCTGCCGCGCGTTGTCCGTGCCGGCGTAGGCGATGTCTTTTCTCACCTCGATGGTGTCGGGCGTGATGATCGCTGCGGCGGCCGGCCTGCGCTTGCCCTGATCACGCCGCATCGCGTCCAGCACCGTTTGCAGCTCCTCGGTCGAAATGCCGCCGTCGTTGTTCGCGTCGATCTTCTTGAAGTTCTGGCGCGCGCCTTCGGGCACCTCGTCGGGGCTGAGCTTGCAGTCTTTGTTTTTGTCGTCGTTGCGGAAGACATCCACCGCGCTGGGCTGTTGCTGGGCGGCGGCTTGCGAGACGAGGATGAGGGCGAGAGCGAGGATGCGTTTCATGGCTGCGTGAAACAGAGGCTGTGGCTGCGAGGTTGCAGAAAATTATTTCGCGGCAGCCGCCTTCGGTTTCGCAGTGAAGATTTTGCGATCCATCCACTTCGCGAGATCGCCCTCATGTATCGTCGATGACGCGCCCGATTGCGGCACCGCGACCTTTGCGCTCCAGAGGATGCCATTGAGCAAAAGACGGCGCTGCTGCTCTCTGGCCCAATTGCTGTGCAAGTCCGCGCCCGTAAATCCAAAACTCCTGCCGCCCCCCGCGCGCTCATAGGCCCACGCCACCGTCTCCGCGCGTCCTGCGTGACTCTTCGCATCCGCAGTGCTGCGCGATTTGTCCGGCATCGCCGCAGCCAGCACCGGCGTCACACCTGCGGCGGCAAAATGCAGATTGTACAACCAGCCGTCTTTCAAAAGATCAAACGGCGTCACACCAGCCGTCGTCGCGTGCTGCGCCACCGATGGAAAGCTCACATCCCAATGCCCGCGACAGCCGATGTCTTTGTGAAACACCGCGCCAAACCAGCTCTTGAATTCCTCCGCGCGCCCCTCTGGGCAGTCCACCGCCTGATGCAGCGCCACGAGACCCGCGCCCGCATCCGCCAGCTTCTTCACCCGCTGCCAGCGCGCGTCATCGAGAAAGGCCAGCTTCTCCCCGCCATCCATATAGAATACCACGCACCGCGCGCCATCGAGCACCGCCTCATTCTTCGGCCATCCATCACCCACCAGCACCGGCGCCACACCCTCCATCCCGCTCAGCCACTGATGCATCAGCGCGCAACCCGCAAAATACTCATGCTGCCCCGGCTTGTTGCTCGGCACACCCGCGATGAGCACGATCTTCGCCCGCGTCGCATCCGTCACATCCACCTCCAGCGGCATCTGCCGCTGCTCCTCCGTGAGTTCCGCGCGCAACGCGGTGCAGGCAAAAAGACAAAGAGCGGCGAGGACGTGATGGACGATGGATTTCATGGTGAAAGAGAAAGCGCGCGACAGGAAATAAATCTTCCACCTCTCGCTCAGCTCCCCTCTGAATGGAGGAACTGAGAACTGAAAAGTGAAAGGCAGCAAAGCGCACAGACAAACGCTGCCATCACGAGCACCAGGGAGTCACAGATCAAACACCGCAGAGATCGGAAGGCCGCGGAGACAAGCCTTCTGCATCAAGCCTCTGCGGCGATCCCATCTCTGCGGTGTCAAATCATGCAGCGCGACCTTGCCGGACCGCACCATGGACGGGCAGACCGGCCTGAAGCAACCAATCACACCCATGCCACCCACCCCGCGGCCCCCGAGGCCAAACCCGGGCTAGTGGTGCATTCCGGCAAGGTTGATGGGTGCCGGAGGCACCCGTGATATTAGCCGGTGTTGCAGCGAGCCTCGGCGAGCGGGACCACCGGATCGCAACGGGCAGCGCATTCTGTCTCACGCACGCGCCCTGGCAGGGGCGCGTGAAGCATCCGTCCGCTTCTGGCGTCCCTCCGGGACGCGCCCTTGATTGATGTGCGTCTTGGTCTGACTCCGGTGGTTGCGCTCGTCGAGGCTCGCTGCACCACCGGCTAATCTCTGCCATGCCTCCAGCATGAATGAAAAGGACACCCCATCAACCTTGCTGGAAGACACCACCAGGACAACCCCACCCCGCTTGAGCACCAACCCACCCGGCAGCCGGAAAGCCCCGCCCAGCTGCCGGAAAGCCCCGCCCGGCAGCCAGAAAGCCACACCCGGCAGCCGGAGAGGCCCACCCGGCAGTCGGAAAGGCCCACCCGGCGGCAGACAAGGCCCACACGGCAGCCGGAAAGGCCCACCCGGCGGCAGACAAGGCCCACCCGGCAGTCGGAAAGGCCCACCCGGCAGCCCGGTCAGCCTCTCCCGCAGCCCGGTCAGCCTCATCCGCAGCCCGGTCAGCCTTATCCACAACCCGAGAACGGCGAGAACGGGGTCACGAGAGCGGGGTCACGAGAACGGGAGAACGGGGTCAGGGTGGAATGGCACTTACTTAACGGGGTAAGTGGATGATTTTGTTGCAATGCCAATTTGTAAGATTGCGAAATCGGAGTAAGATCGCCGATGAAGTTACTCACCTGCTTTTTCCCTGCTTTTTCCCTGCTTTCAACCGCGCTGGCTTGGGGCGCAAACCTACTCCCGAGGCGCTCCGCATCACCCATAAGATCAATCAGACGGACGCCTTTTGCATCGCCCATCTCGAAACCCTCCTCGGCCAGGGCCTGCCTG
>JANPIW010000647.1:0-3027 GCA_031425215.1 Verrucomicrobiaceae bacterium
CAGCGAAGATTATTGCTGGGTCCTTGGACTGCGTAACAGCCACGACAAAACGTTCCCAGCAGGCATCGTCGCAGGAGCCAGCGTGTTCGTCTGCGACAATTTATCGTTCAGCGGCGAGATCAAATTCGCCCGCAAACACACGCGGTTCATCGTCCGCGATCTTCCGCAACTCGTCGAGCGCTCCATCGGACTGCTCATGAGTAAATGGCACGATCAAGACAAACGCATCGCCGCCTACAAACACGCCGAGATCAAGGACACCGATGCCCACGACCTGATCATCCGCTCCGTGGATGTCGGCGTCTGCTCCAACCGCCTGATCCCGCCCGTGCTTCAAGAATGGCGTGAGCCACGGCATGACGCATTTGAAGCAAGGAACGTGTGGAGCCTGTTCAACGCGTTCACAGAGAGCCTGAAGGAAGGCAATCTCGCCGAGCTGCCCAAACGCACAGAGGCACTCCACGGACTCCTCGACACTCACGTCGGGTTGTCTGCGTGATGCAGAGAGGCCCGGTTCATCCGGGTCTCTTTTTAGCTTAGGCTCAAGCTATCATATCTTAACACCTTTCACATCACATGGCCTGGGTCAGTGGGTCGTGGCGAGCTCATGGCGTTTGTGCGAGCGAAACACGATTACTTCTTTGTCGCCGACGGAACTCTGGTCGGGGATTGCGTCGGCAAGTAGGGCGTGACGGCTGAGACCACCGCCGCCGCGAGCTTCTTGCTGCCTTCCTCGGTGAAGTGGATGCCACCGCCATCATGAAGTCGTGCGGACTCTTTCGCGTCGCCCAGCGCGGCGGGCAGGTCGTTCACCGGCACGTCGAGTTCCTTCATCACGCGCTGGGCGATGACGTTGTACTCCATGACGCTGGCGTTGAACAACTGATAGCTTCGGCTTTTCCAGTACCCTTTGGAGCGTTCGTCGATGAGTGGTGTGCTGAGGGCGAACACGAGCTTCGCTTTGGTCTCTGCCCGCAGCCGCTTCACGATCTCGCGCAGGTTCGCCTCATACTTCTCGGGCGGCACGTTGTACTTGCTCGTCTTCTGATCGCGTTTCGTGTCGTGAATGCCGGAATTAAAGTGGACCACATCGGGTTGCTCTTTGATGGCCCACTCGTTGAGGTTCGTCAGCAACTTGCCGGTGTCCCCACCATTGGTTTTTGGCGTGACCACCGTGGCGCGGCCGACAAGCAGTTCGGCGACGAAAGGTGCGTAGTGTTCGCGGACCGAATCGCCTAGCAGCACGATCTTTGGCAGCGCTGGCTTGGGAGTTTCTTGCGAAAAGACTGCAATGGCGAAAACGCAGAGGGTGAGGATGAGAATGAGCTGTTTCATGGGATATGTGGGTTGACTTGGTTGTGTGAATTCACTTTGCCTTCTTCGGCGCTGGTTCGGTCTTGCCTGCGGCGGGGTTAAGTTCAGCGAGCACTGCTTGAAGGTGTTGGCGTGCTGCAACGGTCGCCGCATCGGTCGTGTCACTTGGCACCGGTTTTTCCGTGAATGGCGCGTCCTTCATGTCGAAGAATTCGCCGCGCTCGTTCAGTTTCCACCCGTCGTTACGCACGAACCATCTGACATCGAGCTGCGAGAACACCCACTCGCGCGGATTTCCTTTCTCACCGCGTAACTGAGGTCCGAAGCTGCGGCCGTCAAACCTCACGCCCTGCGGCAGCGGTGCGGCGGCGAGTTCCGCGAATGTGGGCAGCAGGTCTGTGAAATCCACCAAGTCTCGCAGCACGCGTCCGGCTGGCGTCGTGCCCTTCCAACTGGCGATGAGCGGCACGTTGGTGCCGCCTTCCGTCATGTCGCGTTTTCCGCCATAAAGTCTGCGCCCGCCGATCAAACTGCTTCTGCCGAGCTGTGTGCGCCCGTCGATCGGGCCGTCGCCAGCATCGGTGCCATTGTCGGCTGAAAACAGGATCAACGTCCGCTCGCGCAGCCCGAGTTTGTCCAATTCCGCAACGAGTTCGCCGACCTGTTTGTCGAGATAGGCGACATAGCCGTCGTAGCGGGCCGCTTTGCTCGTTTCGTCAGGCTTGCTGTCCGGCGTGGCCGTGATCGGGTCATGCACGAGGTGCGAGGAGTAGTAGAAGAAGAACGGCTGGTCGCGATGCCGCCGCAGAAATTCCAAGGCAAAGGCCTGCTGCACGTCGGGATAAAATGCGCCTTCTGGAGTCTGCACCTTCCGGCCATTCTCCGTGTAGCTCTTCACCTCCGACGGGCTCGCAGCCACATCGGACATGCGATAGTCGTCAAAGCCCCACTCGCCGGCGATCCCGCCCATTTGCCGCCACTTGCCCGCCATGCCGGTCACATAACCGGACTGCTTGATGATCTGCGCGACGGAAGGTTCCTCCGCGGGCTTGGGACGACCGACGCTGCCATTGGACAAGCCTCCGGTGCGAAACCCGTAGCGTCCGGTGATGAACAAACACCGCGATGGTCCACAGACTGGCGTCGCGTAACAGCGGTCGAAGCGCGTGCCGGTCTTCGCGAGTGCATCAATATTTGGCGTCTTGTTCTTGAATCGATCCGAACCGTAAGCGCCAACGCCGTCGATCCCGTAGTCATCGGCGAGGATGAAGAGAATGTTGGGCCTGCTCGGTTTCGGAACGGCATCGGCACCTTTCACGGTGCTGAGATTGAGCAAGGCCGCGCTGAGGCAAAGAAGGCGTGAGACAGTTTTCATCGGGTGCTTTTCGAGTGGGGTTGCCTCTCAATACTTCCGGCCGCTGGGCGGATAAGGCACCGTGATGATCTTCTGCTCGTGGCGCAGCGGCGGTGCGTCAGTGGGACGGCGCGTAGTGTAAGTGAGATCGTCGAAGTAGAGCGTGCTGTTATGTCCGCCGCGCCGGAAGCTCATCAAACCGAAGCGGTCGAACGTGGCGCCGGATTTGCGCTGCGCGGGCGTGAGATCGAGCGTGAATGGCGGCTCGCCATCGAGCGTCACGGTGATGCGACCTACCCCGTTGTTTGCCGCTGGATCATACTGGAAGTCAAAGGTGCGCGACTTGCGTGTGGGCAGGA
>JANPIW010000648.1:0-6041 GCA_031425215.1 Verrucomicrobiaceae bacterium
GCGCGCGCCGATGGTGGCGGAGCTGCAGATGGACTGGCTCATCGAGATGCCGGACAATTATTTGTACGGCCCGACGAACGTGGGCACGATCCAGGAGTTCCTCGCCACGGGCGAGATCGACGAGAACGTGATGGTGATCAATTGCCGCGAGGGGTTCGAGTCGCGACTCATGGACGCGGATTTTTATTCCGCCAGCCCGCATCACATTCGCGGCGCGAGCACATCCTTCCAGGGCACGCAATGGCCCGAGGAAATGCGGCATGGCGGCGAGACGGACGCATCGCTTTCGCAGCGCACGCTCGCGCTGGAGAAACAGGTGATGGAGCTGCAGCGCTCTGTGGACCAATGGCAGGAGGCGTACGCGGGGCTGCGCCAGCAGTTCATCGAAGCGACGGGCCGCGAGCCGATGTGATGCACGGGCGCGCGACTCGGAGCCGCGCTCGCTTGAGCGTGGTGCGGTGGGCGGGGGCGCTGATGTCGCTGAGCCACCTGCTTGCACAGGCAGCCACGGAGCCGGCGCGCTTTGATTTCTCCCGGCCCGCGATGGGCACCATCTTTCGTGTGTCTCTCCATGCACCGAGCGCGGCGGCGGCGAAGGTGGGCGCGGACGCAGCCTTCGCGCGCGTCGATGCCTTGAACCGTGTCTTCTCCGACTACGATCTGCAGAGCGAGCTGATGCGACTGTGCCACGCGGAAAAGATGCCGGTCATGGTGAGCGACGATCTGCTCAGCATGATCACGCGCTCGCTCGAGATCGCCGCGGCGACGGATGGCGCCTTTGACCTCACGACGGGCAGGATGACGCAACTCTGGAGACGCTCGCGCCGGCAAAAGGAGCTGCCCTCCCCTGCCCGCATCGCGGAGGCGAAGGCGCTCACCGGCTGGCGGCTCGTGAGCGCGGACGCGAAGGCGCGCACGGTTGCGCTGGAGAAAACGGGAGTGCTGCTCGACCTCGGCGGCGTTGCCAAAGGCCGCGCGGCGGATGAGGCCCTCGCCGTGCTGGCGCGACACGGCATAAGCCAGGCCATCGTGATCGCGGGGGGCGACATGGCCATCGGCACCGCGCCGCCCCGGGAGTCGGGATGGCCCGTGCAGATACGCACCGGCGCAGCGGCGGATGGAAAAGGAGAGCCGCTGCACCTGCGCCTCCAGCACTGCGGCGTCTCGACCTCGGGGGATCTGCATCAGTTCATCGAGATCGACGGGCAGCGCTACTCGCACATCGTCGATCCGCGCACTGGCCTGGGCCTTACCACGCGCACCGCCTGCACCGTAATCGCGCGCGATTGCACCACGAGCGATGGTCTTGCCACCGCGATGTGCGTGATGGGTAGGGAGAAAGGCATGGCGGCAGCGGCGCGCAGCGGCGGAGTGGAGATGCGCTTTGCGGAGGCGACAGCTACGGGGGACGAGGTGTTTTCCTCCTCGCCAGGGTTTCCCGAGGCGGCCAAATAGGCCACCGAGTAGTTGAAAGAGGCTTATAATTGCCATAAGTTTGTGGTGATGTCTCCGCAACCCACCTCCACCGCACGATCCGCCGCCATCGCCGCGCTCTGTCTCGTCGTGCTCGTGCGTCCAGCCCTCCCCGCTGATCCCACGGCGGAGCAGCAGTACTGGCTGGAGCTGATCAACCGGATGCGCGCCAATCCGGCTGCGGAGCTGGAACATCTGACGAACTACGCGGTGCCCGGCACCAGCTTTGCTAATCCGGCATCGGACGATCCATTCGTGACAGCGGCGCTCAACTTCTACGGCACCAGCGCCTCAATGCTCGCCACGCAGTGGACATCGCTCACGCCTGCCCCCGCGCTGGCCTGGAACAACACGCTGGGGAACACAGCGACGACGTACTCGAATGTGATGGTGGCCTTTGATCTCCAGGATCACAATCTCGACGGCCAGACGCTGGAGGACCGCATCATCAATGGCGGCTACACGCCCAACTACCTGGAGCTGGGCGAGTCCCTCTTCGCCACGACGCAGAACTCCACGCACGGGCACAGCGCCTTCGCGCTCGACTGGGGCGACGACGATGGGAACGCAGGCAACGGCTTCGGCACCGGCATCCAGAATCCGGCCTCGCACCGCGACGACATGATGCTTCCGGTTTTCAAAGAGATCGGCATCGGCTTCCAGACGGACTCGCTCGCGGGCAATGTCAATGTCACCGGTCCCATCGTGACCACGCAGCACTTTGCCAGCCAGTACCGAGTGGTGGGTGTGAGCTATGTCGCTGACGCATTCCTCACCGGCGTGGTCTATGACGAGAGCGTGCAGGCCGATCATTTCTATACTCCCGGCGAAGGTCTCGGCGGCACCGCCATCAACATCTACAACAACGCCACCAACACGCTGGTGAAGTCCGGCACCACCAACAGCGCAGGCGGCATCAACATCCTCCTCGACGGACTCGCCGCAGGGACGCTCTACCGCGTGGAGGCGCCATCGACCGGCATGGCGCCGCAGACCTTCACCCTCGCCACGCGCACCGTGATGTATCCCAACTCCGGCGGCGGCCCCGACGTGCCCGTGACTTATTTCGACAACGCCTACCTGCGCTTCGAGGTCGTGCCCGAGCCAGGATCGTGCCTGCTCGCCGGATGCGCGCTCTTTCTCGGCGCGCTGCGCAGGAAACGCGGCAGCTCTGTGCATTGCGCCTGATGGCAAAGCAAGGCAACCTCCCGCGCCCTTCATTCCCCACTTCATGCGCCTGCTCATCCCCGCTCTCATCATTACCGCATCGCTCTCCGCCCAGCAGCCTGCTGCACAAACACAAACCCTGCGCGATGTCACCGCGCTCATCGAGGAGTACAACGACAACATCCGCTCCCTCACGCCCCGGCTGATGAAGGCCACGACGGACGCGGAGAAGACCGCCATACGCGCCGAGGCGCGGCGGCCCGAGCATTACGCGCCGCGCCTTTTGAAGATCGCCGAGGAGCATCCCGGCGATCCCGGCGCGGTGAAGGCCATCTGCTGGCTCGCCACACAGGCCGGCGGCGTGCCCGAGGCCGCGCGCGCCACGGAACTCCTCGGCACCACCTACGCCGGCAGCGCCGGAGTGTGGGAGGCCGCGCAGCAAATGTACCGCATGCCCCGCGCGCAGGCAGAGCCGGTGCTGCGCGCCATCATCAAAGCCAACAAGAACCCCGAGGATCAATGCGCCGCCACACACGCGCTCGGCACGCTGCTCTTCAACGACTCCGAAAACGTGCAGACGCCCGCAGGCAAAGCCACGCGTGAGGAAGCTAGCGCGCTCTTCCAGCAGGTCGTCACGCAATTCACCAGCGTCACCATCCAGGGCTTCAAACCCGCCGATCAAGCCGCCGCGCTGCTCTTTGAAATGGAGAACCTCTCCATCGGCAAGATCGCGCCCGAGATCGAAGGCAAGGACGCGGACGGAGCGCCGCTGCGCCTCGGCCAGCTCCACGGGGGCAACGTCACGCTGCTCGTCTTCTGGGGCGCATGGTGCCACTCCTGCCACGGCTTTCTCCCACAGCTCCGAGAGCTGCACGCGCGCATGAACGGCAAGCCCTTCACCATCGTCGGCGTGAACAGCGATCCCCTGCCCGATCTCAAGACCTTCCTCGCCAAAGAACAAGTGCCCTGGAAGAACTTCGCAGACGAATCATCCACCGGCGCCATCTCCGCCGTCTGGAACATCCGCAACTGGCCCACGCTCTACCTGCTCGACACGAAAGGCTTCATTGTCGCCAAGAACCCGGCACTAGGGAACATCGACGCGATCATTGCGCCGCTGATGAAGTGAAGTGCTCAGTGCTCAGTTCAGAGGCAATCATGCGAAACTTAGTGGTGCATTCCAACAAGGTTGATTGGTGCCGGAGGCACCCGTGATATTAGCCGGTGGTGCAGCGAGCCTCGGCGAGCACAACCACCGGATCAGAACGGGCAGCGCGATCTGTCTCGAGCGCGCGCCCCGGCAGGGGCGCGTGAAGTGTCCGTCCGCTTCTGGCGTCCCTCCGGGACGCGACCTTGATTGATGTGCGTCTTGGTCTGACTCCGGTGGTTGCGCTCGCCGAGGCTCGCTGCACCACCGGCTAATCTCTGCCATGCCTCCGGCATGAATGAAAAGGACAGCCCACCAACTTTGCTGGAATGCACCACAAGCACTGAGAACTCAACACTGACGCCACCGTAAAAAGGCAGATGGAAGCAGAATGGATTTATTTACCCAGTCATTCATTTAGATCAGGCATGATGGATGACTTTTTGCGATGGCATCAGCACTGAGCACTGAGCACTTCGTCACTCATACCTCACGCTCTCAAACACCCCGCCTCCCAGCAGCCGCTCCCCATCGTAGAGCGCGCAGATTTGTCCGGGAGTGAGCGCGCGCTGTGGTTCATCAAAGACAAGCTCCGCCGCCAGTCCGTCCTCGCGCTGCAAAGGCGTGAAGCTCGCAGCAGCCGCAGGCGAGCGATAACGCGGCATCGCGCTCAGCGTCATCGGCTGCATGAGATCAGCACCCGTGGTCGATACCCCGCTGATCACGCAGCGCCGCGCCCACAGCAGCGGCGTGTCGGGGCGCTCTATCGCAATGACCAGCTCATTCCGCTCATGCCGCTTTGCCACCACGACATAGGCCTGTTTATAAAGAGGCGATGCCACACGCAGCCCTTTGCGCTGCCCCAATGTGTAAAGATGCAGCCCGCGATGCTCGCCCATCACCTTGCCCTCCAGATTCACAATCGCCCCCGGTTTGTCCGGCACAAACGCGCGCAAGAAATCCTCCATCCTCACCTCGCCAATAAAACAAATCCCCTGGCTGTCCTTCTTCTCCGCCGTCTTCAGCTCCAGCTCTCGCGCCATGTCGCGCAGTTCCGGCTTCAGCAAGTGCCCGATGGGAAACCGTGCGATCTCCACTTGTTCCGGCTGCATCATCGCAAGGAAGTACGTCTGGTCTTTGTTGGGATCAGCACCTTTGAGGATGACGGAGTGCTCAGTGAAACCCGACTGAGCACTGAGCACTGAGCACTTTGCATTTCGCGCATAATGCCCCGTCGCGATAAATTCAAACCCCCGCTCCCGCGCCCAGTCCCACAGCACGCCAAACTTCATCTCCCGATTGCACATCACATCCGGGTTCGGCGTGATGCCGCTCCCGTAGCCTTCCAGCAAATACTTCACCACCTTCTCGCGGTAATCGCGCATCAGGTTCACGACATGAAACTCAATGCCGAGCTGGTCCGCCACCGCGCGCGCGTCCTAGATGTCCTCCATCCACGGGCAATGGCCCGCGATGTTCTCCTCGTTGATCCAGTTCTTCATGTACGCCCCCACGACATGATGCCCCTCGCGGACCAGCAGCGCGGCGGCCACACTGCTGTCCACCCCACCCGACATCGCCGCGAGAATCTTGCCCATGCGCGCATCGTTCGCGGCGGCGGCGCGCGAGTCAAGAAGCCGTGAGGATGGCCGTGTATTGTGCGGCGCGATCAGGCCGATGCGCCGCGCTCATCCAGCCAGCTCACAGCTCGCTCATGCCGCCGCGCTTGATCCAGTCATTCAACGGCTCAAATACCTCAGGCTGCACATTGGCTGCGAAACCAAAGGGTGCGGCGTTCACGGAATCGAGCGTGAGTGTTCCAGCGGTGATCGCCAGCGTCGGGAATCCGTCCTCGTGCTGGCGATAGAGATCGCCATGCGTGCGCAGCACCTCGGCCTGGAGCGCGGGCGGGTGCATGGAGAGGCCGCGGAAATAATGATGGCCGTTGCGCTCGACATGCGTGATGCCCATCAGCGCCATGACGGCGAGGTCTTGCAGCAGCGCGACCGGCCCGGCATTGGCGAGGTCTTCGCCGCTGAGATGAAACACGCTGCCAGGATTCCCCGCGCGATGCAGATGCAGGAGCGCGGCATTGGCCAGGCCTTTGACGATGCCTTTGCAGTTCTTGTGGCTCGTGCCGCGATAGCCGAGCGCGAGCGCGCGCGGCAGATCGTCTAGCGAGCCGACGGACTCGTCGACTTTCATCTCCGGTCCGTCGGCCACGGTTTCATCCAGCGCGTGCGCGCGATGCAAC